>NZ_PTSR01000008.1:0-131215 GCF_002965345.1 Escherichia sp. MOD1-EC5950
TTTAGCGTCTTGCGACGTTAAGAATCCGTATCTTCGAGTGCCCACACAGATTGTCTGATAAATTGTTAAAGAGCAGTTGCGACGCGGCTTTCAGCTCACTGTCGCGAGGTGGCGTATATTACGCTTTCCTCTTTCAGAGTCAACCCTGAATTTCAGGATTTTTTCTCTTCAACCGAACCGACTGTTTGTGTGAAGTGATTCACATCCGCCGTGTCGATGGAGGCGCATTATAGGGAGTCGTTTCAGGAAGACAAGCGGAAAAATGCATTTTTATTTCAACCGCTCATCTTTTAATCGTTACGCCGATTTTTGCTGCTTTTTTATCGCTTGCGGCAGGTCTGCCAGGCTATTTAACACCCAATCCGCTGCATTTTCAGCTTCAGGGGTAACAGGTTTCCCCGTACGCACCAGCACTTTTGTTCCCACGTTCGCCGCAGCCGCTGCCTGCATATCTTCTAATTTATCGCCCACCATATAAGAAGCGGCCATATCAATATGCAAATAATCGCGTGCTGACAAAAGCATTCCTGGATGTGGTTTACGGCAATCGCAGACCTGGCGAAACTCTTCAATACTGCCCTGCGGATGATGCGGGCAATAATAGATGCCATCCAGATCGACATCACGGTCCGCCAGCGACCAGTCCATCCACTCGGTCAGCGTTTCAAACTGCGCTTCAGTAAATTTGCCGCGCGCAATACCAGACTGGTTCGTTACCACCACCAGCGCAAAGCCCATTTTTTTAAGCTCACGCATGGCGTCAATGACACCGTCGATAAATTCAAAGTTATCGATCTCATGGACATAGCCGTGATCGACATTAATGGTGCCGTCACGGTCAAGAAAAATTGCGGGTACGCTCTTCGCCACCTTTTATAACTCCTTAATAAGGCATGTGCCGCTAGTATCGCATGTTTCGACCTGCAAGAAAGTGCTCTTCGTATAAACCTGATTGATTTAGACGTCTGGATGCCTTAACATCCATTTCATTGACGGCTTTGACCGTATCAGGCAGTCGAAATGCCACGACTAACTTAATGACGATAATAAATAATCAATGATAAAACTTTCGAATATCACCAAAGTGTTCCACCAGGGCACCCGCACTATCCAGGCGTTAAACAACGTCAGTCTGCATGTGCCAACCGGACAAATTTATGGCGTTATCGGTGCCTCTGGCGCGGGTAAGAGTACGCTTATCCGTTGTGTAAACCTGCTGGAGCGCCCAACCGAGGGTAGCGTTCTGGTCGATGGCCAGGAACTGACCACGCTGTCAGAATCCGAGTTGACCAAAGCGCGCCGTCATATTGGCATGATTTTCCAGCACTTTAACCTGCTCTCTTCGCGTACTGTTTTTGGTAACGTGGCACTGCCGCTGGAGCTGGACAACACGCCAAAAGAGGAGATCAAACGTCGCGTGACGGAATTACTGGCGCTGGTTGGTCTTGGCGACAAACATGATAGCTACCCGTCGAATCTTTCCGGTGGGCAGAAACAGCGTGTGGCGATTGCTCGCGCATTAGCCAGCAATCCCAAAGTGTTGCTGTGCGATGAGGCCACCAGCGCACTGGACCCGGCAACCACGCGTTCTATTCTCGAACTGCTGAAAGACATCAACCGCCGTCTGGGTTTGACGATTCTGTTAATCACCCACGAAATGGACGTTGTGAAGCGTATTTGTGATTGCGTGGCGGTTATCAGCAATGGTGAGTTGATCGAGCAAGACACAGTAAGTGAAGTGTTCTCGCATCCGAAAACGCCGCTGGCACAGAAATTTATTCAGTCGACCCTGCATCTGGATATCCCGGAAGATTATCAGGAACGTCTGCAAGCGGAGCCGTTCACTGATTGTGTCCCCATGCTGCGCCTGGAGTTTACCGGTCAGTCAGTAGATGCCCCGTTGCTTTCTGAAACCGCACGTCGTTTCAACGTTAATAACAACATTATTAGCGCGCAGATGGATTACGCCGGAGGCGTTAAGTTCGGCATCATGCTGACCGAAATGCACGGTACACAACAAGATACGCAAGCCGCCATTGCCTGGCTGCAAGAACACCATGTAAAAGTAGAGGTACTGGGTTATGTCTGAGCCGATGATGTGGTTGCTGGTTCGTGGCGTATGGGAAACGCTGGCAATGACCTTCGTATCCGGTTTTTTCGGTTTTGTGATTGGTCTGCCGGTTGGCGTCCTGCTTTATGTCACACGTCCGGGGCAAATTATTGCTAACGCGAAGTTGTATCGTACCGTATCTGCGATTGTGAACATTTTCCGTTCCATTCCGTTCATTATTTTACTGGTATGGATGATTCCGTTTACTCGCATTATTGTCGGCACATCGATTGGTTTGCAGGCGGCGATTGTTCCGCTGACAGTTGGCGCAGCACCGTTTATTGCCCGTATGGTCGAAAACGCCCTGCTGGAGATCCCAACCGGGTTGATTGAAGCCTCCCGCGCAATGGGTGCCACACCGATGCAGATCGTGCGCAAAGTGCTGTTACCAGAGGCGTTGCCGGGTCTGGTAAATGCCGCAACTATCACCCTGATTACTCTGGTCGGTTATTCCGCGATGGGTGGTGCAGTCGGAGCCGGTGGTTTGGGTCAGATTGGCTATCAATATGGTTACATCGGCTATAACGCAACGGTGATGAATACGGTGCTGGTATTGCTGGTCATTCTGGTTTATTTAATTCAGTTCGCAGGCGATCGCATCGTCCGGGCTGTCACTCGCAAGTAACGTTCAACACAACATAAATAATTGAAGAAGGAATAAGGTATGGCGTTCAAACTCAAAACCTTTGCGGCAGTGGGAGCCCTGATTGGATCACTGGCACTGGTAGGCTGCGGTCAGGATGAAAAAGATCCAAACCACATTAAAGTCGGCGTGATTGTCGGTGCCGAACAGCAAGTTGCAGAAGTCGCGCAGAAAGTTGCGAAAGACAAATATGGCCTGGACGTTGAGCTGGTCACCTTCAACGACTACGTGCTACCGAACGAAGCATTAAGCAAAGGCGATATCGACGCCAACGCCTTCCAGCACAAACCGTACCTCGATCAGCAACTGAAGGATCGTGGCTACAAACTGGTTGCAGTAGGTAATACTTTTGTTTATCCGATTGCCGGTTATTCCAAGAAAATCAAATCACTGGATGAACTACCCAATGAAGCACAGGTTGCCGTACCGAATGATCCGACTAACCTCGGCCGTTCACTGCTGCTGCTGCAAAAAGTGGGGTTGATCAAGCTGAAAGATGGCGTAGGTCTGCTGCCGACCGTGCTTGATGTGGTTGAGAATCCTAAAAATCTGAAAATTGTTGAGCTGGAAGCACCGCAATTGCCACGTTCCCTGGACGATGCACAGATTGCTCTGGCGGTTATCAACACCACCTATGCCAGCCAGATTGGCCTGACTCCGGCGAAAGACGGTATCTTCGTGGAAGACAAAGAGTCTCCTTACGTAAACCTGATCGTGACCCGTGAAGATAACAAAGACGCGGAAAACGTGAAGAAATTCGTCCAGGCTTATCAGTCTGATGAAGTTTATGAAGCGGCAAATAAAGTGTTTAACGGCGGTGCGGTTAAAGGCTGGTAATTTTTAGGCTGTTTCCACAATTTGTAATATCATTCAGGACGGGCGCTTGCCCGTCTTGTCATTTTTACAAGCGCCTGATTCAATATTGACGTTTTGATCATACATTGAGGAAATACTATGCGTGCTTTACCGATCTGTTTATTAGCACTCATGCTAAGCGGCTGTTCTATGTTAAGCAGATCCCCTGTCGAATCCGTTCAAAGCACTGCACCCCAGCCGAAAGCGGAGCCTGCAAAACCGAAAGCGCCGCGCGCCACGCCGGTCCGAATTTATACCAATGCTGAAGAATTAGTCGGCAAACCGTTCCGCGATCTCGGTGAAGTCAGTGGCGACTCTTGCCAGGCCTCTAATCAGGATTCTCCACCGAGCATCCCAACCGCACGTAAGCGGATGCAAATCAATGCCTCCAAAATGAAAGCCAATGCGGTATTACTGCATAGCTGTGAAGTCACCAGCGGTACGCCAGGCTGCTATCGTCAGGCTGTGTGCATCGGTTCAGCGCTTAACATTACGGCGAAATGAGCAGTTTCCAGTTTGAGCAAATAGGTGTTATTCGCTCACCCTATAAAGAAAAATTCGCCGTTCCGCGCCAGCCTGGGCTGGTAAAAAGCGCCAACGGAGAACTGCACCTTATTGCTCCTTACAACCAGGCCGATGCCGTACGCGGCCTGGAAGCGTTCAGCCATTTATGGATCCTTTTCGTCTTTCATCAAACGATGGAAGGTGGCTGGCGCCCGACTGTGCGTCCGCCTCGTCTCGGCGGTAACGCCAGAATGGGCGTTTTCGCCACGCGTTCTACTTTTCGCCCTAACCCGATTGGGATGTCACTGGTAGAGCTGAAAGAGGTTGTTTGCCATAAAGATAACGTGATTCTGAAGCTCGGCGGTCTGGATCTGGTCGATGGTACGCCGGTGGTGGATATAAAACCTTACCTCCCCTTTGCCGAATCGCTTCCCGATGCCAGCGCCAGCTATGCGCAAAGCGCGCCAGTAGCAGAGATGGCGGTGAGATTTACCGCAGACGTCGAAAAGCAACTTTTGACGCTGGAGAAGCGTTATCCGCAGCTAACGCTGTTTATCCGCGAAGTACTGGCGCAGGACCCGCGCCCGGCCTATCGTAAAGGTGAAGACACAGGTAAAACCTATGCCGTCTGGCTGCATGATTTTAACGTCCGCTGGCGAGTCACCGAGACTGGTTTTGAAGTCTTTGCGCTGGAAGGGCGTTAAATTCACGCCCTTCTCTTTTGACATTTCTTCTGCACTGGTAAACTAAATCACTTTTTTTGTCCCAGGCTCGCCTTGAGCCTGTTCTACCTTCCAACTGGAACCGTAACAACATGCGTACTAGCCAATACCTGCTCTCCACTCTCAAGGAGACACCTGCCGACGCCGAGGTGATCAGCCATCAACTGATGCTACGCGCCGGGATGATCCGCAAGCTGGCCTCCGGGTTATATACCTGGCTGCCGACCGGCGTGCGCGTTCTGAAAAAAGTCGAAAACATCGTGCGTGAAGAGATGAACAACGCCGGTGCGATCGAGGTGTCGATGCCAGTGGTTCAGCCAGCCGATCTGTGGCAAGAGAGTGGTCGTTGGGAACAGTACGGTCCGGAACTGCTGCGTTTTGTTGACCGTGGCGAGCGTCCGTTCGTACTCGGCCCAACTCATGAAGAAGTTATTACCGACCTGATTCGTAATGAGCTGAGTTCTTACAAACAGTTACCGCTGAACTTCTATCAGATCCAGACCAAGTTCCGTGATGAAGTTCGTCCACGTTTCGGCGTCATGCGTTCCCGCGAATTCCTGATGAAAGATGCTTACTCTTTCCACACTTCTCAGGAATCCTTGCAGGAAACCTACGATGCAATGTATGCGGCCTACAGCAAAATCTTCAGCCGTATGGGGCTGGATTTCCGCGCCGTACAGGCCGACACCGGTTCTATCGGCGGCAGCGCCTCTCACGAATTCCAGGTGCTGGCACAGAGCGGTGAAGACGATGTGGTCTTCTCCGACACCTCTGACTACGCAGCTAACATTGAACTGGCAGAAGCTATCGCGCCGAAAGAACCGCGCGCTGCTGCAACTCAGGAAATGACGCTGGTTGATACACCGAACGCGAAAACCATCGCTGAACTGGTTGAACAGTTCAATCTGCCGATTGAAAAAACCGTTAAAACACTGCTGGTTAAAGCTGTTGAAGGCAGCAGCTTCCCGCTGGTTGCGCTGCTGGTGCGCGGTGACCACGAACTGAACGAAGTAAAAGCGGAGAAACTGCCGCAGGTTGCCAGCCCGCTGACTTTCGCAACCGAAGAAGAAATTCGTGCCGTCGTTAAAGCAGGCCCGGGTTCACTGGGTCCGGTAAACATGCCGATTCCGGTTGTAATTGACCGTACCGTTGCGGCGATGAGTGATTTTGCTGCCGGTGCTAACATCGACGGTAAACACTACTTTGGTATCAACTGGGATCGCGATGTCGCAACCCCGGAAGTTGCTGACATCCGTAACGTAGTGGCTGGCGATCCAAGCCCGGATGGTCAGGGTACGCTGCTGATCAAACGCGGTATCGAAGTCGGTCACATCTTCCAGTTGGGTACTAAGTATTCTGAAGCTCTGAAAGCCTCCGTACAGGGCGAAGATGGCCGCAACCAGATCCTGACTATGGGTTGCTACGGTATTGGGGTTACGCGTGTAGTGGCTGCGGCGATTGAGCAAAACTACGACGAGCGCGGCATCGTATGGCCTGACGCGATCGCACCGTTCCAGGTAGCTATTCTGCCGATGAACATGCACAAATCCTTCCGCGTACAAGAACTGGCCGAGAAACTTTACAGCGAACTGCGTGCGCAGGGAATCGAAGTCCTGCTGGATGACCGTAAAGAACGTCCGGGCGTGATGTTTGCCGATATGGAACTGATCGGTATTCCACACACTATCGTGCTGGGCGACCGTAACCTCGACAACGACGATATCGAATACAAATACCGTCGTAACGGCGAGAAGCAATTAATTAAGACCGGTGACATCGTCGATTATCTGGTGAAACAGATTAAAGGCTGATGCCAGAAAGGGTCCTGAATTTCAGGACCCTTTTTTACATGGATTGTATAAAATGAATAAACCAAAGGCGTACTGTCGTCTGCTTCTCCCTTGCTTTCTTTTACTTTCGGCCTGTACCGTTGATATTAGTCAGCCAGACTCATCAGCCACAGCGGTAGATGCCGAGGCGAAAACATGGGCAGTCAAATTCCAGCATCAAAGCTCTTTTACCGAACAATCAATAACTGAAATAACTGAATCTGACCTCAAGCCCGGCGATTTGCTGTTCTCCTCAAGCCTTGGGGTAACCTCATTCGGTATCCGCGTCTTCAGCACTTCCTCGGTGAGTCACGTTGCCATCTATTTAGGTGATAATAACGTCGCAGAAGCGACAGGCGCTGGCGTCCAGATTGTTTCCCTGAAAAAAGCCATGAAGCATAGTGATAAGCTTTTCGTCTTACGAGCCCCGGATCTTACCCCGCAACAAGCCACAGATATCACCGCGTTCGCCAACAAAATCAAAGATAGCGGGTATAACTATCGCGGCATTGTCGAATTTATTCCGTTTATGGTGACCCGCCAGATGTGCTCACTGAATCCTTTTTCCGCAGATTTCCGCCAACAGTGCGTCAGCGGCCTGGCGAAAGCGCAGTTAAGCAGTGTTGGCGAGGGGGACAAAAAATCGTGGTTTTGTTCGGAATTTGTCACGGATGCATTTGCCAAAGCCGGGCATCCGCTTACGCTGGCGCAGTCAGGTTGGATTAGTCCTGCCGATCTGATGCATATGCGTGCTGGCGATGTCTCTGCGTTTAGGCCAGAAGCACAGTTACAGTATGTTGGGCATCTGAAACCAGGGATTTATATCAAAACGGGTCGCTTCGTTGGACTGACCCGGTGATAAAAGCCAGTCTCAGAGTGTTTATGCCGGATGTGGATTAAACGTTTGATCACTCCTAAGGAATGGGGGGGTTTTGTAGGCATGATAAGACGCGCCAGCGTCGCATCAGGCGTTGTGCACAGAATGCCGGATGCGGTGTGAACATCTTATTCGACCTACAAAATCGTGCTAATTCAAAACATTGCAATCTACTCTGTAGGCCTGATAAGCGTAGCGCATCAGGCAATTTTGCGTTTGTTTCTGCCACAAGCAGGTTTACTGCCCCAAACTACTGCAATCCTGGTTCGGGAAAAATTTACCAGCCGTATCGGGCGCTAATACCTTAGTCGGTGCCCCGATATCCGGATTAGCCTCAAGCGTAAAGTGACCTTCTACTGACAGCAGCACCGGTTTTTCACTGCTGCCGCGAGCAGCCAGATAGCCTCGTTCCAGCTCTGCGTTATTTGCCACCGCGAATCGTTTTCCGGTCGCACAATCAGTAAAAGTTGCTGCGTCAGCCATATAAAAATACATGCCACGCATGGTCATCGGCGTCATGGGCAAGCTGGATTTTGCCGGTTCCAGTGTGTAGTTGAACTGCGATTCAATCGGATTACCTTCACGATCGAGCATCTCCAGCGCATCACCTTTTGCCCGATAATATGACTTTTCGCCTTTAGTATCGGTTAATACAAGTTTGTCTGCGGTTCTCGCCCATGTACCGTAGGAAGCAAAAGATGAAGGCTCTTCACGAGCGCCCAGATAGCGCTCATTCATTACCCAGGTTCCATCTTTTTCGAGAAACAAAGAGGTTTCGATCCCTTCACAATCAGCACACGGCAGCACACCACGCCAGCTTTGCGGCATCGGTTTCAGCTCGGCGGCCTGCGCTGGGGAAAGCATATCTACTTCAGCCCGATTATTACATCCCATTAGAGTAAAGAGACTGATTACCGTCATCGCTGCTACTATCGCTTTTCTCACCATCAATTCCTTCTTTTTATTCCCGACCGCTGCGCACTTTGCCACGCAACGCCTTCACGGTTGATTTTTGTGCTTTCGATACCAGCCTGCGCTCTTTCGATGCACGGGTAGGTCGCGTCGGTCGTCGGGATTTTTGTACCGTTGTTAATTCTTTAATCACTGCCACCAGTCGGGCCAGCGCCGCTTCGCGGTTCAGTTCCTGGCTGCGGTATTCCTGAGCCTTAATGACAATCACACCATCACTACTAATCAGGTGATGGCTGGCGGCGAGCAGGCGCTCTTTGTAATACTCTGGCAGGCTGGAGGCCCGAATGTCAAAACGCAGATGAATAGCCGTTGAGGTCTTATTGACATGCTGCCCGCCCGCCCCTTGAGCACGAATGGCGGTGATCTCAAGCTCGCCATCGGGGATAGCAACATGTCGGGAAATCACAATCATGACGGTTGTTGCCAGACAGTTAAGTTTACTTCCAGATTATTCTTATCATCCGATAACCAGATAATGCCGTCCTGAATCGTTGCCTGTAGTGTCATGGTGCGATCGGCAAAGGCACTCACTTTTGCCAGTTGCTCGTCGTCCAGATACCAGGCGGAAAGATTGGCAAACTGCGCGCATTTGTTCTGATTTTGCTGCCACCAGATCTGCGCCGCCCGACTATTATAGGCAAACAGCGCCACTTCCGCGGCCTGGGTGCAGGCTTTCTTAATTCGCCGCTCGTCCGGCAGCCCCAGTTCAATCCACAAATCAATACCTAAATGATCATTACGCAGCCACGCTTCCGGCTCGTCATCGGCACACAAACCACGGGTAAATTGCAGACGTTCATCGGCATATTTCAGCCATGCCAGAAGGCGCAGCATCATGCGCTCCTGAGTTTCTGAAGGGTGGCGCGCCAGCGTCAGAGAGGCATCGAGAAACTGGTTGCGGTCAAGATCGGCCACATTAACCGTCGCTTTATAAATTGTCGCTTTAAGCGCCATAAGAAAACTCCTTTCGAATCAGGAGGCCATTGTAACGGAATACGTGCAGTTGCGGCGCTGATATTGCAGAAATGAGTGTGGTATAGTCACCTTGCGAAACAGGGTTTATCTTCGTAGGCTTAGACTTGCATCCACGGTTAAGTCAGAGTGCTGACAGGAGGGCATGTGGAAAAATATTGTGAGTTAATACGCAAGCGGTACGCGGAAATCGCCAGCGGAGACTTAGGATACGTTCCGGACGCGCTGGGCTGCGTTTTGAAAGTGCTGAATGAAATGGCTGCCGACGATGCCCTTTCAGAGGCTGTCAGGGAAAAAGCAGCATACGCTGCGGCAAACTTACTGGTGAGCGATTATGTCAATGAATGATACGTATCAACCTATCAATTGTGATGATTACGATAATCTTGAGCTCGCCTGCCAGCATCACCTGTTGCTGACGCTGGAGCTGAAAGATGGCGAAAAATTGCAGGGTAAAGCCAATGATTTAGTGTCCCGCAAAAATGTGGAATATCTGGTCGTCGATGTCGCTGGCGAAACCCGCGAGTTGCGCCTGGATAAAATTACCAGCTTTAGCCATCCGGAAATCGGTACGGTAGTGGTGAGTGAGTCCTGATTCACTTTTGCCGGATGCGACGCATAGCGCGTCTTATCCGGCTATGCTGAACTAACTATTTCTCTGCCAGAAAAAACTTACACCAGCCTCATCTTCAGAAAAGCCTTCACGTGTAACAAAAATTCCCGCTGCCGCAATCAACGTTTCGCCATAAAACAGCAGTGGCGTAGTATCACGCAGCCACGGCGGCACGCCCAGTTCCTGCCAGATTTTCTTTAACTTACGTCCACCGTTGCGCCCGACAATGTGCAGCAATCCCGACGCCTTAAAACGAACGCTAACCGCTTCGTCAGCACGCGGAGGACGAATATCTCCTCCCGCAGTAAACTGCACACTTCCCAGATCAGCCGGTAATTCCAGCGGCTGTTGCCACGCCAGCCACGGCACAATGGTTTCGCTTTGTCCGGCAACGGATTTAATCCACCACAGTTGCGACAGATAGCGACGGATTTCAAACGCGCCAAAGCGCAAACAGGGGGAAGCATCTTCCCGCGCCAGTGCAACTTCTTGCCAAATCCGTACCAGCGCATCGCGGGAAGGCATCGGCGCATTCAGCCCATCCAGCCAGCGGCGGATAATCGCCGCGCGGCGGACATCGCTCATCGCCATCATTGGCGCAATCTGTAGCGTTCCCTGCGACGTTTGGCAGTGCGCTAAATCATCCGCCAGCAGTTCATCCAACAGGCTCTCTTGTTCAGCGCAAAGCGTGGCGCTGCGTGCCGTTGCTTCGGCAAAATGCGGCCAACGCTGCTGTAATAACGGCACCACGTGCAGGCGCAGGAAGTTACGATCGTAGCTATCGTCCTGATTACTTTCGTCTTCAATCCAGCGTAAGCCAC
This sequence comes from Escherichia sp. MOD1-EC5950, assembly GCF_002965345.1. Taxonomy (NCBI): domain Bacteria; kingdom Pseudomonadati; phylum Pseudomonadota; class Gammaproteobacteria; order Enterobacterales; family Enterobacteriaceae; genus Escherichia; species Escherichia sp. MOD1-EC5950. The sequence goes on from NZ_PTSR01000008.1 coordinate 10,919, forward strand.
GTTTATGTGCCCACTGCTCCAGCTCTCCACGTGTGCGAGTGAGCAACGGGCGGATAAGCCGGGTTCCGGCAAAATCAGATACTTCTCCCATAGCGGAAAGCCCGGCAGGGCCACTGCCACGTTTTAACGCCAGCAAAAAGGTTTCACATTGATCGTTAAGATGTTGTGCAGTGACCAGAACTTCTCCGGGTAACAGCGTTCGGGCAAATGCCTGATAACGCGCCTGCCGTGCCTGGGCCTCAATGCCTAACCCCTCTTGCGCAAGCTGCACGCGCTCAACCACCAGCGGCACCTGCCACTGCTGGCAGATATTTTCACAATGCACGACCCAGGCATCAGCATTAGCACTTAAACCGTGATGCACATGGATAGCGCGTAACGTGACGTCCGGATTTTCAGCCCGCCACTGCACCAGTTGATGCAGTAAAACGGTGGAGTCCAGTCCGCCACTAAAGGCCACCAGAATCTGGCGTGAGGCGAGAAGTTGAGTATTCAGCGTGAGTGTCATGATAGTGCGAATCTACAATAGAGATGCCCGGCACGTTACCGGGCAAATGCGGCGATGACAAGCCTTACTGCTCATACAGTTCCAGTGGCAGCCCGTCAGGATCGTTAAAGAACGTAAAGCGTTTTTGCGTATACGGGTCGACACGTATCGCTTCACATTTCACATTATGGCTTTCAAGGTGCGCCACTGCCGTATCAATATCATCAACGCTAAATGCCAGATGGCGCAGGCCGCAGGCTTCCGGTCGGCTGGGGCGCTCCGGTGGGAATGGAAATGAGAAAAGCTCAATCACGTACTGCCCGTTAAGCGCCAAATCCCCTTTCCACGAATCACGCGCTTCGCGATAAACTTCGCTTTGCAGCGTGAAGCCGAGAATATCGCAGTAGAAGGCTTTGCTCACCGCATAATCCGTCGCAATAATCGCAATATGGTGAACCTGTTTTAAACCCAACATAGAATCTCCTGCATTGATATGATACGCACGTGCATCGCTATATATTGATAATACGCACAAATTACAGGAAAGATGAATCAGACATTTATACTCGTCATACTTTAAGTTGCATGTGCTGCGTCTGCGTTCGCTCACACCAGTCACTTACTTATGTAAGCTCCTGGTGATTCACTCGCTTGTCGCCTTCCTGCAACTCGAATTATTTAGAGTATACTCTGATTTTAAAACAACATCTCAAACGCCTGTAATAGCGGTTGAGATGCGGTTTGGTGAAGCGCTTTGCGGGAGATTACTCTGCGCTATTCTTGCTAACACTCTCGGCAATGCGGCGCAAATATTCGTTATTCTTAAACGCTATCATAATTAATTCGAAAGTCATACGACAGCTTATAAGGCCAATGACGGTATAAGCTACCCCTAAGATAATGTTTCCGCTAAATATGGAGAAGACGCCGCCTATCAGTGTCAGCACCATAGCCAGCCAGTAAAAAAACACCAGAACACGCGGCATAAGAAGATGATCAAATCCTAAAATTGCTTTCATATTTTATCCTTAAAAATTCTATGAGATTGATAAATTTATATTATTTTTGACCACTGTGTATATTTGTATATGCCTCCGAAATCGGAGTTATCAACATGAGTTCAAGAATTTTATGGCAGGGGAAAACGAAAGAAAGATTATCTAAATGTATTTATAATATGACTAAATAAACTACATAGAAAAAAAGGCCACCGAAGTGACCCTTTTCAGAAAATTTGCTGATTACGCGTAACCGTAGCTCATCAGTCGCTGATAACGACGATTTTTTAAATCTTCAGTGCTTAACACGTCGAGATCGGCCAGATCCGCCAGCAGTTGCGCTTTCAGAGACGCAGCCATCGCTTCCGGGTTACGGTGAGCGCCGCCCAACGGTTCCGGGATGATGGAGTCAATCAGTTTCAGTTCTTTCAGACGCGGAGCGATGATGCCCATCGCTTCAGCCGCCAGCGGGGCCTTGTCTGCGCTCTTCCAGAGGATAGAGGCACAACCTTCCGGCGAGATAACGGAATAGGTGCTGTATTGCAGCATATTCACTTTATCGCCCACGCCAATGGCCAGCGCACCGCCAGAACCACCTTCACCGATAACCGTACAAACGACCGGTACGCCGAGGCGAGACATTTCACGCAGGTTACGCGCGATGGCTTCAGACTGACCACGTTCTTCTGCGCCCACACCCGGATAAGCCCCAGGGGTGTCGATAAAGGTGATGATTGGCATCTTAAAGCGTTCAGCCATTTGCATCAGACGCAGTGCTTTGCGGTAACCTTCTGGCGCTGGCATACCAAAGTTACGACGAATTTTCTCTTTGGTTTCACGGCCTTTCTGATGACCAATGATCATCACCGGACGACCGTCAAGACGGGCGATACCACCGACGATAGCTTTGTCATCTGCATACGCGCGGTCGCCTGCCAGTTCGTCAAATTCATCAAATGCCAGGCGAACGTAATCCAGGGTATAAGGGCGCTGTGGATGGCGTGCCAGTTGGGCAATCTGCCATGCACCGAGATCGGCGAAGATTTTACGCGTCAGTTCTACGCTTTTTTCACGCAGACGATGCACTTCTTCATCGATGTTAATATCCAGTTTCTCATCCTGGCGGCTAACCGCAGTCAGAGAATCGATTTTCGCTTCCAGCTCTGCAATCGGCTGTTCAAAATCAAGGAAATTCAGACTCATAGTATTCCTGTATTAGTCAAACTCCAGTTCCACCTGCTCCGAACCAATGAGGCCACGGAGATCGTTTAACAAACGATCGCTCGGAGAGACACGCCACGTCGCGCCAAAACGCAACCGTGCACGTGCATCCGCCCTCTGATAGTAGAGATGTACTGGAATTGTCCCAGAGCGGTGGGGTTCCAGAGACTGACGGAGTCGGTTTAAAAGCTGGTCATCAATTTGCCTGTCCGTCAGCGAGATAGCAAGCCCGCGAGCATATTTTTCCCGGGCTTCGTCAATATCCATCACTTCGCGAGCGGTCATTTTAAGCCCACCGCTGAAGTCATCAAAGCTGACCTGTCCGCTGACGATAAGTATGCGGTCTTTTTCCAGCAATTGCTGGTATTTATCCAGGGCGTCAGTAAATAACATCACTTCCAGCCGCCCGGAACGGTCATCCAGCGTGCAGATACCGATACGATTGCCGCGCTTGGTGACCATAACCCGCGCGGCAACAACGAGCCCCGCAGCCGTGGTGACTTTACCACGTTCTGTCGGGTGCATGTCTTTCAGCCTTACGCCTCCGACATAACGCTCAATCTCTTTTAAATACTGGTTGATCGGGTGACCCGTCAGGTACAGACCCAACGTTTCGCGCTCCCCATCTAACACCACCTGCTCCGGCCACGGCTGGCAGCTAGCGTAGGATTGTTCAATTTGTTCCGGCTCTTCTGCCAGCACGCCGAACATATCGGCCTGGCCGATGGCTTCCGCTTTCGCGTGTTGATCTGCCGCTTTTAACGCATCGCCCAGCGAGTTCATTAACGCCGCGCGGTGTGGCCCCAGGCGGTCAAATGCCCCTGACATGATCAGTTTTTCCAGCACCCGCCGGTTCAGTTTTTTGGTGTCGGTACGGGCGCAAAGATCAAACAGTTCGCGGAAGTAGCCACCTTTATTACGGGCTTCGATGATGGCCTCAATTGGCCCTTCACCCACCCCTTTGATAGCGCCAATACCATACACGATTTCCCCGTCATCGTTGACGTGGAAATGGTAAAGACCGGAGTTTATATCTGGCGGCAGGATTTTAAGGCCCATCCGCCAGCACTCATCCACCAGGCCAACCACTTTCTCGGTATTGTCCATATCGGCAGTCATTACCGCCGCCATAAACTCTGCCGGATAGTGCGCTTTCAGCCATAACGTTTGATAAGACACCAAAGCATAGGCCGCAGAGTGCGATTTGTTAAATCCGTAACCCGCGAATTTCTCTACCAGGTCGAAGATTTTCATCGCCAGTTCGGCATTGATGCCGTTCTTTTCTGCACCTTCGGCAAAAACAGAACGCTGCTTGGCCATCTCTTCCGGCTTTTTCTTACCCATCGCACGACGCAGCATATCCGCGCCGCCGAGGGTATAGCCAGAAAGTACCTGGGCAATCTGCATTACCTGTTCCTGATACAGGATAATACCGTAAGTTGGCTCCAGAACCGGTTTCAGGCTTTCATGCTGCCACTGCACGTCTGGGTAGGAGATCTCCTCGCGACCATGTTTACGGTCGATAAAGTTATCCACCATCCCTGATTGCAACGGACCTGGGCGGAACAGCGCCACCAGTGCGATCATATCTTCGAAGCAGTCAGGTTGTAGACGCTTGATCAAATCTTTCATGCCGCGCGATTCAAGCTGGAATACCGCTGTGGTTTCCGAGCGTTGCAGCATGTCGAAACTTTTCTTGTCATCCAGCGGGATCGCGGCGATATCCAGCGGCGGCTCGCCATTTTTCGCCCGCCGCTTGTTGATCATCTCCAGCGCCCAGTTGATGATGGTGAGAGTACGCAGGCCGAGGAAGTCGAACTTCACCAGTCCGGCGTATTCAACGTCGCTTTTATCAAACTGAGTGACCGGATGTTTGCCTTCTTCATCGCAATAAAGCGGCGCAAAATCGGTAATTTTGGTCGGCGCGATAACCACCCCACCGGCGTGTTTACCCGCGTTACGGGTAACCCCTTCCAGTTTACGCGCCATGTCGATCAGCGCCTTAACTTCTTCATCCGCTTCGTAAATTTCTGGCAACTGCGGCTCGGCTTCAAACGCTTTCGCCAGCGTCATCCCCGGATCTGGCGGGATCAGTTTCGAGATACGATCGACAAAGCCATACGGATGCCCCAGCACGCGACCTACGTCGCGGATCACCGCTTTTGCCGCCATCGTACCGAAGGTGATGATCTGCGATACCGCATCGCGACCGTACATGTCCGCCACATGTTCGATAACCTGGTCGCGTTTCTCCATACAGAAGTCAACGTCGAAGTCAGGCATGGAGACACGTTCCGGGTTAAGGAAACGTTCGAACAGCAGGTCGAATTCTAGCGGATCGAGGTCAGTGATTTTCAGCGCGTAGGCCACCAGTGACCCCGCACCGGAACCACGGCCAGGCCCTACCGGTACACCGTTATCCTTCGACCACTGGATAAATTCCATAACGATGAGAAAGTAGCCAGGGAAGCCCATCTGGTTGATAACCTGGAGTTCAGTATCCAGACGCTCGTCATATTCCGGGCGGCGCTTAAGACGTTCTTCTTCGTCAGGGAATAAAAATGCCAGACGCTCTTCCAGACCTTCTTTTGCTCGCTTAACCAGATAATCTTCGGTGCTCATGTCCCCGGTCGGGAACTGCGGCAGGAAGTATTCACCAAGACGCACGGTCACGTTACAACGTTTGGCAATCTCCACGGTGTTAGCAAGTGCTTCCGGGATGTCGGCAAACAGCTCGCACATCTCCTCTTCGCTACGCATATATTGCTGCGGCGAATAGTTACGCGGACGTTTGGGATCGTCGAGGGTAAAGCCGTCGTGGATCGCGACGCGGATTTCGTGCGCGTCGAAATCACTGCTGTCAATAAAGCGCACGTCGTTGGTTGCCACAACAGGCAAACCGCGCCTTTCCGCCAGTTCCACCGCCGCGTGCAAATAGCTTTCTTCATCCGGCCTGCCGGTGCGAATCAATTCGAGAAAATAGCGATCCGGGAAGTGCTCTTCATAAAACGCGACACACTCATCTACCAGTGCGCTGTTACCACGCAAAAGGCTGCGCCCGACGTCGCCCATGCGTCCGCCGGAGAGGAGGAGCAACCCTTCGTTTAATTCGATAAGCCAGTCGCGATCGATGATCGGCCCGGCGGCACCATACCCGCGCTGATACGCTTTTGAGATCAGCAACGTCAGATTCTGATAGCCGGTATTGTTCGCCGCCAGCACCGTCAGGTGGGTTAACTCATCACCCAGCAGGTCGCACTGGACATTAAAATCCGCCCCGACGATAGGCTTAATCCCTGCGCCATGTCCCGCTCCGTAGAACTTCACCAGACCGCAAAGGTTGGTGAAATCAGTGATCGCCAGTGCCGGCATCCCCAACGCCGCCGCCTTTTTTACCAGCGGCGCGGTTTTTGCCAGACCATCGATCATCGAGTAGTCGCTGTGCACCCGTAGGTGAACGAAACGTGGTTCAGACATCTTCAGATTCCGGTTTACTTAATCTCGACACAAGAATCAGGACGCAAGTCCCAGTGCGCGTTTGACAGGGCCAAAGCTGCGCCGATGGTGTTCGGTCGCACCGTGTTCAGCCAGTTTTTCCAGATGAAAAGCCGTTGGATACCCTTTGTGTTGGGCAAATCCATATTGTGGGTAAATGATGTCCAGCTCCGCCATTTCAGCATCGCGTGTCACTTTCGCCAGGATAGACGCCGCACTGATTTCCGGCACGCGACTGTCGCCTTTAACAACCGCCATCGATGGCATCGGTAATTTCGGGCAGCGGTTACCATCAATCAACACATATTCCGGCGCAATATGCAGCCCCGCTACGGCACGCTGCATCGCCAGCATGGTTGCGTGTAAAATATTCAGTTCGTCGATTTCATGAGGTTCCGCGCGACCCAGACTCCAGCTTAACGCCTTCTCTTTGATCTCTTCACAGAGCGCCAGACGGCGTTTTTCACTCAGCTTTTTGGAATCATTCAACCCGACAATCGGGCGCGCCGGATCGAGGATCACGGCAGCGGTAACGACCGCACCGACCAACGGCCCGCGCCCAACTTCATCCACACCTGCAACAAGCTGCGTATGCGGATAAACAAATTCGATCATTGTGCTAACTCCAGAACGGCCTGCGCCGCCTGCTCATCGGCATTGCAGCGGATCTGCTGATGCAGCTCGCGGAAAGTGTCGTGCATCGCATGGCTGGTTTTACCATTCGCCAACAGCGGTAACAGCGCCGCAGCCAGTTTTTGCGGCTCACACTCTTCCTGCAATAACTCTTTGACTAACTCTCTGCCCGCCAGCAAATTTGGCAGTGAGACATAATCAGTTTTCACCAGCCGTTTCGCCAGCCAGAAGGTGAAAGGCTTCATACGATAGCCCACCACCATCGGGCATTTCGCCAGCATACACTCCAGTGCTGCCGTGCCCGACGCCAGTAGCGCCGCATCGCTGGCGACCATCGCCTCACGGCCCATCCCATCCAGCAAATGAACCGACAGGTCTGGCGCGACTTCAGCTTTGATGCGTTCAAACTGCTCGCGGCGTTTGGCATTCACCAGCGGCACCACAATCTCAAGATCCGGATATGTCTGGCGCAAAAGCTGGGCCGTTTTCAGGAAATCGGCACTAAGCATTTCGACTTCCGCGCCACGGCTCCCCGGCAGCAACGCCAGGCAGTGGGCATCGTGAGGGATCCCCAACACATCTCGTGCGGCATTTTTATCTGGATCTAACGGCATGGCATCAGCCATTGTGTGGCCGATAAAACGGCACGGCACGTTGTATTTGTCGTAAAACGCTTTTTCGAAAGGCAGAAATGCGAGGACTAAATCAGTGGCTCTGCCTATTTTGAAAACGCGTTTCTGTCGCCACGCCCACACGGACGGACTGACATAATGAATGGTTTTGATACCCTGCTTTTTGAGGTTACCTTCGAGGGTAATATTGAAGTCAGGCGCATCAATGCCAACAAAAACATCTGGCTTCAGTTCGCCAAAACGCTTTGTCAGATCGGCACGAATATGCAGTAAGCGACGCAGACGACCAAGCACTTCAACAATGCCCATCACCGCCAGTTCTTCCATTTCGTACCAGGCTTCGCAGCCTTCAGCCTGCATCCGTGGCCCGGCAACACCGACAAAGCGGGCGTTGGGCACACGTTCTTTCAGAGCGCGGATTAAACCGGCTCCCAGGATATCGCCGGAGGTTTCTCCGGCGACCAGGGCAATCGTTAATGGACGCTGTTCAGCCATTAACGAATCAGACCGCGCGTTGAGCGAGCAAAGAAATCGGCAAAGGCTTTCACTTCCGGATGCGTTTCCGCCAGTTCAGCAATTTCCGGTTTCACTTCATCAAGCGTTTTACCGCTGCGATAAATCAGCTTGTACGCATTGCGGATAGCGGTAATCGCCTCACGGCTGAATCCGCGGCGCTTCAGCCCTTCGATATTGACACCGAACGGCGTTGCGTGGTTACCCTGCGCAATGACATAAGGAGGGACGTCCTGTGCCACACCGGAGCAACCGCCAACCATCACATGCGCACCAATGATGCAGAACTGATGGACTGCGGTCATGCCGCCGATGATCGCAAAGTCGTCTACCGATACGTGCCCCGCCAGCGTTGCGTTGTTGGCGAGAATGCAGCGGTTACCTACCGTACAATCGTGCGCAATGTGCGCATTGATCATCAGTAAGTTGTCGCTGCCCACCTTCGTCAATCCACCGCCCTGGACTGTGCCACGATGAATGGTGACGCTTTCGCGAATGCGGTTACGATCGCCAATCTCCACACGGGTCGGTTCGCCAGCATATTTCAGATCCTGGTTAACTTCACCGATGGAGGCGAACTGATAAATCTCATTGTCGCGGCCAATTTTAGTATGACCATTCACGACAACGTGAGATTTCAGTACGGTATTCTCACCAATTTCGACATGGGGTCCAACGATACAAAAAGGACCAATGTGAGCGTTGGCACCAATCGACGCGCCCTCTTCCACAATGGCGGTTGGATGCACAAAGGCGGATTTATCAATCACGTATCAGGCCTCCCGGCTACGAGCACACATCATCGTTGCTTCGCAAACTACCTTACCGTCGACCAGAGCAACCCCTTTAAAACGGGTCAGGCCACGGCGCGTTTTTTCGAAAGTGACTTCCATGATCATTTGATCGCCTGGTACAACCGGGCGCTTGAAGCGCGCTTCATCAATACCGGCGAAGTAGTAAAGTTCACCCGGTTCCAGTTTTCCTACGCTTTTAAACGCCAGAATACCTGTTGCCTGTGCCATAGCTTCCAGAATCAGCACTCCCGGGAAAATCGGTTTTCCAGGGAAATGGCCCTGGAAGAATGGCTCATTGACAGAGACATTTTTAACTGCGCGCAGAAAACGACCTTCTTCAAAATCCAGCACGCGATCCACCAGTAAGAATGGGAAACGGTGCGGTAGAAGTTCTAAAATCTCTTCAATCTGCAGAGTATGAGTGTTAGTAGTCAAGATACTCTTCCTGTCAAAATATAAGAAACGATAATAATAACACGGCCTGCCGCAATCGTAAGAATGAGACAGGCCGTAAAGTTTGGCGAACAATAGATGGAACGTTAGTCTTGCTGATTAACCTTGCGCTCAAGCGATTTCAGACGCTTGCTCATATCATCAATGTTCATCACCAGTGCAGCGGTTTTGCGCCAGACTTTGTTGGGTTGCAGCGGAATGCCTGAGGAATAGACGCCAGGTTCAGTAATAGGACGCATCACCATACCCATGCCCGTAACCGTCACTTTATCGCATATTTCCATATGCCCGTTGATTACGCTGGCACCGCCGATCATGCAGTAACGACCAATTTTCAGGCTGCCCGCCATAATGACGCCACCGGCAACCGCCGTATTGTCGCCAATCACGACGTTATGTGCAATCTGACACTGATTATCAATGATCACGCCATTGCCGATCACCGTGTCATCCAGCGCGCCGCGATCGATGGTAGTACAGGCACCAATCTCCACGCGATCGCCAATAATCACGCGACCAATCTGTGGGATCTTCACCCAGTTACCACGATCGTTGGCATAGCCAAAGCCGTCTGCACCGATCACAGTTCCGGATTGGATCAGGCAATTCTGACCGATCTGGATCTCATGGTAAATGGTTACGTTCGCCCAAAGGCGCGAACCTGCGCCGATTTTGCTGTTTTTACCAACGAAGCAACCGGCACCGATAATCACGTTATCACCCAGCTCAACGCCGGACTCAATGACCGCGTTAGCGCCAATTGAGACGTTGTTACCCAGCTTCGCCGTTGCATCAATCACCGCACTTGGTGCAATGTTCTGCGCGGGCTGCGGCGTGGTATCTAAAATTTGCGCCATGCGCGCGTAAGTCAGGTAGGGATTCTTCACTACCAGTGCGGCACTTTTCGCGAAAGGAAGATCGTCCTGGGTCATCACAACCGCGGACGCCTGGCACAAGCCTAAATGTTCACGGTATTTAGGATTAACCATGAACGTAATATGACCTGTTTGTGCAGATTGCATGGACGCAACGCCGGTGATGACGATATCGCCATCACCGTGTAGTTCTGCATCCAACTGCTGCGCTAAATCAGCCAGTCGAATTGAAGGCATTACTTATTTAACCTGTTTCAGTACGTCGGCAGTGATGTCTTTTACATCGCTGCTGTTGTAAGCAACGGCGTTTGCATCAACAACCAGATCGATGCTCTGGCTGCTGGCAACGGATTTCACAGCAGTCTGGATACGAGTAACCAGTTTGCCGCGTTCTTCGTTGGAACGACGTGCGCGATCTTGTTCAAAAGCCTGCGCTTTCTGAGCAAAAGTCTGGCGCTGAGCCATCACGTCTTTTTCCAGCTTAGTACGATCGCTACCGGCTTTCATGGACTGCAGCTTTTTCATTTTAGCCTGCAGATCGGTTTCCATACGCTGCAGTTCGCTGGCACGGCCTTTGAACTCATTTTCCAGCGTGTTAGAAACACCGGTTTTCTGTGCTACCTGCTGGAACAGGCTACCCATATTGACGATTGCAATTTTGTCAGCCGCCTGAGCAGAAGTTGCCAGTGCTAAACCGAGACCTGCAGCTAATAACCACTTTTTCACAATAAACTCCTTACCATCCCATTTGCACCGGAAGGTGCAGTTCTTTGCGTGGCCCGGCGATCTTATAAAGATCGCCAAAAGTCATCGCTACACTACCACTACATTCCTTTGTGGAGAACACTTACCAGGTTTTACCAATGTTAAACTGGAACTGTTCTGCTTTGTCTCCATCGTACTTTTTGAACGGCTGGGCGTAGGAGAACACCAACGGCCCCAATGGGGACATCCATTGTAATGCGATACCCGCAGACATACGGATATTGCTTGGATCACTATAGTCCGGATATCCAGAATATTGGCTGGAATCCCAGTTTGTATCCCAAACAGTACCCATATCCCAGAAGAAGGAAGTGCGGACTGAGTTAGCATACTTGTCGCTAATGAACGGTGTCGGGGTGATGAGTTCGAGGCTGGCAACCGCCATGGCGTTACCGCCTACAGCATCATCCGATTTACACAGATCTTTTGCGCCGTCCTGAGTCGCACATTCGTAGTCGTAGTCCGGATCATAATTACTGGCCTGATGCGGGAAGTAAACCGCTTTCGGACCAATGGTGTTGGACTGGAAGCCACGCACGGTGCTGGAACCACCGGCATAGAAGTTTTCATAGAACGGCATCTCTTTGCCGCCTAAGCCATCACCGTAACCCCAACGAGTACGGCCCAGCACAACCCATTTGTGATCGTCGTCGATCGGCACATAGGTCGCCGTGTCTAACGTCACTTTGTAGTATTCGTTATCCGATCCCGGAATGGTCACTTTACCCGTCAGGTTGACACGCGAACCATCCGTCGGGAAGTAACCACGGTCGAGCTTGTTATAGGTCCAGCCATAGTTGAACGTGAAGTCGTCCGTTTTGAAGCTGTTATCTTGATCAGAGGTGCTCGGATGTTCACCCATAGAGTAGAGATAACGCCACATCGCGACCTGCGGCTGCATGTTAGACAAGGAGTTATGTACATAACCCAGACCTGCACGCAGCGAGTTGTATTCGTTAACCGGGAAGCCTAACGTCACGTCTGTACCATAACTCTTGTTGGTATAGTCGGACAGGTCGGCGTCATCTGCCTGGAAGTCATTATAGAAGACACGACCACCAAGGCTTACGCCATCTACAGTGAAGTATGGGTTGGTAACGGACAGTTCAGCATAGGTCTGGTAATCGTTTTTAGTACCGTTAATACCAACAGCATAACCCGTACCTAACCAGTTATCCTGCTGTACGCCCGCCTGGAAGCTCACGCCACTTTCTGTACCGTAACCAATACCGAAGTTGAAGCTACCGGTGTTACGTTCTTTGACCTTGTAAACCACATCAACCTGGTCCGGACTACCCGGGACACGTTGGGTATCGGTATCAACCGTTTCAAAGAAGCCCAGACGATTCAGACGTTCTTTACCCTGATCAACCAGATCGCTGCCTAACCAGGCACCTTCCATCTGGCGCATTTCACGGCGCAGGACGGCATCTTTCGATGTGTCGTTACCTTCAAAACGGATCTTACGCACGTAGAAACGGTTACCCGCATCGACATTCACACGTAATTTAACGGTTTTGTCGGCATCGTTAATTTCAGGCATCGACTGTACGCGCGGATAGGCATAACCATAGCGACCGAGAAGCTTTTTAATATCATCTTCCATTTTGGTCACTTTGGTGCCGTTATACAGCTCACCCGGCTCGATTTTCGTCAGTTGCTCAATTTCAGCGGAGTGGCCGGCAAGATTGCCGCTAACTTCAACACCAGAGAGCTTATACTGATCGCCTTCGGTGATGTTCACCGTGACGTAGATACCTTTCTTATCCGGCGTCAGACTGACCTGAGTCGAGTCAATGTTGAAACGGGCATAACCGCGATCCAGATAGTAACTGCGCAGGGTTTCAAGGTCGCCCGCCAGTTTCTGTTTCTGGTATTTACGATCACCTACCACGTTCCACCACGGCACTTCGTCACGCAGTTGGAAATGAGAGATCAGTTCGTCGGTGGTGAAGGCATGGTTACCAACAATGTTGATTTGCTGGATTTCTGCTGACACACCTTCCTGGAACACCAGTTTAAGGTCAACACGGTTACGCGGCAGTGGTGTCACGACAGCTTTTACGCTGGCGCTGTATTTACCGACGCTGTAGTAGAAGTCTTCCAGACCTTTTTCGATATCAGCAATGGTGGTGCGATCAAGAGATTCGCCCACACGCACGCCAGAAGCCTCGAGGTTTTGCTTCAGCATGTCATCTTTCACCGATTTGTTACCGGAGAAAGTGATGCTGGCAATGGTCGGACGTTCTTTTACCTGAACCAGAAGGGTATCACCATCACGAAGGACGCGAACATCCTCAAAGTTGCCGGTAGCAAACAGAGCGCGAATGGTATTACTGATATCTTCATCATTAACCGTGTCGCCTGTGCGCACCGGCATACTGAGGAGGGCCGCACCAACGGCGACACGCTGAAGGCCTTCGAAATGAATGTCTTTCACTACGAACCCTTCAGCACCGTATACGGTGGCGCTGCTAAACAGCAGCGACGCTATGAGCAACTTTTTCATCGCCATCGTTATTATGCGTTCTTCCTAACTAACTCTCATAACCGAGAGAAATCATTGAAAAGTGCAAGCCCCATTAACAACACCAGCAGAATCGAGCCAATGCGATAACAAAAGTCTTGAACCCGCTCGGATACCGGTCCGCCCTTGATCTTTTCGATCGCAAGGAACAGCAGATGCCCCCCGTCAAGTACGGGCAACGGAAACAGGTTAATTATCCCTAAGTTCACGCTAATAAGCGCAAGAAACGGCAGATAATAAACAACCCCGAGTTCCGCTGTCATCCCAGCCCCCTTGGCGATAGAGATCGGCCCACTGAGGTTGTTCAGTTTCACATCACCGGTGATCAATTTTCCCAGCATACTGACCGTCAGCTTCATCAACTGCCACGTTTTGTCCGTGGCTTCGACGATGGCGTTGAACGGCCCATACTGGCGTACAACTTTATACTCATCTGGCAAAGGAATGACTTTCGGCTCAATACCGACAAAGCCAATCGCCTTGCCATTACCCGGTTTGCTCTCCGGGACTAATGTTAAAGACAAGGGACTCCCCTGCCTTTCAATTTCCAACGCTAAGGCTTTACCCGGGTTATCCCGGACAAGCATCACAAACGCCACCCATTGCGTTAATGGCTGACCATCGACTTTAACGATCCTGTCGCCTGCTTGCAAACCCGCCTTGCTTGCCGCTGAGTTTGGCTGCACATTTTCCAGTACAGGTTCAATTTGCGGCCCACGGGGACGAATCCCCAAAGAAGATACAGGATCTTCTTTATCAGGCTCAAACGCCCAGTGACGTAAATCGAGCCTTACATCGCGTCGCTGGTCGCTGCCGAATGGTGCTACGGTAACGGTGGTACTTTCATCGCCAATTTTATCGACCAACTGCAAACGCACAGCATCCCAATCAGGCGTTTCGATACCATCAACGGCTTTTAGTTCCGTACCTGGTGCAATTTGTGCTTGCGCAGCTATCGAGTTGGGCAATATTTCGCCAACCACCGGACGAACACCAGGCACGCCAATGATAAAAACCAGCCAGTAGGCAAAGATAGCAAAAATGAAGTTTGCAACCGGACCTGCGGCTATAATCGCCGCACGTTGGCCGACAGATTTATTATTGAAGGCCTGGTGGCGGAGTTCCGGAACAACCGGTTCTGCGCGCTCATCCAGCATTTTGACATAACCGCCCAACGGGATCAGGGCGATGACATATTCAGTGCCTGACTTATCAGTCCGGCGCCAGAGCGCCTTACCAAAGCCTATCGAGAATCGCTCAACGCGGACACCACAACGCCGGGCAACCCAGAAATGACCAAATTCATGCACGGTGATAAGCACACCCAGTGCAACGATGAACGAAGCCAAATCCCAGAGAAAACTCAGCATAATACCTTCCGTCAAAGCGTCCTGAATACCAGCAACAACAGACAAGCAAAGACCGGCACCGCAGCCGTCAGGCTATCAATACGATCCAAAATACCGCCGTGTCCTGGAATTAAATGACCGCTGTCCTTAATTCCTGCTTCACGTTTAAACATGCTCTCGGTCAAGTCGCCTAACACTGAGGCTAACGCCGCGACAATAGAGCAAATGAGTAAGGTGATAGGTGCAACGTTCAAATTCGCCCACATGCCGTAACCCCATGAGATTACCGCTGCGGTCGCGAGTCCGCCAATAAAGCCCTGCCAGGTCTTGCCTGGAGAAACCTTCGGTGCCAACTTATGTTTGCCAAACAATTTGCCAAACATATATGCGCCAGAGTCGGCTCCCCAGACCAGGATCATGACATAGAGCAGCCATATCGCGCCACTGTAATGATTCTCGTCATAGTGCCATGTCCGTAACGCCAGCATGCCCCAAAAGAAGGGAACAATGGTTAATACACCAAAGATAATGCGCAATGTTTTGGAGTTTCGCCAGATTGCCGCAGAACCGGGGTAGAATAACACCAATAACAACGCAGCAACCCACCAGCCAAGCGAAGCCCAAAGCGAGACTTCAACCAGCGGTTGATGGATATTTCGGTGATATTCCGGCAACAGAAAAAGCATCAGCGCCAGCAATAACCCGCACAGCACCGCCAGCCATACCCGCTGCGAGCGAGTGGTAAAACCGCTAAGCTGTCCCCATTCCCACGCTGCCAGCATACAGACCACCAGCGTAACAATAGCGAACCCCACCGGCGGCAACAGAAACAGTGCCGCGATGACTACGGGTATTAAAACAAAAGCAGATATCAGGCGATACTTCAGCAAAAGCGACCCCCATCAGGCTGTTTCATCACCAGGCTCGGTGCCGCCGAAACGACGCTCTCGATTAGCAAAGGCATTTAACGCCCCTTCAAAGTCTTGTTCATCGAAATCGGGCCAGAGAACATCTGTAAAGTAAAGTTCGGCATAGGCAATTTGCCAAAGCAAAAAGTTACTAATGCGATGCTCTCCCCCAGTCCTAATTACTAAATCTACAGGGGCCAGTTCATGCATACAGACATGCTGGTTTAGCATCTCTTCATCTATCTGATCCGGTTGCAGATTTCCTTGCTGCACCTTTTCAGCCAGTTGCCTGACGCCCTGGACTATATCCCAACGTCCACCGTAGTTCGCCGCAATATTCAACGTCAGACCGGTATTCCCGGCAGTTAACGCTTCAGATTTACGAATACGTTCTTGCAAACGCGAGTTAAAGCGACTGGTATCGCCAATAATACGCAGACGCACGTTATGCCGATGCAGGCTTTTTACTTCGCTATCAAGCGCCCACACAAACAGTTCCATTAACGCACTGACTTCCTGCGCTGGTCGGTTCCAGTTTTCACTACTAAAGGCATACAGCGTTAACGCCTCAATACCGTTGTTGGCCGCAAAAGAGACCGCCCGACGGACCGATTTAGCCCCGGCTTTATGCCCGAAGGCACGAATTTTCCCTTGCTTTTTTGCCCAGCGCCCGTTGCCATCCATAATGATCGCGACATGGCGACAGCCATGAACTGGCAATTTTTCGCTAAGTGGTTGAGTAGCAGACAACATCACGCGTTTCTTATTCCCTGAAAGGGTTTACGGTACTCAGGAATACTGAAGCCTATACAAAAAAAAGCCGTGTCAAACCACGGCATACCTGACCTTAGAAAGCCAACTACTTACGATCAGATGGCGCAGACTATATCACTGAAGCCCTACGCTAACAAATAGCACGACTCTCTGTAGCCGGATTATCCTCAGCTTGCGAGACGCATCACCTCTTTTCTGGCGACCTCGCGCGCATTGACATCAACAGACAACACATCGTCCACGCATTGTGGTTCGCGCATATCCATTTTTTCCAGCACGGATAAATTCAACGCGGCGATATCCGTAAAACGAATCCGTTGCGCAAGGAAGGCTGCAACACTAATTTCGTTTGCGGCGTTCAATGCCGTCGTCGCAGCCTGGCCTTGTTCAAACGCATCCATCGCCAGTTTCAGACATGGATAACGTTCATAATCCGGTGCGGAAAATGTCAACGCACTCAGTTTGCAAAAATCGAGCGGCTTCACGCCAGAGTTCACGCGATTCGGCCATGCCATGGTGTGGGCAATTGGCGTTCGCATGTCGGGTTCACCCAACTGCGCCAGAACACTGCCGTCCTGATAACGCACCATTGAGTGAATCACTGACTGCGGATGAATCAGCACTTCCATCTGGCTGGCGCTGGCGTTAAACAACCAGCGCGCTTCAATGTATTCCAGACCTTTGTTCATCATGGTGGCCGAATCGACGGAAATTTTACGTCCCATCGACCAGTTCGGATGACGACAAGCTTGATCTGGCGTCATTGTTGCCAAATCACGCAATGGCGTCTCACGGAAAGGGCCACCAGACCCGGTAAGTAAAATGGACACTACGCCATTTTGCTCAAGGTCAGCGTATCCCAGATTGTGCTGAATAGGTTGCGGTAAACTCTGAAAAATGGCGTTGTGTTCGCTATCGACGGGTAATAACTGCGCTTTGCTCTGCTTTACGGCGTCCATGAACAGACGTCCACAGGTGACCAGTGATTCTTTGTTTGCCAGCAGTATGGTTTTACCCGCGCGGATCGCGGCAAGCGTAGGTAGCAGGCCTGCGGCACCGACAATCGCAGCCATCACCTGATCAACATCGTCAAGCGCCGCCATATCGCAAGCAGCCTGCTGGCCACTTAAGACTTCGGTGCGGCTACCTTGTTGTTGTAGCGTCGTTTTAAGAAGTTTCGCACTCGCTTCATCGTCCATAACAGCATAGCGGGGAGAGAATTCCAGGCACTGTTCTACCATGCGAGTGACATTTTTTCCTGCCACCAGCGCAACTACGCGGAAGTGTTCGGGATTATGGCGCACCACGTCCAGCGTGCTGCAACCAATCGAGCCGGTCGAGCCCAGAATGGTGAGTTGCTTCATGAAACATCCAGAGTTGAGACAGAATAAAAAGCAAAACGCCGCCAGCCGATCCGCAAGGATCTACTGAGCGGCGTTTTTGTCGTTCAAGAAATCAGAACTGCATCAGTTCTGCTTCTTTGTCTGCCAGCGCCGCTTCAATTTTCTTGATTGCAGCGTCAGTCAGTTTCTGTACATCGTCTTGAGAACGGCGATCATCATCTTCGCTGATCTCTTTTTCTTTCAACAGTGCTTTCACTTTGTCGTTCGCGTCACGGCGCACGTTACGCACCGCAACACGTGCTTGTTCTGCTTCACCACGAACGATTTTGGTCAGATCTTTACGACGTTCTTCCGTCAGCGGAGGCAGTGGAACACGAATGTCGCTACCCGCAGAGTTCGGGTTCAGGCCGAGGTCGGACGCCATAATCGCTTTTTCAACGGCCGGAGACATTGAACGGTCAAACACGTTGATTTTCAGTGTACGGGAATCTTCTACCGTTACGCTTGCCAGTTGACGCAGCGGCGTCGGCGTGCCGTAATATTCCACGACAATGCCATCCAGCAGGCTGGGAGAAGCACGACCCGTGCGTATTTTGCTGATTTGGGTTTTGAACGCTTCTACGCATTTGTCCATGCGTACTTCAGCATCTTTTCTGATATCGCTAATCACGTTACGAATCCTTGAAAACTTGTCTCAGTCAGACCAGACAGTCACACACAGTGGAAGTGTGCTAAGTATAGCCCTGATTAAACATATTACGGGTAATCGTCTGGATTATTAGACTATTTTATTTGCCATTTTGACCCTGGGCAGTGCTCGCAATCCTCACGTACTTTTGTACGCTCCGGTTGTTGCGCGCTGGCCGTGACCAAACTGCCTGAAACAATAACGCCTTATAATCAGACTTACGCCCCCGCGATACTTATGCGGAATCTTACCCTTATTTATCCATTACGGGAATTATTCCGTAATCAAAGTCCCTTCTTTTTCACCCATTACCACACGGCGCAGCGCACCCGGTTTGTTCATGTTGAAAACACGAATCGGTAATTTGTGGTCACGAGCCAGCGTAAAGGCAGCCAGGTCCATCACTTTCAGTTCTTTCTCCAGCACTTCACTGTAGGTCAACTGCTCGTACATAGTTGCAGTTGGATCTTGCGCCGGGTCAGCGGTAAACACACCGTCAACTTTGGTTGCTTTCAGCACCACATCGGCTTCAATTTCGATACCACGCAGGCAAGCTGCAGAGTCAGTGGTGAAGAATGGGTTACCAGTACCGGCAGAGAGGATCACCACACGGTTATTACGCAACAGGCTGATAGCTTCGGCCCAACTGTAGCTGTCACACACGCCATTCAATGGAATAGCGGACATCAGACGAGCGTTCACATAGGCGCGGTGCAGTGCATCACGCATTGCCAGGCCGTTCATCACGGTCGCCAGCATGCCCATGTGGTCGCCCACAACGCGGTTCATACCCGCTTTCGCCAGACCAGCACCACGGAACAGGTTACCCCCACCAATCACCACACCAACCTGAATACCCAGTTCAACCAGTTCTTTGATTTCCTGAGCCATGCGATCCAGTATGCTTGCATCAATACCGAAGCCTTCAGTGCCCTGCAGAGCTTCGCCACTTAACTTAAGCAGAATGCGTTTATAGACGGGTTTTGCATTGGTAGCCATGTTTCTTTCCTGAGACTGTCAACGATTGAAATGAATTAATACTGGCGACATTGTACGTCGCTTTTCAGCGCAGCCCCATAAGGGTTAGCTGAATTTACAAGATGGGCGCAAAAAGAAGCCGCCCTCAGGCGGCTCCTTTTCGATAATTAAGACTGCTTGGACATCGCAGCAACTTCTGCTGCAAAGTCAGTCTCAACTTTCTCGATGCCTTCACCCACTTCGAAGCGGATGAAGCCAGTCACTTCAGCGTTATGCTCTTTCAGCAGTTGACCAACAGTTTTTGCCGGTTCCATAACGAACGGCTGACCGGTCAGAGAAACTTCGCCGGTGAATTTCTTCATGCGGCCTTCAACCATTTTCTCTGCGATTTCTTTCGGCTTACCAGACTGCATCGCGATGTCCAACTGTACCTGGTATTCTTTCTCTACCACTTCAGCGGATACGTCTTCCGGTTTGATGAATTCTGGTTTGCTTGCAGCAACATGCATAGCGATGTGTTTAACCAGCTCTTCGTCAGCGCCTTTAGCAGCAACCAGAACGCCGATACGCGCGCCGTGCTGATAAGAACCCAGAACGTCGCCTTCCAGCGCAGCAACACGGCGAATGTTGATGTTTTCACCGATTTTCGCTACCAGCGCAACACGTTCTTCTTCGAACTGTGCTTTCAGAACTTCAACGTCAGTGATTTTGCCAGCAACCGCTGCGTCCAGAACTTTGTCTGCGAACGCCTGGAAACCAGCATCTTTTGCCACGAAGTCAGTCTGGCAGTTAACTTCCAGAATGATGCCGTAGTTGCCGTCGATTTTGGTTTTGATCACGCCGTCAGCAGCAACGTTGCCTGCTTTTTTCGCTGCTTTGATCGCACCAGACTTACGCATGTTTTCGATTGCCAGCTCGATGTCGCCGTTAGCTTCAGTCAGTGCTTTTTTGCAATCCATCATGCCTGCGCCAGTACGCTCACGCAGCTCTTTTACCAGGGATGCGGTAATTTCAGCCATTCTAAAATCCTCGGAGATGTGATCTGCCCGGAATTAAACCGCACAGATATAAAAGTGAAAAAGGGGGCCATATGCAGGCCCCCTAACCAAACGTGTACTACCTGGTCTATAAGGGCTCTCCCCTTCATATTTCAAGCTGCAGGCGCGTTGTCTTCGCTCACTCAGGTCACTTACTTAAGTAAGCTCTCTGGGATTCTCGAGCTTGCCGCCTTCCTGCAACTCGAACTATTTCGGGGGAGTTATCAAGCCTTATTACTCAGCTTCTACGAAGCTTTCTTCCGCCTGGGAAGCCAGATCCTGAGAACGGCCTTCACGAACGGTTGCAGCAACAGCGCCCAGGTACAGGGTTACAGCACGGATTGCGTCGTCGTTACCCGGGATAACGAAGTCAACACCGTCCGGATCAGAGTTGGTATCAACGATAGCAAATACCGGAATACCCAGGTTGTTTGCTTCTTTGATAGCAATGTGTTCGTGGTCAGCATCGATTACAAACAGAGCGTCCGGCAGACCGCCCATGTCTTTGATACCGCCCAGGCTGTTTTCCAGTTTCTCCAGCTCACGAGTGCGCATCAGCGCTTCTTTCTTGGTCAGCTTGTCGAAAGTACCGTCCTGAGACTGAGTTTCCAGATCTTTCAGACGTTTGATGGACTGACGAACGGTTTTCCAGTTAGTCAGCATACCGCCCAGCCAGCGATGGTTCACGAAGAACTGGTCGCAGCTCAGAGCAGCGTCTTTCACCGCTTCGCTTGCAGCGCGTTTAGTACCAACGAAAAGGATTTTACCTTTGCGAGAAGCAATCTTGTTCAGTTCAGCCAGAGCTTCGTTGAACATCGGTACAGTTTTCTCAAGGTTGATGATGTGAACTTTGTTACGCGCACCGAAAATGAACGGCTTCATTTTCGGGTTCCAGTAACGGGTCTGGTGACCGAAGTGAACACCAGCCTTGAGCATGTCGCGCATGGAAACAGTTGCCATGATTAAAACCTCTATATAAAAGTTGGGGTTATGCCTCCACGTATCCCATATTACCGACCCCAAAGGGCACCCCGGAATATGTGCCGATACGTGTGTGTTGTTACACAAAGTGAGATTGTCGCTTCCGTCCAGTCCGTGTATACGAAATGGATCGGAAGTCCGGCGCGCTTTATACCACAAATACGCCGTGGACTCCAATAATTGTTGGTGCGGTGTACAACATCACACGATGAACTTTCTATTACAGGAAACCCTCGGTGGCACGTTTCGCGAAGTTCAGAATGATTCTCAATTTGGCAGGGTGTGATACCATTGACAGCACTTAAATATATATTGTCGGTATCACCGACGCTGATGGACAGAATTAATGGCTATCTCAATCAAGACCCCTGAAGATATCGAAAAAATGCGCGTCGCTGGCCGCCTGGCTGCCGAAGTGCTGGAAATGATCGAACCGTATGTTAAACCGGGCGTCAGCACCGGCGAACTGGATCGCATCTGTAATGATTATATTGTTAATCAGCAACACGCAGTTTCTGCCTGCCTCGGCTATCACGGTTATCCGAAATCCGTTTGCATTTCTATTAATGAAGTGGTGTGCCACGGTATCCCGGACGACGCCAAACTGCTGAAAGACGGCGACATCGTTAACATTGACGTCACCGTAATCAAAGATGGTTTCCACGGCGACACCTCAAAAATGTTTATCGTCGGTAAACCGACCATCATGGGCGAACGCCTGTGTCGCATTACGCAAGAGAGCCTGTATCTGGCGCTGCGTATGGTAAAACCGGGCATTAATCTGCGTGAAATCGGCGCGGCAATTCAGAAATTTGTCGAAGCAGAAGGCTTCTCCGTCGTTCGTGAATATTGCGGGCACGGCATTGGTCGCGGCTTCCATGAAGAGCCGCAAGTGCTGCACTATGACTCCCCAGAAACCAACGTCGTGCTGAAACCGGGGATGACCTTCACCATCGAGCCAATGGTCAACGCGGGTAAAAAAGAGATCCGCACCATGAAAGATGGCTGGACGGTAAAAACCAAAGATCGCAGCTTGTCTGCACAATACGAGCATACTATTGTAGTGACCGATAACGGCTGCGAAATTCTGACGCTACGCAAGGATGACACCATCCCGGCGATAATCTCGCACGACGAATAAGAGGAAGACAAACGCAAAATTGCCTGATGCGTCCTACCTTCTCCATTTGCAAGAAGTTGTAGGCCGGATAAGGCGTTCACGCCGCATCCGGCATGAACAAAGCGTACTTTGTCAACAATCTGAAGCCGGCGAATGCCGGCTTTTTTAATGCGATAATTTAATCTTATGGGTGGCGCACAATGAATACCCTTCCAGAACAGTACGCAAACACCGCTCTCCCCACCCTTCCCGGTCAACCGCAAAACCCTGGCGTCTGGCCCCGAGATGAATTAACCGTCTGTGGAATAAAAGCCCATATCGACACTTTCCAGCGTTGGCTGGGCGATGCCTTTGACAGCGGGATTTCTGCGGAACAATTGATTGAGGCGCGCACTGAGTTTATCGACCAGCTCCTGCAACGTTTATGGATAGAAGCGGGTTTCAGCCAGATTGCCGATCTGGCGCTGGTTGCCGTCGGTGGCTATGGTCGCGGCGAGTTACATCCGCTTTCAGATATCGATTTACTGATCTTAAGTCGTAAAAAACTCCCGGACGATCAGGCGCAAAAAGTGGGCGAACTGTTAACGCTGCTCTGGGATGTGAAGCTGGAAGTCGGTCATAGCGTGCGCACCCTTGAAGAGTGTATGTTGGAAGGGTTATCGGATTTAACCGTCGCCACCAATTTAATTGAATCACGTCTGTTGATTGGCGATGTGGCGCTATTTCTCGAACTGCAAAAGCATATTTTCAGCGAAGGATTCTGGCCTTCTGACAAGTTCTACGCGGCGAAAGTTGAGGAGCAAAACCAGCGCCACCAGCGTTATCACGGCACCAGTTACAACCTCGAACCAGATATCAAAAGCAGCCCCGGCGGCTTGCGTGATATCCACACCCTGCAATGGGTCGCCCGCCGACATTTCGGTGCTACATCGCTGGATGAAATGGTGGGGTTTGGCTTCTTAACGTCTGCGGAGCGGGCGGAATTAAACGAGTGTCTGCATATATTGTGGCGCATTCGCTTTGCCCTGCATCTGGTCGTTAGCCGTTACGATAACCGACTGCTGTTTGATCGCCAGTTAAGCGTCGCCCAGCGTCTGAATTACAGTGGCGAAGGTAACGAACCGGTCGAACGAATGATGAAGGATTATTTCCGCGTCACGCGTCGCGTCAGCGAACTCAACCAGATGCTGCTGCAACTGTTCGATGAAGCCATCCTCGCCCTCCCCGCAGATGAAAAACCACGTCCGATTGACGATGAATTTCAGCTACGTGGTACGCTGATCGACCTACGCGATGAAACGCTGTTTATGCGCCAGCCGGAAGCCATCTTGCGCATGTTTTATACCATGGTGCGCAATAGCGCGATCACTGGTATTTACTCCACCACGCTGCGTCAGTTGCGCCATGCCCGTCGCCATCTGCAACAACCGCTGTGTAATATTCCGGAAGCGCGAAAACTGTTTTTAAGCATTCTTCGACACCCTGGCGCAGTGCGTCGCGGACTTTTGCCAATGCATCGTCATAGCGTGCTCGGTGCCTATATGCCGCAGTGGTCGCATATCGTCGGGCAGATGCAGTTTGACTTGTTCCACGCTTACACAGTAGATGAACACACCATTCGCGTGATGCTGAAACTGGAAAGTTTTGCCAGTGAAGAGACGCGCCCTCGCCACCCGTTGTGTGTGGATGTCTGGCCACGCCTGCCATCGCCGGAGCTGATTTTCATCGCCGCATTGTTTCATGATATCGCCAAAGGACGCGGCGGCGATCACTCCATACTCGGCGCACAAGACGTGGTGAATTTTGCTGAACTCCACGGGCTGAACTCGCGCGAAACGCAACTGGTGGCCTGGCTGGTTCGCCAGCACTTGCTAATGTCGGTAACCGCTCAGCGCCGTGATATTCAGGACCCGGAAGTCATCAAACAGTTTGCCGAAGAAGTACAAACGGAAAATCGTCTGCGCTATCTGGTATGCCTGACGGTGGCTGATATTTGTGCCACTAACGAAACGCTGTGGAATAGCTGGAAGCAAAGTCTGTTGCGTGAGCTCTATTTTGCTACCGAAAAGCAGCTACGACGCGGAATGCAAAATACGCCGGATATGCGCGAACGGGTTCGCCATCACCAGCTTCAGGCGCTGGCTCTGTTGCGCATGGATAACATCGACGAAGAGGCGCTGCACCAAATTTGGTCGCGCTGTCGCGCTAACTATTTTGTCCGCCATAGCCCAAATCAACTGGCCTGGCACGCGCGCCATTTATTACAGCACGATTTAAGTAAGCCGCTGGTATTACTTAGCCCGCAAGCCACGCGCGGTGGCACCGAGATTTTTATCTGGAGCCCGGACCGCCCATACCTGTTTGCCGCCGTTTGTGCCGAGTTAGACCGTCGCAATTTAAGCGTTCATGACGCGCAAATTTTCACCACCCGCGACGGTATGGCGATGGATACCTTCATCGTGCTGGAGCCAGATGGCAGCCCTCTGTCCACTGATCGCCATGAAGTTATTCGTTTTGGTTTGGAGCAGGTACTGACACAAAGTAGCTGGCAGCCACCTCAGCCGCGTCGTCAACCCGCCAAACTGCGTCATTTTACCGTTGAAACCGAAGTGACGTTTTTGCCAACCCATACCGACCGAAAATCATTCCTCGAGCTGATTGCTCTCGACCAGCCTGGGCTGCTGGCACGGGTGGGGAAAATTTTTGCCGATCTGGGAATTTCGCTTCATGGTGCCAGAATTACAACCATTGGTGAGCGAGTAGAAGATTTATTCATAATCGCCACCGCTGACCGACGTGCACTTAATAACGAGTTGCAGCAGGAAGTACATCAGCGGTTGACAGAGGCCCTCAATCCAAACGATAAAGGGTGATGTGTTTACTGATATGAAAAGAGTTTAACAATGCAGCAGTTACAGAACATTATTGAGACCGCTTTTGAACGCCGTGCCGAGATCACGCCAGCCAATGCAGACACCGTTACCCGCGAAGCGGTAAATCAGGTGATCGCCCTGCTGGATTCCGGCGCACTGCGTGTTGCGGAAAAAATTGACGGTCAGTGGGTGACGCATCAGTGGTTAAAAAAAGCGGTGCTGCTCTCTTTCCGTATTAATGATAATCAGGTGGTAGAAGGAGCAGAAAGCCGCTACTTCGATAAAGTGCCGATGAAATTCGCCAACTACGACGAAGCACGTTTCCAGAAAGAAGGCTTCCGCGTGGTGCCACCCGCGGCAGTGCGTCAGGGTGCGTTTATCGCCCGTAACACTGTGCTGATGCCGTCTTATGTCAACATCGGTGCATACGTTGATGAAGGTACGATGGTTGATACCTGGGCCACAGTCGGTTCCTGTGCGCAGATTGGTAAAAACGTGCACCTGTCTGGCGGTGTAGGTATCGGTGGTGTGCTGGAGCCGCTGCAGGCTAACCCGACCATCATTGAAGATAACTGCTTCATCGGCGCGCGTTCTGAAGTCGTTGAAGGCGTAATTGTCGAAGAAGGTTCCGTTATTTCCATGGGCGTATACATCGGTCAGAGCACCCGTATTTACGACCGTGAAACGGGTGAAATCCACTATGGTCGCGTTCCGGCAGGTTCTGTAGTTGTTTCTGGCAACCTGCCGTCGAAAGATGGTAAATACAGCCTTTACTGTGCTGTTATTGTTAAGAAAGTTGACGCGAAAACCCGCGGTAAAGTCGGCATCAACGAACTGCTGCGTACCATCGATTAAGAGTATGTACACGGGCAGCATGATGCTGCCCGTTTTCTTTGCAGGGAAAGATGATGATTTCACGCCGACGTTTTTTACAGGCTGCCACCGCAACGTTAGCCGCAGGCTCAGGTTTCGGCTATATACATTACCTGGAACCCGGCTGGCTTGAATTAACCCATCAGCACATCGCCTTTTTTAAAGATAAAGCCGCACCGTTCAAAATTCTTTTTCTTGCCGATCTCCATTACTCCCGCTTTGTTCCACTCACCCTGATATCAGAAGCCATTGCCCTTGGAGTGGCGCAAAATCCCGATTTGATATTGCTGGGCGGCGACTACGTACTATTTGATATGCCGCTGAATTTTTCGGCGTTTGGTGGCGTACTATCTCCCCTTGCCGAATGTGCGCCGACATTTGCCTGTTACGGCAACCACGATCGCCCCGTCGGTACGCAAAAGAATCGCTTAATTAGCGAAGCGCTGAAATCAGCGGGTATCAAGGTGTTGTTTAACGAGGCAACGGTTCTCTCCACACAGAATCGACAATTTGAACTGGTTGGCACTGGGGATTTATGGGCCGGGCAATGTAACCCTCCCGGCGTAAACGACGCTAATCTGCCACGGCTGGTGCTGGCACATAATCCCGACAGCAAAGAAATCATGCGTGATGCCCCCTGGGATCTGATGCTGTGCGGTCATACTCATGGCGGGCAGCTACGCGTGCCATTGGTTGGCGAATCTTTTGCACCAGTCGAAGATAAACGCTACGTCACCGGGTTAAATGCGTTTGGTGAACGAAAAATCTATACGACCCGCGGCGTGGGAAGTTTGTATGGGCTGCGGCTTAACTGCCGTCCGGAAGTGACGATACTGGAACTGGTGTAGAACGTAAAATCTATCGCCAGAATAAAGCAGGTAATTTTTTAATTTTTACGCCATGATAGAAGTCTGGAAAAAGGCTTTCTGCGATCACAGTCGAGCCGGTCGGGCCAGGCCAAATGCTAAGATAAGCACAATTTACTGACTCATTTTGAGGTAACGCTATGTACGACAATCTGAAAAGTCTGGGTATTACCAATCCTGAAGAAATTGATCGTTACAGCCTCCGGCAGGAAGCCAACAACGATATTCTGAAAATCTATTTCCAGAAAGATAAAGGTGAGTTTTTTGCCAAGAGCGTGAAGTTTAAATATCCACGTCAGCGCAAAACGGTGGTTGCAGATGGTGTGGGTCAGGGCTATAAAGAAGTTCAGGAGATCAGCCCGAATCTGCGTTATATCATTGATGAGCTTGATCAAATCTGCCAACGCGATCGTAGCGAAGTGGATCTTAAACGTAAAATTCTCGATGACTTGCGTCACCTGGAGTCAGTGGTGACCAATAAGATCAGCGAAATTGAGGCGGATCTGGAAAAGCTGACACGCAAATAATAGTAACTGATGTCATTCTGCGAGCCGGGTAAAGTATCACCCGGCTTTAATTTTGTTATGAACCTACCGCTCTTCATCCAGTTGCAACGCCACATACAGCAACAGCCTGTCATCAAAATTACCCAAATCCAGCCCGGTCAATTCAGAGATACGGTTGAGACGATACTCCAGCGTATTACGATGGATAAACAACGCCTTTGACGTTGCCAGCGGCTGCACATTATGGCGAAACCACGCCGCCAGCGTACGCCGTAGCAAACCGTTATTATCCATCGCTTTGAGCCGTGCCAGAGGACGAGCCAGTTCGTTGGCTTGCCAGTCACCGCGCAAACTATCAAGTAAAACAGGCAACATCAGATCCTGATAAAAATAGCAGCGATTTTCTGGCATTCGCTGCTTACCGACGACCATCGTCGTTTTCGCCGTGCGATAAGAACGGGCAATACTGCCATGACCGGTAAAATAGTTACCCAGCGAAACGCGGAAACGTAACTGACCATACTCTTTCATGCGGGTAATGAGTTGTTCAACTCGCTTACGATGATCTTCCGCATCCCAGCGCCCAAACTGATTCAACGCCGGTTTTAGCACCACCATTTCAGTCAGCGAAACAATCGCAACCAGATTATTACGTTCCGGCATAGTCAGCGCGTTTTGCAGTTGCTGTAATTCCGCCATCGCGCTATCGACGCCAAGCTGACCGCTGTCGACCTCGACAATGGCTACTACGCGGGGTTGATTGAGATCGATGCCCAACCTCTGCGCCCATTCGGTTAATGCTGGCGTACTCTCCTCAGCCTGAATCAGATGCATCACCAGCTCTTCACGCAGTCGGCTATCCTGCGCCAGCAGGTGCATCAACCGTGACTGTTCCAGCATCATTTCTGCCGTCATACAGACCAGCTCGCCATATTTACGCAAATGCTCCGGTTCACCGGTCAGTCCGATCACGCCGACAATTTCGCCCTCAAGCCGTAACGGTAGATTGATCCCCTGTCGCACACCATGCAGATGGCGCGCCACGGCATCATCAATATCGACTACTCGCCCCTGCGAAAGTACTAGCAATGCACCTTCGTGCAATTCACCAATACGCTCACGATCGCCGCTGCCGATAATTCGCCCGCGAGCATCCATTACGTTGATATTGGTATCGATAATGCGCATAGTGCGCGCCACGATATCCTGCGCCATTTTGGTATCAAGATGCCAGCCAGCCATAAGCCCTCCGTTGAGCACGGTTTAGCATAAGGAAGTACGCAACGCACAGCATTGTGCAAATGCACAAAGGACAATGCAGAAATATGGAGTTGTGGAGGGAGTCACAAATTGAAAAGAGAACCCCTTCCCGTTTGCAGGAAGGGGTTGAGGGAGATTACTGCATTAACAGGTAGATGGTGCTGTCGCCGCGCTGAATGTTCAGTGCCAGAACAGACGGTTTGCTGTCGAGAACTTTACGCAGTTCAGCAATATTTTTCACTGCCTGCTGGTTCGCGCCAATAATCACATCACCTTTTTTCAGGCCGATCTGTGCAGCCGGAGTGCCCGTTTTCACGTTGTTCACTACCACGCCCTGATCTTTGCCTTTGTTGCTCATCTCTGCGCCTTCAATACCGTTGAAGATGGAGCTGGAATCAACCTGATTCTGGCTGCTCTGCTGCAGTTCCAGGTTCACGTTAACCTGCTTACCATCGCGCAGTAAGCCCAGGGTCAGTTTGCTACCCACCGGCATGGTGCCAACCTGGGCACGCAGCGCGGCAAAGCTGCTGATCGGTTTACCGTTCAGTGAGGTGATCACATCACCCGCTTTAATGCCAGCTTTCGCAGCGGAAGAGTTCGGCAGAACCTGACTTACGAAAGCACCGCGCTGGGCGTCAACTTTCATTGCTTTCGCCAGTTCAGAGTTCAGCTCGGTTCCCATAATGCCCAGCTCGCCGCGTTTCACCTGGCCGAATTCCACCATCTGCGAGGTCAGGTTTTTCACCATGTTACTCGGGATAGCAAAACCGATACCGATGTTACCGCCGTCCGGCGCGAGGATCGCGGTGTTAATGCCGATCAGTTCGCCGTTCAGGTTAACCAGCGCGCCACCGGAGTTACCGCGGTTGATTGCGGCATCGGTCTGGATGAAGTTTTCGTAGTTTTCGGCGTTCAGGCCGCTACGTCCCAGTGCAGAGACGATACCGGAAGTTACCGTCTCGCCCAGACCGAACGGGTTGCCGATTGCTACGGTGTAATCACCTACACGCAGCGCATCGGAATCCGCCATCTTAATTGCAGTCAGGTTTTTCGGATTCTGGATCTGGATCAGCGCGATATCAGAGCGCGGATCTTTGCCAACCATCTTCGCGTCGAACTTACGGCCATCGCTCAGTTGAACTTTAATGACCGTCGCGTTATCAACAACGTGGTTGTTGGTAACAACATAGCCTTTATCGGCATCAATGATGACACCGGAACCCAGCGCCATGAATTTTTGTTGCTGACCGCCGCCGTTACCGCCCTGGCCACCCTGGCAGAACGGAGAACTCTGGAACGGAGAACCGTCCTGGCAGAACGGAGAATCATCACCGAAGAACTGCTGGAAATTACGCGGCATACGCGGCGTATTAACGGTTGTGCTACCTTCTACGTTAATGCTGACCACTGAAGGCATCACCTTTTCGAGCATCGGTGCAAGGCTTGGCATCTGCTGGGCTGTCGTTGCTGAAGAAGTCTCAGCCGCCGTTGCAGAGAGCGGAGATAACGCCAAACCTAAACTCAGAGCCAGTGCACTCAGTGCTAATGTGGTTTTTTTCATGTATTTCAGTCTCGATTAACAGATAACGCAAAATTGCTGTGTTCTTCAGATTCGTTTTATAGCGCGAAGTTCCGAACTAAAGTTTCTGCAAAAAGTAAAAATTTATTGTCCGTCTTTACAAAAGCCTGGTTATTGTTCTACAGCCATCAGACGCCGGTATTCATCCCACGCATAGAGGTCTGTCATACCGCTGATATAATCCTGTAGCAGGCGGCAGCGATAATAATATTCCCATAGAGGAAATTCAGGAGAATCTGACGATAATTTACTGACGGCCTCGGCATAGGCCAGCCGATGGCGCGTGGAGAGCTTGTGGAATAAGCGCGATTCAATCGGGAAACGTTTCACCCGTTCTTTTTCTACCAGTTCAGTAAAGTCTGATAACGACAAACTTAATAAAGGACGATAAATCTCTAATAACCCACTAATCACCCGGTAGCCCTGTAATTCAAGCTGCTCGACATCTGGATGGCTAAATACATGTTTTACGGCGACATTTTTATATAACTTCAGAAGATCGCTACATTCACTGGCATCTTCCAACAGCGCATGATTAAACGTTCCGGCAAAAATCGTCGGTAAATTATCAATAAATCGTTGTGCCGCATAAGGCACCAGTTTATTGAGAGTATTAACCCGTAAATACATAAAAAACTGATCTTCCGTGCTGCGACTTAAGCTATTTGAGCGTGATTTTTCCCAGGCATTTTCTACTACCTGTGCAAACAGCGAACCTTTCTCATGCTGACCCCATGCCTCGTGGAGATGATGATAAAGCTGTTCAACGGTAAATATTCTTTTCTCAACCGCATCTTCAAGATCAGCCACACAATAAGAGATATCGTCGGCAGCTTCCATAATCCACGTTAATGGAAAACGACTGTAAAGAGCCAAATTAAGTTCTTTACGCAAACGGGAAATATAGACTTCTTCGGAAAGATAATAGCCCGGCTTTTTCATTAAATAGTTATGCGTCTCAGGCGTATCACCACGCCACCACGCCGGACGGGTATATTTTAAAATACCGCCAACCTGCGCCCAGGTGAGATTCATCCGCATCAATGTATGCACCAGGCGAATCCCCTGCGCATTGCCTTCAAAATGACATAAATCCTGACGAATTTTGCGCCGCAATTCATTGAGCGGTTCCTCTCCTTCCCTTAATCGCAACGTTGCCACACGACAGCGATCATCGGTCAGCGGCTGACTTTCGGCATCCCCCGGGTACAAACGCTGGCGAAACCAGTCATTAATCGCCGCTTCGCCAAAATGACCAAACGGCGGGTTACCGATATCGTGCATCAGGCATGACATCTCGACAATGCTTTCAAAGGGGCCGGTCAGCTCGTCCAGACCATACTCCTCCAACAATTTAAGCTCTTTCAGACGACTTAATATCTCTTTGGCGATATAGCGCCCTACCTGCTGCACTTCCATAGAGTGGGTAAGACGCGTGCGCACGGCGGCATTACGCTCAAGTGGGAAGACCTGGGTCTTTTGTTGCAGACGACGAATTGCCGGGGAGTTGATAATACGTCCCCGATCGCTTTCAAAGATCCGCAGGATCTCATGCTCGGTTTTAATACCCTGCGGTGAACGATAACGACGATGCCAGTTTATTTTTTTTCGGAAATCAATCTGTGTCATGTCCTCTCCCGCGTGAGAAATACGCTTCCCCTTAAGCGCATGATAAACTATGCCCTCAAATCGGGCTTATCGCGAGTAAATCTATGAAAATCGGCATCATTGGTGCAATGGAAGAAGAAGTTACGCTGCTGCGTGACAAAATCGAAAACCGTCAAACTCTCCGCCTGGGTGGCTGTGAAATCTACACGGGTCAACTGAACGGAACCGAGGTTGCGCTTCTGAAATCGGGTATCGGTAAAGTCGCTGCGGCGCTGGGTGCGACTCTACTGCTGGAGCACTGCAAGCCAGATGTGATTATTAACACCGGTTCTGCGGGGGGGCTGGCATCAACGCTGAAAGTAGGCGATATCGTTGTCTCTGACGAAACACGTTATCACGACGCCGACGTGACGGCATTTGGCTACGAATACGGTCAGCTACCTGGCTGCCCGGCAGGCTTCAAAGCTGATGATAAATTGATCGCGGCTGCCGAGTCCTGCATTGCCGAACTGAATCTTAACGCCGTGCGCGGTCTGATTGTCAGTGGTGACGCTTTCATCAACGGCTCCGTTGCTCTGGCGAAAATCCGTCACAACTTCCCGCAAGCCATTGCGGTAGAGATGGAAGCGACGGCTATCGCTCATGTCTGCCACAATTTTAACGTACCGTTTGTGGTGGTGCGCGCCATCTCTGACGTGGCCGATCAGCAGTCTCATCTCAGCTTCGACGAATTTCTGGCCGTTGCAGCCAAACAGTCCAGCCTGATGGTTGAGTCACTGGTGCAGAAACTGACTCATGGCTAAGTCACTGTTCAGGGCGCTGGTCGCCCTGTCTTTTCTCGCGCCGCTGTGGCTCAACGCCGCGCCGCGCGTTATCACTCTTTCTCCCGCCAACACTGAACTTGCCTTTGCCGCCGGGATCACCCCGGTAGGGGTCAGCAGTTATTCCGACTATCCACCAGAAGCCCGGAAGATTGAGCAGGTTTCCACCTGGCAGGGGATGAATCTGGAGCGCATCGTGGCGCTGAAGCCCGATCTGGTGATTGCCTGGCGCGGGGGCAATGCCGAGCGGCAGGTTGACCAACTGATTTCGCTGGGAATAAAAGTGATGTGGGTCGATGCGACAAGCATTGAACAAATTGCTGATGCGCTACGCCAACTGGCACCCTGGAGCCCGCAGCCAGACAAAGCCGGGCAAGCCGCGCAAACCTTACTGGAACAGTATGCGCAACTGAAAGCGCAATATGCTGATAAACCTAAAAAACGTGTTTTCTTACAATTCGGCATTAATCCGCCGTTCACCAGCGGAAAAGAGTCGATTCAGAACCAGGTGCTGGAAGTTTGCGGCGGAGAAAACATCTTTAAAGACAGCCGGGTTCCCTGGCCGCAGGTTAGCCGCGAACAGGTATTAGCACGCGCCCCACAGGCTATTGTCATCACGGGCGGAGCGGATAAAATTCCTAAAATAAAGCAATACTGGGGCGAACAGCTCAAAATTCCCGTTATTCCTCTCACGAGCGACTGGTTTGAACGCGCAAGCCCACGTATTATCCTCGCTGCACAACAACTCTGTAATGCGCTTTCACAGGTGGATTAGCGCCTGATATTTTCAGGTGCTCAGTGGGGATTGAGAAATGCTCGTCTATTGGCTGGATATAGTCGGCACAGCGGTATTTGCCATCTCCGGCGTTTTGCTGGCCGGAAAATTGCGTATGGACCCTTTTGGCGTCCTGGTTCTGGGCGTGGTTACCGCAGTAGGTGGCGGGACAATTCGCGACATGGCGCTGGATCACGGTCCGGTATTTTGGGTGAAAGATCCCACAGACCTGGTCGTCGCGATGGTGACCAGTATGTTGACTATCGTTCTGGTACGCCAGCCAAGACGCTTACCAAAATGGATGCTGCCTGTGCTTGACGCGGTTGGCCTGGCGGTGTTTGTTGGTATTGGTGTCAACAAAGCCTTTAATGCGGAAGCAGGCCCACTGATTGCCGTTTGTATGGGGGTGATCACCGGCGTTGGCGGCGGGATCATCCGGGATGTACTGGCGCGTGAAATCCCGATGATATTACGCACAGAAATCTACGCGACGGCCTGCATTATCGGCGGTATTGTCCACGCTACAGCCCATTACACGTTCTCCGTACCGCTGGAAACAGCCAGTATGATGGGGATGGTTGTAACGCTATTGATTCGGCTGGCAGCTATCCGTTGGCATCTTAAACTACCGACGTTTGCACTGGATGATAATGGACGTTGAAGAGAAGATATGCCGGATAGGTTATCCGGCATATTAAAAGCAGATTAGATGCTGAAGGAAGAACCGCAACCGCAGGTGCTTTTCGCGTTCGGGTTGGTCACGATGAAACGTGAACCTTCCAGACCTTCGGTATAGTCAACGGAACCGCCGACCAGGTATTGCAGACTCATCGGGTCAACCACCAGGCCTACGCCCTGTTTTTCGATAGTCATATCGCCTTCGTTCACCTGATCATCAAAGGTGAAACCATACTGGAAGCCGCTGCAACCGCCACCAGTGATATACACGCGTAACTTCAGATTCGGGTTATCTTCATCAGCGATCAGGCTTTTAACTTTGTTGGCTGCTGCGTCGGTAAATTCCAGCGGCAGTGCTACGTCATCACTCATATTTTGCTCCAAACGACATCGGCAATTGGGCAAATTCTAACCCAATAATAAGCGCCATTATCTAATACCCTGGTATTTCGTTCAAGTATTCTCGCTGGCAGCCGCGGCCTTGCTTCGCGCCAGTTGTTCCGCTTCCTGTTTTGCCAGCGTGCGGGCAAGAATCGCTGAGTATAGCGGTTTTCCGCCGGTAAATTGTGCTAATAGTGTTGCGCCAAGACCAGTAATAATCATTGGCAAAATGAGCTGATAGTTATCTGTCATCTCAAGTACCAATATTATCCCGGTTAGCGGCGCACGAACGGATGCCGCCAGTAACGCGCCCATTCCAGCAATAGCAAATGTCCCTGCTTCAAGGTGATATTGCGGAAACAGTTCCGTAGCGACCATGCCAAATGCCGTTCCCAAAACCGTACCAAGCGCCAGCATCGGGGCGAAAATACCGCCCGGTGCACCAGAAGAAAAGCAGAGCAGCGTGGTGATCACCCGCGCAACAAAAATAAAAATCAGCATTCCCATGCTGAAATTCCCTGCTGTCGCGATAGGAATCAGGTTAAAACCGCCGCCCGAAGTTTCTGGCGCAACGAAACCAAGCAAGCCACACAGGCCGCCAATCGCACCGCCCATCAGCACCCATTTCGTGATATTGCCGCCGTGCACACGGTGCAACAAATCCTGCATCCCCAGCACCCATTTATTAAAAATAGGGCCGAAGATACCAAAAATAATACCGAGGATCAGATAAAGCCAGAGCGTATTGAGCGGCGCATCAGAGAGTTTACCTACGTCAATTAACGCGACTTCGTGATTAAATATCCGGTACATAATGGTCGACATAATGACGCCAATAAATACCGCTTTAATCGAAATTAGCGTATAGCGGAATTGCGGACGCATCTCTTCGATAATAAAAAGAATGCCCGCGAGCGGCGCGTTAAAGGCCGCCGCCAGCCCCGCCGCCGCACCGGTTGCCAGCAACGTGTGACGAGCTTCATCACCTTTCATGCGGAAAATATCAAGCACCATGCGGCCAATGTTACCGCCGATCTGTACGGTTGGCCCTTCGCGTCCCAGCACCATGCCACCGCCCAGCGTTCCCAGACCACCAAAGAACTTCACCGGCAATACACGCCACCAGCGGACGGGACGTTGATCTTCCAGCGCGCCTTCAATTTCCGGAATACCCGAACCACCTGCTTCCGGCGCGTATTTGCGCACCAAAAAATAACCGAACATCGCCAGCACCGCCGAACAGAGAAAAGCGACGGTCAACAAAAGTGGGTAATTATCGGCAGTATGTACCAGCGCGCCCATACGTTGGTTCTGCAACCAGGCGACGCCTTTGTCAAAAGCTACTGCCGCCAGCCCGACAAGGGTGCCGACGACCGCAGCCATAAACAAAATGGCTAATGGCGTTTTGTCGCGCTCAAGAAGTTGACGAATCAGTTGTCTACGTCGCAGACGCGCAGCCTGCGGTATTTCAGAAGAGGGTGTATCAGTTTTCATCCAATGATCACTTATTGGTCATACAAATAAGATGACGGCATTCTACTCGCTCGTTCGATGAAAATCCTTTGCAAAGCGTAATGTTTCAAATGCGCAAAACTTTTATACTCTTAGAAATCCGGGTTGCCGCAGTACAAGCAACCTGATGCTTGACGAGTATTTAACTTGTTATGAATAACATAGAATAGCAGCCATTCACTTTTTCTACGAATCAGGAACCCTCCATGAGTAAGTCTGAAAATCTTTACAGCGCAGCGCGCGAGCTGATCCCTGGCGGTGTGAACTCCCCTGTTCGCGCTTTTACCGGCGTGGGCGGCACTCCACTGTTTATCGAAAAAGCGGACGGCGCTTATCTGTACGATGTTGATGGCAAAGCGTATATCGATTATGTCGGTTCCTGGGGGCCGATGGTGCTGGGCCATAACCACCCGGCGATCCGTAACGCAGTAATTGAAGCCGCCGGGCGCGGTCTGAGCTTTGGTGCGCCGACCGAAATGGAAGTAAAAATGGCGGAACTGGTGACCGAACTGGTGCCGACGATGGATATGGTGCGTATGGTGAACTCCGGCACCGAAGCGACGATGAGCGCTATCCGCCTCGCCCGTGGTTTTACCGGCCGCGATAAAATCATTAAATTCGAAGGTTGTTACCACGGCCACGCCGACTGTCTGTTAGTGAAAGCAGGATCTGGCGCACTGACGCTGGGTCAACCGAACTCTCCGGGCGTTCCGGCGGATTTCGCCAAACATACCTTAACCTGTACCTATAACGATCTGGCGTCTGTGCGCGCCGCGTTTGAGCAGTACCCGGAAGAAATTGCCTGTATTATCGTTGAACCGGTAGCCGGTAACATGAACTGCGTTCCGCCGTTGCCGGAGTTTCTGCCGGGTCTGCGCGCGCTGTGTGACGAGTTTGGCGCGTTGCTAATCATTGATGAAGTAATGACCGGCTTCCGCGTGGCGCTGGCGGGCGCACAGGATTATTACGGTGTCGTGCCGGATCTCACCTGTCTGGGCAAAATCATTGGCGGCGGGATGCCTGTTGGTGCCTTCGGCGGCCGTCGTGATGTGATGGATGCGCTGGCCCCGACCGGCCCGGTGTATCAGGCGGGTACACTTTCCGGTAACCCAATTGCGATGGCAGCCGGTTTCGCCTGTCTGAATGAAGTCGCGCAGCCGGGTGTTCACGAGACGCTGGATGAGCTGACAACACGTCTGGCGGAAGGCTTGTTGGAAGCGGCAGAAGAAGCGGGGATTCCTCTGGTTGTGAACCACGTTGGCGGCATGTTCGGTATTTTCTTTACCGATGCCGGGTCAGTGACGTGTTATCAGGACGTAATGGCCTGTGACGTGGAACGCTTTAAGCGTTTCTTCCATATGATGCTGGACGAAGGTGTTTACCTGGCACCGTCAGCGTTTGAAGCGGGCTTTATGTCCGTGGCGCACAGCATGGAAGATATCAATAACACCATCGATGCCGCACGTCGGGTGTTTGCTAAGTTGTGATGATTTTGCCTCGCCCACCGGGCGAGGCATTTTATTAACGGCTCTGCTTTCTCAGCAAATAAATAAAATACGGCGCGCCGATAAACGTCGACAATAATCCCGCCGGGATCTGGAACGGAAACAACACCATCCGCCCGCACCAGTCCGCAAACACCAGCAGCAAACCACCCACCAGCGCCGAAATCACAATGTGCGGCATCGTCCGTCGAAAGCCCATCATCCGTGCAATATGTGGTGCCATCAGACCAACAAAACTCAATGGCCCAATGGTCATTGTCGCGGTCGCCGTCAGACAGGCCGCCAGCATCAGCAACGCAACTCGCGTCGGCGTCAGCGCCATCCCCACGGCTCGTGCGGTATCACCACCCAGCGGTAAAATGGTCAGCCAGCGACGGCACAGCGGCGTAATTGCCAGCAAAATCACCATCACAATTCCGGTGCGCCAGACCTGCGCATCGGTGGCATTGTAGGTCGAACCGGAAATCCAGGTCAGCACTTGCGCCATACGTGGATCGCCGCTCGCCTGCAACATCATCAGCAGCATAGTGAACGCGGTGCTTAATGCCATCCCCGCCAGCAGCATCCGATGTGGTGAAAATCCACCGCGCCCGGCGGCGATCATAATGATCAACAGCGTCACCGCCGCACCGAGACTTCCCGCAGGCAGCAACCAGCCAAAGGCGTTGCCCGGCACCAAAAACAGCATCAGCACTACGCCAAACGCCGCACCAGAGCTGATCCCCAGCACTTCGGGGCTTGCCATCGGGTTTCCGGTCAGCCGCTGAATAATACAGCCAGCCACTGCCAGCATCACGCCTGCAAACAGTGCCGCCATAATTCGCGGCCAGCGCCAGGGCATTAAATCCTCAAGCAGTACCCCACTCGCCCACGTCCAGCCTTGCGAATCACGACCAAACGACAGCGCCACCACTACGGCAATCAGCAGCAGCACACCACCAGCGAGGGCAAACGCCAGCACATGTTGGCGTTCAATCGCGACCCGATCGTTAACCTTCATATCCGGCGCGCTAATGCTGCGTAAACGTGGCAGCAGCCATAGCAGCAGCGGCGCACCAATCAGTGCAGTGACCGATCCGGTGGAAACTTCCATCCATACGCGGGTTAGCCAGAGAATTATCTGATCGGAAAGCCAGAGAATGAGTGCCCCAATCAGTGACGCCAGCATCAGCCGCGGCAGCAGACGACGCGCGCCCAGCATTTTCGCCAGCAGCGGCGCGAACAAACCGATAAAGCCGATAATCCCGACCGCGTTCACCAGCAAGGCGCTGATAACAATCGCCAGAGACAGCGCAGCCAGACGCGCCAGCGACAGTGCCAGCCCCAGATTGCGCGCCACGCCATCATCAAGCCCCATCAGGGTTAACGGGCGCAGTAGTAGCAATGTCAGCATCACGCCGCCCAGTAACTGCGGCCATAAACGTTCAACGCCGCCCCAGTCGGTTTGCGTCAGCGTACCGGTGCTCCACAGGAACATGCTTTGCAACTGGTCATGATGAAAAATGACCAGTAACTGGTTGATTGCCCCGCAATAAAGGCTCACGACCAGACCCGCGAGGATCAACGTCACTGGCGAAAGGCGTTTACCCCACGCGACGCCAAAGACGATTAAGCCAACCACACAAGCCCCCGCCAGCGCGGCGAACTGACTTGCCGCCACACCAGGAATCGCCCACAGCGTGGTGACGGTAATCCCCAGTTGCGCGCCCGTTGCGACGCCAAGCGTGGTCGGTTCCGCCAGCGGGTTACGTAGCACTTGCTGAAACAGCACGCCAACCAGCCCCAGACCCGCGCCAACCAGCAGCGAAATAGCCAGACGCGGCAGCAAGCTGTAGTGAAAAATCATCTGCTCAATGACGTCAATATCCGGCGACCAGATTGCCTGAGTCCACTGGCTACGCGGCAGCGCATGCGAGAAGTTCATCCAGGTGAGCACCACAGCGGCAATCACCAGCAACGCCAACAATAACGCCGGAAAAAGCGCAATTCGTTTACTCACGCCTGGCCTCCAATGGCGTTATCCAGAATGCGCACAAAGTGCATTGCCGAAAGCGTCGCGCCATAGAACCAAACTGCGGGTACGCGTTGAAAACGCCCTGCACGGACAAACGGCATGGCCTGCCACAGCGGTGTCGCCATTAACGCGTCCATGTCCTTACTGTTATCGTGATCAAAACACAGCACATCAACATCTTTATACGCCGCCAGACGATCAATACTGACCGCGGTGCTGCCCCAGAAGTTGGTTTCCCCTTGCCATGCATTCACAATACCGTACTCATCGAGAATTTCCTGGAACAAGCTGTTTGGACCGAAGACCAGCATATGGCGCGGATCGAGAAGCGACGTCAGCAATAACGGGCGCGCTCCACGCTTTACAAAGCGGGGTTTCATACTGCGGATAAATTTTTCATATTGCGCTAAATGCTTTTCTGCCGCGCTTTGCAGGTTGAGCAAATCCGCCATTTCCGTCAGTGATTTACGCGCCATCATCAGTGGCTGTTTGCCGTCGCTGAAGTTAAATCCGCGCCCCGGTGCAATGCGTGCCAGCATTTCTGGCGAAGGGCCATATCCTGCCGACCAGACCATAAACGACGGTTTCATTTCGGTCAGTAGTTCGAGGTTAGGTTCTGTACGCAAACCAACGTCAATCACCGATTCCGGTAATGGCGGTTCGCTGACCCACAGTCGATAGTTAATGGTGTCCGCCACACCGTAAGGCATGATGCCGAGCGCCAGTAGCAGTTCCACCGGCAACCACTCCAGCGCCACAATACGATGCGGATCAATCGCCGCCGCGCGAGCGGTATTCATCTGCCATAACAACGGAGAAAGCGCCATCGCCGTTAACAGTCGACGACGCGAAAGAAGAGGTAAGCCGCTCATCAATAAACAAAACTCACAGGTGCGGCACCCGCCGGATGCGGCAAAATACCCATCGGGATGCCATAAATCATTTCGAGGGTTTCGCCGCGCATAATTTCCGCAGGCGTTCCCTGAGCAATCATTTCACCGCCGCGCAGGGCGACCAGATAATCACAGTAACGCGCCGCCATATTGATATCGTGCAGCACAGCAATCACCGTCAGGCCGCGTTCCTGGCTTAAACGATGCACCAGCGCCAACACGTCAACCTGATGAGCGATATCCAGCGCCGAGGTCGGTTCATCCAGCAGCAGGCATCGGCTATCCTGCGCCACCAGCATGGCGATCCACGCTCGCTGACGTTCACCGCCAGAAAGGCTATCCACCAGCCGATGCGCCAGTGGTTTTAAGCCGACAAGAGCGATGGCTTCTTCGACCTTTTCGCGATCTGCCGCGCCAAATCGCCCCAACGCGCCGTGCCACGGATAGCGACCAATCGCTACCAGTTCGCGCACGGTCATCCCTTCAGCCGGAGGAATCTGCTGCGGCAAATAAGCGACTTTGCGGGCAAAGGCTTTACTGCTCCAGCTTTCCAACGGCTGGGCATCAAGAAGAATTTCGCCTTCCGACGGCGGCTGATGACGTCCCAGCATTTTGAGCAGTGTGGATTTACCAGAACCGTTGTGACCAATCAGGCCGGTCACTTTCCCGGCAGGAAAGGTTAACGACAGCGGATGCAAAAGCGTGCGCCCCGGCACACGAAAGGAAATATTACGCAGTGCAAAAGTGGTATCGGAATGATTCGTGTATTCCTGCATAACAGCCAACTTGTGAAGCGGGCACGGAAATCCGTGCCCAAAGCGAAAATTAGAAACGGAAGGTTGCGGTTGCAACGACCTGACGTTCTGCGCCCCAGAAGCAGCCATAGGTGTTAAAGCAACTGGCGACGTATTCACGATCGAACAGGTTGTTAACATGCAGCGCCACGTTGGAGCCAGCCATACCAACTCGCGCCAGATCATAACGCACTAACGCATCAACTACCGTATAACTTCCCACTTTAAAGGAGTTAGCCGGATCGCCGTAGCTGGAGCCAGTATAACGACCGCCAGTACCCAGCGTCAGGCCAGAAAGTGGGCCGTCAAAGAAGGTATAGTCAGCCCACAGAGAAGCCATGTGTTTTGGCACCTGCGCAGGCGTATTACCTTTGTAGGTAGTATCGGTGGTGTATTCCGCATCGGTGTAGGTATAAGAACCGACCACGTTAACACTTGCCGACAGCGCCGCTTTTGCTTCGATTTCTACGCCACGCGCGCGGATCTCACCACCTTCAACCGAGAAGAATGAACCCTCAGGATCTGCCATCAGGTTGTTAGTTTTGGTGAGATTATACAGTGCACCCGTCACCACGATTGGGCGATCTTCCGGTACGTATTTCACGCCGACTTCGTACTGCTTACCTTTAGACGGTGCGAAAATATTACCATCCTTCCCGACCTGAGAAGAAGGTTCAAACGATTCGCTATAGCTGAAGTACGGTGTTACGCCGTTATCAAACAGATAGTTAACACCACCACGCCAGGTGAACTGTTTGTCATCACGTTTGTCAGTCGTTCCCGCTACGCGGTTAAGCGATTCTTGATCTGCCCAGTCATAACGACCGCCCAGAGTGACCAGTACTTTATCCCACTGCGCCTGATCCTGAACGTAAATGCCTGTTTGCTTCTGCTTATTCAGGATGCGGTACGGGCCGGAGTTATCCGGGTCTTTGGCATTGAAATCGAAATCGGTATTCACCGGATTATACAGATTCAACAGCGGCACAGAGTCGTCGTAACCAAACCAGGCGTTGATGTCATTACGCATACGCATAAAGTCGACGCCAGTCAGCAGAGTATGGTCGATATCGCCAGTGGCGAATTTGCTTTGTAACTGGGTATCAACAGAGAAGTTTTGCAGTTTCTCATCATCAACAACGTATTTCCGCGCCAGGTAGTGACCTTTATCCGCAGGTGCTATAGCTGCACACTGCTGGCTGTAAGCATTCGCCGGATCGGAGCAGACACCGTAGCCATAAACGCTGTTTTGCGAGGTTTTGTTTTCAGCAAAACGCAGGTTCTGACGCACCGTAAAGGTGTCGTTAAATTCGTGGTCGAAGCTGTAGCCCACCATCTTCTCGTTACGAGAATAGGTATTGTTCTTCGCACCTTCGTTAAAGTCGGTCGGCAGACGCTTACCGTTCGGCAGCGGCTCAACGGTTCCCTCTTTCGGCAACCAGCCGTAATAGCCCGTTTCCGGCTCGTTCTGGAAGTAAGAAAGGAAGGTGAAATTGGTTTTATCGTCCGGACGCCAGGTGAACGCAGGAGCAATAGCATAACGCTGCTCTTCTGCGCCCTTCTGCTGGGCATTAGCAGAACGCGCAAGACCGGTCAGACGATAAGAATAAACGCCGTCATCATCCAGCGCATCGCTGAAATCAAAACCAGTCTGGAACAGGCTGTCAGTACCAGCTTTAAACTGAACTTCTTTCAGCGGTTCGGTAGTCGGGCGCTTGCTGACCATATTCAACAAGCCACCCGGGCTGCTTTTCCCGTAAAGCACGGAAACAGGACCACGCATGATTTCAGCGCGCTCAAGCATATACGGATCGATAACCGCATCGTTATAGAAGTTACCCTGCATCTTCAGGCCGTTCAGATAGTTATTCTGACTTTGGCCTTCTGCAGCAAAACCACGGATGATCAGGTGGTCATAAGTGTTGGACGCACCACGCGTACCGACCGAAACCCCTGGCGTATAGCTAAGCGCTTCTTTTACTGACTTCGGCTGGTGTAGCGCCATCTCTTCGGCTGTGACCACAGAAATAGACTGCGGTACTTTTTGAATCGGCGTATCTGTTTTAGTACCGGTGGCTGACTGTCGCGCCGCAATAGTGGCTGCCGGCCCCCATGCGCTTTCTTGCGGCGCAGGTGCAGCGGTAACGGTGATAGTCTCTTCTTTCGGTTCAACCGCTGCCTGTGCATAAACAGACATGCCGCTAACCGCTGTGGCTACTACGACTGCGATTTTACGCAGCGAGTGTTTTGGCTGAGCAGTTTTGTAACGCGCCATTGGTATATCTCTGATGTAAAGTGAAAGTGAATGATAACGTAAACGAGAATGATTATTATAAAGATGAAATAATATTCGAAACGGCGAGACGATGGCAAGCAGTACCCATCAGAGAAGCAACCAAAGGGTCAATAAACAATCAGATGAAAAGAAAGGGTTAATGCTTTTGGAAGGATGTTATTTTACCGGATGGCGGCACGCCATCCGGTAGGTCACAGTTAAATGTTAATTACTACCAAACATTTCCTTAATCCAGCCCGCCACGCCGTCGCTGTCTTTCTGCTCTTGTTGAGCAGGTTGCTGCTGCTGCGGCTGAGAAGACTGATCAAACGGATTGCCTGACGGCTGCTGCTGCATCTCACTCTGTTGACACAGCGATTGCGGATCGCTGGTCCAGACCGGCAAGATACGCATTCCACCGCTGCAAACAAAGTTGCCGTCGTAGTCGACGCCCATATCCACGATATCTTCCGGCGGTACAAGATTCAGCGGCGTTGGCGTCTGGTTAGCCAGATAACGCTGGTAAATCGACATCGCCCCGCTGGCACCGTACAACTTAGTCGGCTGGTTGTTATCGCGGCCAACCCAGGTGATGGTCACCGTGCTGCCGTCAATGCCCGCAAACCAGGTATCAACGTTGTTGTTGGTAGTCCCGGTTTTGCCCGCCAGGTGCAGATTCGGGTATTTCGCTCCCAATTGGCGACCAGTACCACGTTGCACCACTTGCTGCATGGTCCATAGCGTCAGATACGCCGCTTGTGCCGGAACTGCGCGTTCCGCCTGCGGGAAGCTCTGATAGAGCACTTTACCGTCTTCGGCAATGACTGAACGCAATGCAGAAAGCGGCGCACGGTTACCACCGCTGGCGATAGTCTGGAATGCCTGCGCCACTTCGATTGGCGTTAAGTTCAGCGCCCCAAGCAACATTGCCGGAACCGGATTCAACTGATCT
The DNA here is from genome assembly GCF_002965345.1 of Escherichia sp. MOD1-EC5950. NCBI lineage: Bacteria > Pseudomonadati > Pseudomonadota > Gammaproteobacteria > Enterobacterales > Enterobacteriaceae > Escherichia > Escherichia sp. MOD1-EC5950. The sequence goes on from NZ_PTSR01000008.1 coordinate 55,655, forward strand.
TTCGGCACGCCCAGTTTAATCCAGGTGTCCGTTACCGCAGGTAACCCTAACGCCATCCCCAGATTCACCGTTGGCACGTTCATCGAACGGGTCAGCGCATCTACCAACATTACTCTGCCGCTCTCGCTATAACGGCGGTCATCGTTCTGTGGTGACCAGACCTGACCGTTAGGCTGACGCAGCGCGATTGGCGCATCGGCAATCCACGTATTCAGGCGATAGATTTTCGGCTGGCTTAAGGCCGTCAGATAGGTCGCTGGTTTTGCCAGTGATCCAATCGAACGACGCGCCTGCATCGCACGGTTGTAACCCGCAAACTGCGGTTCGGAGCCACCGACCATCGCGCGAACTTCACCGCTAAAGCGGTCAACAACCACAATCGCCGTTTCCAGATCGCTCAACTTACGCTGTTTCTTCAGTGCCGGAATGCCTTCCACGGCGGCTTTTTCTGCCGCGTCCTGAGCCACCGAGTCAAAAGTAGTGAAGATCTTCACGCCAGAGAGATCTTTCACTTTATCGCCCAGTTTCGCCTGCAACTCCTGGCGCACCAGTTGCATAAAGGCAGGCTGCGGAGAGATCACCCCACCGCGCGGCTGTACGCCCAGCGGACGTGCGCTCAACATGTCGTAGAGTTCTTGATCAATAATCTGCTGCTGTTGCAGCAGACGCAGTACCAGGTTACGTCGCTCAAGCGCCAGTTTCGGGTTGCGCCACGGGTTATAGATAGACGCACCTTTCACCATACCGACTAACAGCGCCTGCTGATCAAGGCTCAACTCTTCTACCGGACGACCAAAGTAGTACAGGCTTGCCAGCGGGAAACCACGGATTTCGTTGTCACCGCTCTGACCGAGATATACCTCGTTCATATACAGCTCAAGAATGCGGTCTTTGCTGTAACGCGCATCCATGATTAACGCCATATAGGCTTCGTTCGCTTTACGCCAGTAAGAACGTTCGCTAGAGAGGAACAGGTTCTTCACTAACTGTTGAGTCAGCGTACTCGCCCCCTGCACCGTGCGCCCGGCGGTCAGGTTCGCCAGCACCGCACGTCCAATGGAGTAGAGACTGATACCATCATGCTCGTAGAAATGACGGTCTTCTGTCGCCAGCAAAGTATCTACCAGCAAATCCGGGAAGCCACTACGCGGCACAAACAGACGCTGTTCGCCGTTTGGTGAGGAGATCATGGTGATCAGACGCGGATCAAGACGGAAGAAACCGAACTGACGGTTGTTCTCCATATTGACAATAGTCGCCAGATGATCGCCCTCAAAAGTCAGACGCGCACGCACCTGCCCTTCTTTACTATCCGGGAAATCAAACGGACGGCGGATCATCTCAATGCTGTTGGCCTGCACGGTAAATTCGCCAGGACGGGTCATCTTCGACACCTGACGATATTGCGTGGCCTCCAGCAATTTCACCATCTCGTTCTTGCTGATGGTCATGTCTGGCTCAAGGTTTACCATCCGACCATAAACTGCCGCTGGCAATTGCCACACCTTGCCATCAATACGGCTGCGAATTTTTTGATCGAGATAAACACCGTAAACGGCGATTAACACCGCAAATACGATCCCCAGTTTCAGTAGCAGCCATAGCCAGCCGCGTTTACCACGAGGCTTACGCCCTTTGCCCTTACCTTTGCGTGGCATCGGTTCTTCATCCTCATAGTCATCATAATCGTCGTCATCTTCATAGCGACGACGGCTTACCTTTTGTTTGACAGGACGCGTCGGTTTCCCTTTGCGTCCAATTGGCTCGCGGTCATTCCCGGCCATACATTTTCTCCGCAATATTCAGGCGCAAAAGCCCGATTTTCTATTCTTCTGTGACAAGACAGAAGAAGATATCTCTCAAAGTACTTTTCGCCCTCCCCCTATGGGAGAGAACCGGGGCGAAGGGACTGCCCGTGCCCGTTTACCAACCTCACGAATACTTTTTCGTCCGTCGCGTCGGTGCGGTATTCGCCGGGTCGTCCGGCCAGACGTGTTTGGGATAACGCCCTTTCATCTCTTTTTGCACCTCGCGATACGCTCCCTGCCAGAAGGCACTTAAATCACGCGTGATTTGCAGCGGCCTCCGGGCGGGTGAAAGCAATTCCAGCACCAGCGGCACGCGCCCCTGAGCGATAGTCGGATTAGTGGCTTCGCCAAACATCTCTTGCATTCTCACCGCCAGCGCGGGTGGGTTATCTTCATGATAACGAATGGCGATCCGGCTTCCCGTCGGCACAGTGTAATGCGCAGGCAATTCACTATCCAGACGTTGCTGCATTCCCCAATCAAGTAATCCGCGCAGCGCCTGATAAACATCAAGAGATTTCAGGCCACGCAGCGAATGTACGCCGGCCATATGTGGCAGCAGCCACGTTTCCAGCGACGCCAGCAAGCTCGCCTCATCCATTGCTGGCCAATCATATTCCGGTAACCACTTTGCAGCACACAGCAAACGCAAGCGTAGCTGCTCCGCTTCCGGCGTCCAGTTAAGAACGTTTAGACCTTTATCGCGAATACCGTTGAGCATTGCATGATGTAATTCATCTTCCGACGGTTTCGCCAGCGGCTGTACTTTTACTATGAGCTGACCAATCTGCAACCGACGCCAGGCCTTCAGCGTACCTTGTGCATCGTCCCATTCAACGGTGTCAGATTGCTGTAATAGCTGTGAGCAGCGTTGCACTAACTCATCAATATCGACCGGTAGCGCCAGTAGAATTCGCGCATCCGGCGAGGCGCTGCCCTGCAATAACAAAGGAGCGATCAACCACTCGTGGCGGCTTAAGGCATCATCCGCGTCCAGCATTGCTCCCATACCGTTCGCCAGTTGATAACGACCATCCTGGCCACGGCGACGAGCAATACGATCGGCAAAGGCCTGGGCAAGTAGCGGCGCAATAAACGCACTGTCGGCCTCGCCACCACGGACGTTTAAGCGCTTTAACAGTTGCTGACTACGCTGTTGCCAGGCCGGTTGATTGCGGGAAAACGCCACTTCCAGGTCGCTATTCCCCATGCGGGGCGGCTCTTCGAGAATGGCGGCAATTTTTGCGGCGGTAGCGGCTTCATCATCACTCTTCGCGCTCACCAGCATAGCGGCTAACCGCGGCTCATTACCCAGCGTCGCCATTTTTTGCCCTTTCGCGCTAAGTCGTTCGCCATCCAGCGCGCCAAGCATCTGTAACAGGCGTTTCGCAGCCTGTAGATTCACCGTTGGTGGTTGATCCAACCAGTTCATCTGCGCCGGATCGCTGCATCCCCATTGCAGTAATTCCATCAGCAAACCGGAGAGATCGCTTTGTAAGATTTCCGGTTCACTTTGTGCAGCGGCGCGTTCCGCCTGTTCTTTGGCGATCAAATGCAGGCAAATGCCCGGCTCCAGTCGCCCGGCGCGCCCGGCACGCTGCGTCATCGACGCCTGACTAACTCGCTGGGTAATCAACCGTGTAAGACCCGTTCGCGGATCAAAGCGCGCCATCCTTTCCTGGGCGCAATCCACCACCAGGCGAATACCTTCGATAGTTAAACTGGTTTCAGCAATATTGGTTGCCAGCACCACTTTGCGCATCCCTTGTGGTGCCGGGAGGATCGCTTTTCGCTGATCGTTCAACGACAATGCGCCATACAGTGGACAAAGCAACACATCACTGCCTACACGCGAAGCCAGTTGTTCCTGCACACGCTGAATTTCCCCGACGCCAGGTAAAAACAGCAGCAGAGATCCTGCTTCCTGGCGTAGCAATTCGGCGGTGGCGACAGCAACGGCTTCGTCAAAACGTTGATGTGTAGGCAGCGGCAAATAGCGGCGCTCCACCGGATACGAACGTCCTGCGGAAACAACAACGGGGGCTTCCGGCAACATTTGCTGTAAGCGCTCGTTATCCAGCGTGGCTGACATAATCAGCAGCTTCAGGTCATCGCGCAGCCCTTGTTGCACATCGAGTAACAACGCCAGCGCCAGATCCGCCTGCAGACTGCGTTCATGAAACTCATCAAGGATCACCAGACCGACGCCGCTTAGTTCCGGGTCGCGTTGGATCATGCGCGTCAACACCCCTTCAGTAACGACTTCCAAACGGGTATTCGGCCCGACGCAATTTTGCGCACGCATCCGGTAGCCAACGGTATCGCCGGGCTTTTCGTTAAGCAGCTCCGCCAGCCGTTGCGCGACGTTACGCGCCGCCAGACGCCGCGGCTCCAGCAGGATGATTTTCCCGCGAATACCAGGATGCGCCAGCAGTTGCAGCGGCAGCCAGGTCGATTTCCCGGCTCCGGTCGGCGCGCTTAATAACACCTGCGGTGCACAATCGAGGGCGGCAAGTAATTCAGGTAAGACGGCAGCAACGGGCAACGACGACACAAAACGCTCCTGAGGGTTAACATTCTTCGCGGCGCATTGTAGCATCGCGGTAATTCATAACCGAGTGCCTGACATGTCTGAACCGCAACGGCTGTTCTTTGCCATCGACTTACCTGCAGAAATCCGCGAACAGATTATCCACTGGCGCGCCGCACAGTTTCCACCAGAAGCGGGGCGTCCGGTTGCCGCTGAGAACTTGCATCTGACGCTGGCGTTTTTAGGCGAAGTGAGCGCAGAGAAAGAGAAGGCGCTCTCACTTTTGGCCGGACGGATTCGTCAACCCGGTTTCACACTAACGCTTGATGACGCCGGTCAGTGGCTACGTTCTCGCGTGGTGTGGCTTGGTATGCGCCAGCCGCCGCGCGGATTAATCCAACTGGCGAATATGCTTCGTTCACAAGCAGCGCGCAGTGGTTGTTTTCAAAGCAATCGACCGTTTCATCCGCATATCACCTTATTGCGCGATGCCAGCGAGGCGGTGACAATCCCGCCGCCTGGCTTTAACTGGTCGTATGCGGTGACGGAGTTCACCCTTTACGCTTCCTCGTTTGCCCGAGGACGCACACGCTACACGCCGCTAAAACGCTGGACACTGACGCAATAACAAGGGTTTTATCGCAATGGAATTTTCACCCCCTCTACAACGCGCCACGCTGGTTCAACGTTATAAACGTTTTTTAGCCGATGTGATCACACCAGATGGCCAGGAATTAACGCTACACTGCCCGAATACTGGCGCGATGACCGGTTGTGCAACACCTGGAGATACCGTCTGGTATTCAACTTCCGACAACACAAAACGGAAATATCCGCACACCTGGGAACTGACCCAAAGCCAAAACGGTGCATTTATTTGCGTCAATACACTTTGGGCAAACAGATTGACGAAAGAGGCTATCCTTAATGGGAATATTTCGGAGCTGTCAGGCTATAGCTCGCTGAAAAGCGAAGTAAAATACGGTGCCGAACGCAGCCGTGTTGACTTCATGTTACAGGCGAGGTTTCGACCTGACTGCTATATTGAAGTGAAATCGGTTACGTTAGCGGAAAACGAACAGGGATACTTTCCCGATGCAGTGACTGAACGAGGTCAGAAACATCTTCGGGAGTTGATGAGCGTAGCGGCTGAAGGCCAGCGTGCAGTGATTTTTTTCGCCGTGCTACATTCAGCCATTACACGGTTTTCACCCGCGCGCCACATCGATGAGAAATACGCGCAACTATTGTCAGAGGCTCAACAGAGGGGGGTAGAAATTCTGGCTTATAAGGCGGAACTTTCTGCTGAAGGTATGGCTCTTAAAAAATCACTGCCCGTTACTCTGTAGTTGAATAAGTAACTGGTTAATTTACATTCTGGTCGCGTGCGCAAATACGCTTTTCCTCACACAGTTGTCAAGTGTTACGTTTAGATAATTGCTATCCGGAAAAGCATCTGCTATTTATAGCGGCCTCATTTTTCCCCCGAACATGGGGATCGATAGTGCGTGTTAAGGAGAAGCAACATGCAAGAAGGGCAAAACCGTAAAACATCGTCCCTGAGTATTCTCGCCATCGCTGGGGTGGAGCCATATCAGGAGAAGCCGGGCGAAGAGTATATGAACGAAGCCCAGCTGGCGCACTTCCGTCGTATTCTGGAAGCATGGCGTAATCAACTCAGGGATGAAGTCGATCGCACCGTTACACATATGCAGGATGAAGCCGCCAACTTCCCGGATCCGGTAGACCGTGCCGCCCAGGAAGAAGAGTTCAGCCTCGAACTGCGTAACCGCGATCGCGAGCGTAAGCTGATCAAAAAGATCGAGAAGACGCTGAAAAAAGTGGAAGACGAAGATTTCGGCTACTGCGAATCCTGCGGTGTTGAAATTGGTATTCGTCGTCTGGAAGCGCGCCCAACAGCCGATCTGTGCATCGACTGCAAAACGCTGGCTGAAATTCGCGAAAAACAGATGGCTGGCTAATTAAAGCTGTTCCATCACGTTTACCACAGGCGGGAAATGCTCCCGCCTTATTTTTTGTTCAAAGAGATGACAGACACACACTATATTGGGCGCTTTGCCCCCTCACCTTCCGGCGAACTTCATTTTGGTTCTCTGATCGCTGCGCTTGGCAGCTATCTGCAAGCACACGCCCGGCAAGGTCGCTGGCTGGTACGCATTGAAGATATCGACCCACCCCGTGAAGTTCCCGGTGCCGCAGAGACTATCCTGCGCCAACTGGAACATTACGGCCTGCACTGGGACGGCGATGTTCTCTGGCAATCCCAACGTCACGACGCCTATCGTGAAGCCCTCGCCTGGTTACGTGAGCAAGGACTAAGTTATTACTGCACCTGTACGCGCGCGCGTATTCACAGTATTGGCGGTATCTACGACGGTCATTGCCGTGAATTGCATCATGGCCCGGACAACGCGGCTGTACGTATTCGGCAGGTGCATCCGGTCATGCAGTTCACTGACCAACTGCGCGGCATTATCCACGCCGACGAAAAACTGGCGCAGGAAGATTTTATTATTCATCGCCGTGATGGTTTGTTTGCCTATAACCTGGCTGTGGTGGTTGATGATCACTTCCAGGGCGTGACTGAAATTGTCCGTGGCGCAGATTTGATTGAACCCACAGTGCGGCAAATCTCGCTGTACCAGCTTTTTGACTGGCAAGCGCCAGATTACATTCATTTGCCGCTGGCGCTTAACGCACAAGGCGCTAAACTTTCCAAGCAGAATCATGCGCCTGCGTTACCAAAAGGCGACCCGCGCCCGGTACTAATCGCGGCACTTCAATTTCTTGGTCAGCAGGCAGAAACACATTGGCAGGATTTCAGCGTCGAGCAAATCCTTCAGTCAGCCGTCAAAAACTGGACGCTGACCGCCGTACCTGAGTCGGCAATTGTAAATTCAACATTCTCAAATGCGTCATGCTGAGCTATGATTAGCCGCTATTTTTTTGTCCTGAATGATGTTTGACACTACCGAGGTGTATTATTTTTACCCGAGTCGCTAATTTTTGCCGCAAGGTGCTAAGCCGCGAGGAGAGCGAGGCTGAACAGGCAGTCGCCCGTCCACAGGTGACGGTGATCCCGCGTGAACAGCATGCTATTTCCCGCAAAGATATCAGTGAAAATGCCCTGAAGGTAATGTACAGGCTCAATAAAGCGGGATACGAAGCCTGGCTGGTTGGCGGCGGCGTGCGCGACCTGTTACTTGGCAAAAAGCCGAAAGATTTCGACGTGACCACTAACGCCACGCCTGAGCAGGTGCGCAAACTATTCCGTAACTGCCGTCTGGTGGGTCGCCGTTTCCGTCTTGCTCATGTGATGTTTGGTCCGGAAATTATCGAAGTCGCAACCTTCCGTGGGCACCACGAAGGCAACGTCAGCGACCGCACGACCTCCCAGCGTGGGCAAAACGGCATGTTGCTGCGCGACAACATATTCGGTTCCATCGAAGAAGACGCCCAGCGCCGCGATTTCACCATCAACAGCCTGTATTACAGCGTCGCGGATTTTACCGTCCGTGATTACGTTGGCGGCATGAAAGATCTGAAAGACGGCGTGATTCGCCTGATTGGTAACCCGGAAACGCGCTACCGTGAAGATCCGGTACGTATGCTGCGCGCGGTACGTTTTGCCGCCAAGTTGGGTATGCGTATCAGCCCGGAAACCGCAGAACCGATCCCACGCCTGGCTACCCTGCTGAACGATATCCCACCGGCACGCCTGTTTGAAGAATCACTCAAACTTCTACAAGCAGGCTACGGTTACGAAACCTATAAATTGCTGTGTGAATATCATCTGTTCCAGCCGCTGTTCCCGACCATTACCCGTTACTTCACGGAAAATGGCGACAGCCCAATGGAGCGGATGATTGAGCAGGTACTGAAAAATACTGATACGCGTATCCATAATGATATGCGCGTTAACCCGGCGTTCCTGTTTGCCGCCATGTTCTGGTATCCACTGCTGGAGACGGCACAAAAAATCGCGCAAGAGAGCGGCCTTACCTATCACGATGCTTTCGCGCTGGCGATGAACGATGTGCTGGACGAAGCCTGCCGTTCACTGGCGATCCCGAAACGTCTGACTACGCTAACTCGCGATATCTGGCAGTTGCAGTTGCGCATGTCCCGTCGTCAGGGCAAACGTGCATGGAAACTGCTGGAGCATCCGAAGTTCCGCGCCGCTTACGACCTGCTGGCACTGCGTGCAGAAGTGGAACGCAACGCTGAGCTGCAACGTCTGGCGAAATGGTGGGGTGAATTCCAGGTTTCTGCGCCACCAGATCAAAAAGGGATGCTCACCGAGCTGGATGAAGAACCAGCACAGCGCCGTCGTACTCGTCGTCCGCGCAAACGCGCACCGCGTCGCGAGGGCACCACATGACAGTGGCATATATTGCCATAGGCAGCAATCTGGCCTCTCCGCTGGAGCAGGTCAATGCTGCCGTGAAAGCACTCGGTGAAATTCCTGAAAGCCGCATTCTTGCCGTTTCTTCGTTTTACCGTACCCCTCCGCTGGGGCCACAAGATCAGCCGGATTACTTAAACGCCGCCGTGGCGCTGGAAACAACTCTCGCACCTGAAGAGTTACTCAATCACACACAGCGTATTGAATTGCAGCAAGGTCGCGTTCGTAAGGCCGAACGCTGGGGGCCGCGCACGTTAGATCTCGACATCATGCTGTTTGGTGATGCGGTGATTAACACTGAACGCCTCACTGTTCCGCACTATGATATGAAGAATCGTGGTTTTATGCTCTGGCCGCTGTTTGAGATTGCGCCAGGTCTCGTATTCCCGGATAACCACACGCTTGCCCGGTTACTGACTGATGCACAATTTCCGCGCCCTTCTCTTTGGTAATACGTGTTCTCCTGTATTAATTAGCCCCGCTTTCGCGTAATACAAAAAATACGCACAAAAAAATAATTAAAACATCCTCTAATTTAATATTATTTCCCCCGTTCGCTTTGACATCAAACTTTAATCAATTACACATGATTTTATCTTAAATGTAATTTAATTTATTCTAACAATGATAAATATTGACTTTTAAAACAATTTAGAGCCATTTAAATGAAATAGAAAGAATATATATATCTTTCATCCACTTACCCTGCCATATTTGCCGCCAAACAATTCATCACAGAAATAAAAACCCACACATAATATTCATTATAAAAATAATATTTAATATAGAAATACAAATAGCCCATTAATATAAAAACAATATTTTACAAAAAAACACACTCCTATTATATTGCCCATCCCGTAATTAACTTTACGTATCATTTTTTAACTCATTTAATATTTTATGGAGAATTATAATGAACAAGAAGCTTCTGGCGGTTGTTCTGGCAGCGTCCTGTTTTTCTGCTGGTAATGCAATGGCTGTGGATGGTGGTGAAATCAATATCAACGGTCTGGTTTCTGATGAAACCTGCCCGGCAACCGTTAACGGTGGCAGCAACGATGTTAACATCACCCTGAAAACCGCGAAACCAAGTGATATTGCAGCGCTGAATGACAAAGCGCTGGGTGCATACCCGGCAGCAATCAGCATCTCAGTAAACTGCTCCAATGCAGCCGCAAATAAAACGGCAACAATGAGCTTTACCTCTACTTTCCACAGCTCCCCCCAAGGTACTCTGGAAAATGACAACTCCATCAGCGGCCCGGCTAAAGGTGTCAACATCGCACTTCACGATGTCTCCGCCACCACCCCGGCACTGGTTAAAGTAAACGATCCTTCAAGCAAAATTTCTTCTCCTATCGATTCAACCAGCCATATCGCCACCTTCAGCTATATGGCGTCCTATGTGAAATCTTCTTCAACCGCAACCGTCACCAGCGGCCCGGTGAAAACCAACGCAACCTATACCCTGACTTATCAGTAATAGCGTTACCGTTGTAAAAATCACAAGGGGATGTGTTACATCCCCTGTTTCAGGATTTAGAGATGTTTCAGGGAGAGATAACATGTTGAATTATAACAAGACTATCGCTGCTATCGTTGTCGGTGCAACGCTTACGGCATTCAGCCCCATAACCCAGGCCGATATCGTTATCAACGGTACGCGCATCATCTATAAAGAAAGCGACAAAAAGATCACTGCTCGCCTGGAAAATAAAGGCTCTCGCCCATTGCTGGTGCAGTCCTGGCTTGATACCGGTGATGACAATGTAGACCCGGCTTTGATCAAAGTCCCGTTTAACGCGACCCCACCGGTCTCACGCATAGACCCGAAAAAAGGCCAAACCGTTACCATCACCTATACCGGCACGCAGGCATTACCGAAAGACAGGGAAAGTGTGTACTGGTTTAACGTGCTGGAAGTTCCACCCAAAATGCAGGCAAAAGAAGCTGAAAATAAAAATGTCCTGCAACTGGCTTTCCGTACCCGTATCAAACTGTTCTATCGCCCTGATGGATTAGCCGGTGAGCATTTCAAAGCGCCAGAGCAATTAACCTGGCGCTGGAATGGAAATAAAATAAAAGTGACGAACCCAACGCCTTATTACGTTTCCTTCTCGTCTGTCGATGTGCAGTCAGGAAATAAAAAATATACCGTAGACGCCACAATGGTTGCGCCAAAAAGCGATGCCGAATTTACAGTACAGGGTCTGAATACCTCCCCTGGCGGCGCTAAATTACACTATTCAGCTATTAGTGATTACGGCAGTGAAATAAAAGGCGAAGCAAATATGTAATCTCACGAATTACATTATCGCCAGGGTAAATATCTTGAATTAATTATTGACTGAATGATTACAGCGTCGAGCATAAGAAAAAACAGATGACTCATTGTAAACTGACACGGATTGCCGTTATTTTTGCCTGCATTTATGGCCATGCTGCCAATGCGGCAGAAAGTATTGAATACGATCCCAGCTTCCTGATGGGGAGTTCTGCCCAGGGGATTGACCTGTCGCGTTATTCCGACGGTAACCCTGCTATGCCCGGCAGCTATGACGTAAAAGTCTACGTCAATGAAAGTGCCGCAACGAGCATGACCGTAGAACTTATTGATACCGGCAAGAAAAGTGCCGACGCCTGTATTTCTCGTAAAATGCTCAATCAGTTGCATATTAAACAGCCGGATCTCAAAGACGGAGAGGCTGTATTACGCAAAGGCGAAGCGGAAGCTGATGATTGTCTCGATCTGGCGCGGGCGATCCCACAGTCAGAAGTCTATTTCGATACTAACGATCAGAAGTTGGATATCACGGTTCCGCAGATCTGGATCCTCAGTAATTATCAGGGATATATCGACCCGTCATTATGGGAAGACGGCATCAGTGCCGCCATGTTGTCCTACCGTATGAACGGCTGGCGCAACACGCGCCGGGGTGATGAAACTCAGTCGTTCTATACTGCACTCAACGCAGGGCTTAACCTCGGGAACTGGCATTTCAGAAGCAACGGTAACTATAGCTGGCAGCAGGATGTTGGCGGTAATTTTGATATCCAGAACAGCTATATGCAGCGCGAGCTGCCATTTATTCGTTCTCAACTTGTGGTCGGGGAGACCTACACCACCGGGGAAACCTTCGACTCTGTCGGCATTAAAGGCGCACGCCTGTACAGCGACGACCGCATGTTACCGCCTTCCATGACCAGTTTTGCCCCAGTGATCCGCGGCGTGGCAAACAGTAACGCCAAAGTCACCATCACCCAGGGCGGCTATAAAATTTACGAAGGAACCGTACCGCCTGGCGAATTCGCCATTGATGACATCATGCCTTCTGGCTACGGCAATGATCTGGTGGTCACCATTGAAGAAGCCGACGGTTCACGGCGGACATTCTCACAACCGTTCTCCTCGGTTATGCAGATGCTGCGTCCGGGCGTCGGGCGTTGGGATCTCAGCGGCGGGCAAATCGTTCGCGACGATTTGCGCGAAGACTATAACTTGCTGCAAGGGTCATTCTACTACGGTATCAACAACACCTTCACCGGCTATACGGGTATCCAGTTCACCGATGCTGACTTTATGGCCGTGCTGCTGGGGCTGGGCGTAAACACCAGCATCGGCGCAGTATCGCTGGACGTCACTCAGTCGAAGGCGAATATCTACAACGATCAAACCTACACCGGGCAAAGCTATCGTATTTCGTGGAACAAAATGTTCAGTGCCACCAATACCTCACTAAACCTGGCCGCCTATCGCTATTCCACCAGTAATTACCTGGGGCTGAACGATGCCCTGACGTTACAGGATGATGCCAGACACAGCTCGCCAGACGAGCAACGCACAATGGGGAATTATCAGCGTACCCGCAATCAGTTCACTATCAGTCTCAACCAGCCGCTGATGTTCGAGGAGGTCGATTACGGCTCGTTTTATCTTAATGGTAGCTGGACGGATTACTGGAGCGGAAGCCATAGCCAGAGCACGTACTCTATGGGCTACAGCAAAGGGACAAGTTGGGGAACATGGAGTGCCACAGTACAACGCACCTGGAATGAAGACGGCGATCAGGATGACAGTTTCTATCTGAGTTTCAGCATTCCGCTGGAAAAATTACTGGGCGGTAAACATCGCGACAGCGGCTTCCAGTATCTCGACAGCCGTATGAGCACTGACTTTAACGGCAGCCATCGTTTGAGCGCCAGCGCCAACGGCAGCAGCGGCGATGGAAAATATAACTACAGCGTGAATACCAATTACTCCACCAATAAGCAGAGTTCCAATCTGGCGGATATTGGCGGTTATCTCAGCTATGAATCGCAATGGGGTACATGGTCTGGCTCAGCATCGGCTGACACTGACCACAGCCGTCAGCTCTCTCTCAGCACCGATGGCGGCTTTGTCCTGCACGGTGGCGGGCTGACGTATACCAATCACAGCTTTAGCGATACCGATACGCTTGTCCTGGTGAAAGCCCCTGGAGCGCATGGCGCACGAATCAACTACAGCAGTAACACCATTGACCGCTGGGGTTATGGCGTCGCCACGTCCGCCTCTCCGTACCGTGAAAACAACATCACGCTCGATATTCAGGAGCTGGAAAACGACGTAGAGCTTAAGAGCACCAGTTCACAAACGGTTCCGCGCTACGGGGCCATTACCATGACCAGTTTCGAAACCGATCAGGGCCGCTCAGCGATGATCACGATGCGTCGTAGCGATGGCGAACCTCTGCCATTTGCCGCCAATATCACCAATGAGCAAGGGCAGTCTCTGGGCTACATCGGCCAGAACAACCAGGCCTTTGTGCGCGGTATCGAAGATAACGGCGTGTTGCAGGTGAACTGGTCCGATAAGGACAACGTTTCGCAGCACTGCATCGCGCGCTATCAGGTTCCGGCATCCGCGGCTGATCAGCGCGGCAACCAGACCCTGTCACTGGATAACGTACTCTGTACGGTATCTGCAACTCACTAAAATCCGCGAGATATGGATAACCTATGACACGGAAAAATATTCCTCTGGCACTCGCCGTGCTGACGCTCTCAGCCTCGGCACTGGCCGTTGATGTCGACGTTAAATTCAGGGCCGATATTATACAGCCGACCTGTGATATCAAACTGGAAGGAACCGGTACTTCTAAAACAGGTACTGATGCCTATAAGCTGGTCATTCCTGATATCAGGCTCGACCAGTTACGCGCGAAAAGCCCCGAAACGGTAGGTGAATTTACCTTAAAAACAGAAAACTGTACGGGTAGCCCGAGCAAAATCATTTCTACCATCACGGCAGAGAAAAAAACCGGTGTCGCGGGGATGAACCTGGCGATCCCTCTCGCTGGTGGGCCAGGGTTAACGGGCAGTATCGGTGTCGGTTTCCGTCGGGCCAGTACGTCAACTGACACATTTTTTAAAGTTCAGAACGATGAAAACATCACGTGGACAACTGCTGAAATCAGCGGCGGATTAAAACTGGCTGCCGTAATGCGAGAAACCCAGGCTGATAAGGGCACAATCGGTGATTTCAGCGCCAAAGTCACGTTTAACTTCACCTATGAATAACGGGGTAGCACAATGAAAAAAACAACTTTAGCCTGCTACGTCGTCAGCGCCATGGCATGCTTCAGCATTGGGATGAATACCGCCAATGCCACCACGGATTCCCTGGATCTTACCGTCGTGACAAAAGTCACCGCAGGAACCTGTAGCGCCGAAGTACAGGAAAACTCAAAGACAGTTACCGACATTGATTTTCAGGATGTTTTCATCCCGGAAGTGATCAGCGGAAACAAAGCAAAATCATTCAATCTGATACTCAGCAACTGCGCAGCCACATCCAGCGCAGAGTTCACATTGAAACCGGCCAGTGGTTCAACCTGTGATAGCGCAGGCGCGGGAGAAGCATTTGCCAACGCCTCCGTTGCAACCCCGAAAGCAGCAGCGGTCGCCGTTGAGGTCTGGGGGTCAGCAACCCCTAAAAGCGGTACACAACTGAAGTGTAAATCCGCCAACGCGTTCCCGGTCACCATGGTCGGTGGTGGCGCGACCGTGCCGCTCAGCGCACGCCTGATCCGCGATAGCGGTAAGGCTGACGCGGACGTCACTGCCGGTGAGTTTTCCAGCCAGGCAGTATTTGATATTACCTATAAGTGATTTACAGCGCAGCCTGTGTAAAAGGGACGTTATGAAAAAGCACGGTTTATCTACCACTCTTATCATTGGTGCTGCGCTATTTAGCGCCAGTACATTGGCTGATGTGAGTGTCGACTTTAACGCAAAAGTGCTGAGCACCACCTGCACGGTATCCGTTAGCAACAGCGGGACGGTCGATTTAGGTACGGTGAGCCTGGGTTATTTCGCCAGCGGCATTACGGCGGAGCAATATTTTTCAGGGGGTCAGGAATTCTTTATCCATTTGTATAACTGTTCCGGGAGTGCCCCTACAGGGACTACAAATTTGCATCTGGATTTCAAACCTAAAAGCGGCGCTTTTGCAGCAGGCTCGCAACAAGTTTTTCCGAATGAGGAAAGTAATGGTGCCAAAAATGTTGGCGTGGTGATTTTCTCAACGCACGATCGCAGCAATATGTTTAACGTCTGGTCTCCTGCAGGTATTTCACGGTCGACATACACGGTGAATGCACAGGGTCTGAATAATTCGACCTGGGCTTTTTATACCCGAATGCAAAAAATTGATGATATTGCCTCTGTCACTGCCGGAAAAGTGGCAACCAGTGTACTGGTTGATACCTGGTACGATTAATTCAATGGAATGAAAGATAAAGAGCGGATTCAGATGATTATTAACAGACTGAGTAAAGCAGTAATTAGCCTGGTATTATTAATCAGCACTGGTGCTGTATTTTCAACATGGGCGGGAACACGTATTAGCTACGGCGAACCAAATGATGATGGTAATGTTATAATCAATATTTTTCCGAATGGAACACAACCCGCTTCTGCCGGAGGGCAGCCTGCACCAGGATTGATTACGCCGTTAGGCGTATACATGATATCGAACTCCACATCCAATATGATTTACTGTTATTTTGGCGACGCGTCCAGCGGAGATCAATCCAATTCGGAGATTTACCATAACCTGATTAACTCAGGCAAACAGTATGATGGCAAACCCTTATTTAAGACAACGATACAAGGCGTCTATGTGTCGGTCGAAATCCTTAATTTCAGTAGCCCTGGCATTACATTTGGCATAGGAGCGGAACACAGCCTCCTTGCTGATGGAACCCATAGAGATGAATTCTCGGGCCATGTTGTCGACCCATCACAATGTACAGGCTATCAACAACTCACTTTCCAGGTGAGAACCACCTATTACCTCGGCAGCGACTATCAGAGCCGTATATATACTGGTGGCGGCGCTTCTGGCGACTACGATTCATTTAAGGCGGAGATTGACAGTAACAGTACCCTTGATACCCGTGGTTTCGCTTCAACAAATTCCCCCGGTTTTAGCATCAGAAGCAGTACCCAGGGACAAGGGTATTATTTAGTGGTTGAGTTTAGAAACCCTGGTCTGATGATTACGGCCCCAACCTGTTATGCCGATGCCGTTGCAGGTACAAATGTTAAAGGCAACACCGTCGATTTTGGCAATGTTTTAACCACGGATATTAGTAACGGAACCAGTAATTCCAAACGCCAGTTCCAGATAGCATTAAAAGACTGTGTGGGGATTGGAAGCATAATAACGAAACTGTCCACCACAAAAACCGGGAACAGCGTCAGGCTATTGGGCAACCAACAGACAAACAATGCAGCCGGAGGAATTGGGGTGAAAATTACCGGCCTGAACGATGCCGCGACCGGTAAAGCGGAACAGCTTTATCCTAATAATCCATATTCCGTTTATACAGAATATGAGTCGGCGACTAACCCCGACGGTTGGATTGACGTTAATGCCATTGATGTGACGCACCCTGGGGTCGAACATATCCTGGATTTCGAAGCGCAACTGGTTCCCGATTTCGTGCAGGATCAACCTGCCCCGGTGATCACCGCGGGTGGATTTGAAGCAACAGGTACATTCTCTATTACCTATCCCTGATATTACTTACTGCCAGGTGCGCACTGCGCCTGGCAGTCAGCGGTTTGTGCCACAAAACTACACTGATAAATTAAAAAATCATAACTCTATATCATTTCTATTATATTAATAAATGATGTTAGCTACGCAAAAGGGAACCAGCATTATGCTGATTAAATCTTACTATCACTAAATATCAAATACTCATGCAATGAGTGTTTGCAATGGAGTGCGTATGAAAACTACTCTACAATTTGTTATTTTTACCATTCTTCTATTTGTTAATTGTGTCTGTAACGCAACCGTCGATTTTATTGTTGGTGCGGGGCCTGATGGTGTACCGCCGGAAAGAAATGGCCGCGCAAATTTCCAGTATTCCGGGAGCAGTAATAACCTGGTATTTTACCGCCCAACTCAACTCGGCCCGACAGGGGTACAATTACGCTGGCCTAATCAGGATACCCATGACAGTGGCAGTGTATATTGTACAGCACATTCCAGTGCTACTGGCGGCCCTATCACTGTCAGAAATAAAATGGTTGATTCAGGGCTCGTTTACGGGGGACATAAATTATTCAAAACATCCGTTACAGGACTGTATTATACATTAAAAATATCAACTATATGGACAGCTTATAATACAACCGCTGACGTTCCGGATATATTTATCGGGGATGCACCAACACAAACTTTCCACTTTAGATTCCATGATGCCGATCTGCAACGAGCCTGTGAGCGACTGGATGGCCGTTTTACTCCAAAATTTTTTAGAATAGGTGGCGTTGTTCAAGACTTTACTGTTGAATTTTATTCAGATACGACATTCGCCCCTACAGCAGGCCAAAAAATAACATTACTCAGCAGCAGCGATTACCTTTACAGTTTTAAGGCCGAGAATGCGGGGGGAACGGTTCAAGGGTACAGTGGGAGTATCTATTTTAACTTCAATTTAGCGAATGTGACCTTATCACTTCCGACCTGTTTTTCCTCAGTGATTACAGGAAAAACAGTCAATGGAACGACTGTTGAACTTGGCAGCTATACAACCGGTCAGATCAAAAATGGTGCAACTCCAGTACCTTTTCAAATAGCCCTACAAAACTGTATTCGTGTGCAAAATATTGAAACCAAAATGTCCTCTGGAAACATTGGGGTGCAAAACAAAAAATTAATCACTAATACGTTGACTGGTTCCAATGCCGCAGAAGGCGTCGGTGTTCTGATCGAAGGGTTAAAAAACCGTGTGAGTGAAAAAATGGTTCTCGAACCTAACGTGGGAACCTCTGTGTATAAAGCATATGAAGATGAAATTGATACTTCAGGTGGCATCTACCCAGGCAAAGGCCAGGGAACAACGCAGGTGCTTGAGTTTCAGGCAACATTGCAACAAGACGGTAATGCGACTATCAAGGGAGGCGCTTTCGAGGCCACCAGCAGATTCCAGATAACTTATCCTTGATAGACAGGCCAGATTGCTGGAAAAGCGTTCGTTGTTACACGCCGGATGTGACGCGGACACTTTATCCAGCCTATGAAATCGTGAAAAAATTCAATAAATTGTGATACGCCATGTAAGCCTGATAAGCGTAGCGCATCAGGCAATTTTGCGTTCGTCATCAGTCTCAAGTCATATCATCAGTTAACTGGTGATATGAGCGTACCGAAATGATTGCCCCACCCGATATGGCTGCTAGAATGCCAATAATTGCACTTTAGCCATCAGGATACGTTATGAAACCGACGACTATTTCGCAGCTTCAAAAATACAAGCAGGAAAAAAAACGCTTCGCGACCATTACCGCTTACGACTACAGCTTCGCCAAATTGTTTGCTGACGAAGGCCTTAACGTGATGCTGGTAGGTGACTCGCTAGGTATGACCGTTCAGGGACATGATTCCACCCTTCCCGTAACAGTTGAAGATATCGCCTATCACACCGCCGCCGTGCGTCGCGGTGCGCCAAACTGCCTGCTTTTGGCCGATCTCCCCTTTATGGCTTATGCCACGCCGGAACAGGCATTTGAAAATGCTGCCAGGGTAATGCGTGCCGGAGCCAATATGGTCAAAATTGAAGGCGGTGCATGGCTGGTAGAAACGGTACAAATGCTGACAGAACGTGCCGTGCCGGTATGTGGTCACTTAGGCTTAACGCCACAGTCCGTGAATATTTTTGGTGGCTACAAAGTGCAGGGGCGTGGTGATGAGGCTGGCGACCAATTACTCAGCGATGCGTTAGCACTAGAAGCCGCAGGTGCGCAATTGCTGGTACTGGAGTGTGTACCCGTTGAGCTGGCAAAACGCATTACCGAGGCACTGGCGATCCCCGTCATTGGCATTGGTGCGGGTAACGTCACTGACGGACAGATCCTCGTGATGCACGACGCATTCGGCATTACCGGTGGTCACATTCCTAAATTCGCCAAAAATTTCCTCGCTGAAACGGGCGACATCCGTGCTGCGGTGCGGCAGTATATGGCTGAAGTGGAGTCCGGCGTCTATCCGGGCGAAGAACACAGTTTCCATTAAGGAGTGACGTTGTGTTAATTATCGAAACCCTGCCGCTGCTGCGTCAGCAAATTCGCCGCCTGCGTATGGAAGGCAAGCGCGTGGCACTGGTGCCCACTATGGGTAACCTGCATGATGGCCATATGAAACTGGTCGACGAAGCCAAAGCCCGCGCCGATGTGGTGGTGGTTAGCATTTTCGTTAACCCAATGCAGTTCGACCGCCCGGAAGATCTGGCGCGCTACCCGCGCACCTTGCAGGAAGATTGCGAGAAGTTAAACAAGCGTAAAGTGGATTTGGTCTTTGCGCCATCGGTAAAAGAGATCTACCCGAACGGAACAGAAACCCACACCTATGTTGATGTTCCCGGCCTTTCCACTATGCTGGAAGGCGCCAGCCGCCCGGGACATTTCCGTGGCGTGTCGACCATCGTCAGCAAGCTGTTCAACCTGGTCCAGCCAGACATCGCCTGCTTCGGAGAAAAGGATTTTCAGCAACTGGCGCTGATCCGCAAAATGGTCGCTGATATGGGCTTTGATATTGAGATTGTCGGCGTGCCGATTATGCGCGCGAAAGACGGCCTTGCGCTCAGCTCCCGTAACGGTTATCTGACGGCAGAACAACGCAAAATTGCACCAGGTCTGTACAAAGTTTTAAGTTCGATTGCTGACAAATTGCAGGCTGGAGAGCGGGATCTCGATGAAATTATCGCCATTGCTGGGCAAGAGTTGAATGAAAAAGGCTTCCGCGCCGATGATATTCAGATTCGCGATGCCGACACGTTGCTGGAAGTCACTGAAAAAAGCAAACGGGCAGTGATTCTGATTGCCGCCTGGCTTGGCGATGCTCGCCTGATCGACAATAAAATGGTCGAACTGGCGTAATACTTAACTGGCGCTACGGCTGATAGCGCCAATTATTAATTGCCACGTAATCTGTCATAACACAGGTAACTTAGTTAAGGTTAATTAGCTTATCAATCTCTGTAAGTGGTAAATTTGCCAACTCTGCAACATCCTCACGAAGCATTCCTTTACTCAGAAGACGCTGGGCGAATTCCTGTCTTACTTCCTGTCTTACCTTCTGGAGTCCCTCTTTATATCCCTTCTGAAATCCCTTCTGAAATCCCTTCTCTTCAAACCACTGCGCCAACGTCTGCCTGGTTTCTCTCCGTGTCTTTATGTCCATAGGTTCCCTTAATTATCTGGTCAGTTAATAATAATCATTATCTGGCTATAACTGATAATGCCGGCAACTTAGTTAATTAGCTTATCAAGCTCAGCAAGAGATAAATTCGTCATCTCTGCAACGTCTTCCCGAGACATCCCTTTACTCAGAAAACGCTGGGCGAATTCTTGCCTTTCCTCCTGTCTTCCCTGCTGAATCCCCTTCTCAATTCCCTTCTCTTCAAACCACTGCGCCAGCGTCATCATAGACTCCCCTCCCGTTTCCCTGTCTCTCACCACACCGTAAAACAAATCCGCTTGTTCAGTATGACCGCGTTGCAGCATATAGTTTTGCATGGCAACTAACTGACTTCCGCTAGTGTACCCTTCGTCAATCAGCGTGACCAGTTGCTCCAGCAATAACATTAAGTCGCGCTGGCGAATATGTTTTTGCAGCAGTTCGAGAATCGCAATCCGCCGATGTTTCATGATTTCATCATCTGGCGTGATGGTGATATCCACCAGCGGGAAAGGATTGTTATAGACACGTCGCGCCAGCTCCGGTGAGTAAAACATATCAAACCAGCACATCGAGAGTGGGTAAGGCGTGGCCTCGCCCTGATAAAACAGAATCGGCACCACCAGCGGCAGCTTATCGTGGTCCGCTTCCAGATGTCGGTGCATGGCGGCAATAGAGTAGCGCATCATGCGAAAGGCCATTTTTTTGTCCGGCTTGCTTTGATGTTCAATCACAACATGCAGATAGCCGGGATTACCCAGCATTTGCACAGAATAGAGTACGTCAGTGCTATGCCCTTTCAGGCTTTCTTCGATAAAACTCCCCGACTCAAGATGCAGCGTGTCGAGATCACACAGCTCGCGTAATTCCGCTGGCAAATGTATCTCCAGGAAATCGCGGGCCGTTTCCGCATGCATTAAAAATTGTTTAAAAACCGCGTCATGCGGAGTGGTACTTGGTGCGTCCATCTTCCCTGTCTTCCATGTTGGCTTGCGTGAAGGCAGTATCCAGTCAATGTATACCGTCATCAGCCGTCTCTTTATTGTTTACCGAGCAGCGTTCAGAGAAATTTCAATCGGTTACAGGAGTTGCATAGCGGGCTTCGGCGCGGCACGCAAACTCCCGCTGTAAATGGCCTCAGATGAGTAGACACTAAACAAAAATCGGGCAATACTGCGTGAGAATTTTCTCAAGGCAGGCATCGCCTGCTTCGTTAACGACAGGGTAGAAAGGTAGAAGTTATGATTCGCACGATGCTGCAGGGCAAACTCCACCGCGTGAAAGTGACTCATGCGGACCTGCACTATGAAGGTTCTTGCGCCATTGACCAGGATTTTCTTGACGCAGCAGGTATTCTCGAAAACGAAGCCATCGATATCTGGAATGTCACCAACGGCAAGCGTTTCTCCACCTACGCTATCGCGGCAGAACGCGGTTCGAGAATTATTTCTGTCAACGGTGCGGCGGCCCACTGCGCCAGCGTCGGTGATATTGTGATCATCGCCAGCTTCGTCACCATGCCGGATGAAGAAGCCCGTACCTGGCGACCAAACGTCGCCTACTTTGAAGGCAACAACGAAATGAAACGTACCGCAAAAGCCATTCCGGTACAGGTTGCCTGAGTATTACCCCTGCGGCTGGTTACTCACCAGCCGCGACATTGTCTCCAGCGAATCCGTTCTTAAGATATAAAGCCGTTTTAACAACAATGGATTATCCCCCGGTTTAACTTTACCTTTCATGGTGGTCACCGCCAGATGAAACCCGGCTTCATTTGCCGCTTTAACCGCTTTATCATTAAATCCGCCAAACGGGTAAGAAAGATACAATACATGCGGATTAAATTGCGTCAGCGCCCGGCGTGAGCGTTCGAAATCAAACAGAATATTGTGCTCACTACGGCTGAGTAATATTGGTCGGCGATAGCCATCAACCCGATGTAAAAAATGGGTATGTGACTGGAAATCAAAAACATCGCTGACATCACGTAGTTCAGAAATACTCATAAACTGTAATGACTGCGGATTCCATTTTTGTGGGTGACGTTTAATACGCGAGGTAATAATAAATGCCGTCGCCTTCATACCATATTGTTTCAGAACAGGATACGCATAGCGACTTACCGATTTTAAGCCATCATCAAAAGTCAGCACAACCGCGCGAGCTGGAAGATTTATCGAATTATGCAAATATCCTTCCAGTTGATACAAGGTTAACGTGGTATATCCCCTGTCGCGCAACCAGGTCATCTGGTTATTGAATGCACGTACCGACGTTGTGGTCGAAGTATGGCGAAAACGGGTATTCTCTTCATCGCGTAAAATATGATGGTAGGTCAATACAGGAATACCATTATCCTGCTGCGCATCTAACGCACTGATATAGGCCAGACGTTCGCCAATACGAATTTGATACCAGGTTTGATTCAGGCGATCTTTCAATTTATTAATAATGGGATAACGCAAATTATCGGCCAGCACGCCAAATGGTGCGCTGCCAGCATCAGGCGCGTTGTATATCGGAGTATCTTTCCATGTAATAAGATTTTGGTTACTCAGTGGCTTATGTAAATCCCCCAGGCCATCTTCAACTTTTTGCCGCCCTTGTACCGGTTCCAGATGACCTTTATCAATATATCCCGTACCAAAACCAAAGTTGAATTCATAATAATCGGCTGCGGTTGGCATGACCGAAATAATCTGCCCGGCGCGAATGTTACCAACAGTTACCGTTTTGTCGCCAATTTTACCCCAGATAGCCGCATCCTGAGTGGTTTGCATATAACGCATGGGAAGCGCTGCGTCGGCACCAGATGAAACCAGCAGCAGTAGAAAAATAAACTTTTTAATCATGAGGAAACAACCAGGCGAGAAACAACGCCGTTAGTGTAGCAAAATCGGAATGCGATTTAATACTCGAACCAATTGTGCTTTAGCACAAAGGGGGGATTTTTTTGTTGCTGATGCCAGAGACTACTGACTTCAGGAGCCCCCAGTTCGACAATGCGATTGCGGAACTCTGCACTCGACATTGTTTCACGACAAGCAATCATCTGTTCAATTAACGGTAGCGTGATACCAGAAATCACTTCGCAACAGGAATGTTTGTGGCTTAATAAAGACGCAACGCGATAAGGCGCTGCGCCCGCGATATCCGTGAAAAAGATCACGCCATCGCCGGAATCCGTCCCATGCAGGGCATCACATAACATTCGGCTAAGCATATTGGCACTAAGACCACGCCAAAAATTCACTGCCCGGCACTGGATAAGTGCGCCATATTTTTTTTCCAGCGCATCCAGTATCTCTTGCGCCCGATCGTCGTGACAGGTAATGACCCAACCTAACATCGCTTTCCTCCTTAGCCGAAAATCAGTCTACCCTGACCATTGTTGATAAAGGGTGATAACCGTCAAAACTCCCCTCCCCCGCATCCGGAGGAGAGGAGATCAACTTAGCTACGCAAGCCGCGTCCGCGCTGAATCAGCGACCAGCAGATCAGATAAAACGCAATAATAAAGACAACCAGTACACCAAAGGTAGTGACCAGCGGCACATCATTAATGCCGAGGAAGCCGTAGCGGAAACCACTGATCATATAGACTATCGGGTTCAGGTGCGACAGCCCCTGCCAGAACGGCGGCAGTAAAGTCAGGGAGTAAAATACCCCGCCCAAATAAGTGAGTGGCGTTAACACAAAGGTCGGCACCAGGCTGATGTCATCAAACGTTTTGGCAAACACACCGTTCAGCAGTCCGGCAAGAGAGAACAACACCGCCGTGAGCACCAGCGTTAAAGCAACAAATACCCACGAATGCACCTGAAACGGCACAAAGAATAGCGAAATAGCCGTCACCAGCATGCCAACAAGCAGTCCGCGCGCCACGCCACCGCCGACATATCCGGCAATGATGACGTGTGTTGGCACCGGCGCTACCAGCAATTCTTCAATATTACGCTGGAACTTGGCACCAAAAAATGATGATGCAACGTTAGCGTAGGCATTGGTGATCACCGACATCATGATCAGCCCCGGCACGATAAACTGCATATAACTAAAGCCATGCATATCGCCAATGCGCGAACCAATCAGGTTACCAAAGATAATAAAATAAAGGGTCATGGTGATGACCGGCGGCACCAGCGTTTGTATCCAGATACGCATAAAGCGATGGATCTCTTTCGCCCAGATGCTTTTTAGCGCCACCCAGTAAAGATGCATCATGCGCGATCTCCTTGTTTTTCATTAACCAGTGAAACAAACAGCTCTTCCAGACGGTTGGCTTTGTTACGCATACTTAATACCTGCACGCCCTGCTCACTTAGCTGCGTGAATACGCTGTTAATCCCCTGCTCGCGCAACACTTCAACTTCAAGCGTAGCGGTATCCACCAGCCGATACTGGTAGCCATCGAGCTTCGGTAATGGACTTTTCGGCGCAAGATCGAGAATAAAGGTTTCCGATTTCAGCTTCGCCAATAGCGCCTTCATCGAAGTGTTCTCCACCAGTTCACCATGCTGAATAATGCCGATATTGCGACACAGCATTTCTGCTTCTTCCAGGTAGTGCGTGGTGAGAATGATCGTGGTGCCTTTGTCGTTTAAATCCTTCAAAAATCCCCACATTGAGCGGCGAAGTTCGATATCCACGCCTGCCGTTGGTTCATCCAGAATCAGCAGTTTAGGTTCATGCATTAACGCACGGGCGATCATTAAACGGCGTTTCATCCCACCAGATAACATACGCGCACGTTCGTTGCGTTTTCCCCACAAATCAAGCTGCTTAAGATACTTTTCGCTGCGGATATACGCTTCTTTGCGCTCTACACCGTAGTACCCCGCCTGATTCACCACAATTTGCTGCACGGTTTCAAACGGGTTGAAGTTAAATTCCTGCGGCACCAGTCCTAACTGGCGTTTGGCGTTCACGACATCTTTTTCAAGATCGTAGCCAAATACGCTGACCCGCCCGGAGGTTTTATTCACCAGCGAGCTAATAATACCGATGGTGGTCGATTTCCCGGCTCCGTTCGGCCCCAGAAGCGCATAAAAATCGCCGGCTTCGACCTGTAAATCTATTCCACGAAGCGCCTGAACGCCGCCTGGATAGGTTTTTTTAAGCTGTTGAAGTTCCAGTGCAATGGTCATAAATTTTTACTTACCTTACGTTCTTACACTTTATCTGTGGTTTAAATCGTCCCGGAGTTGCCCTATATTAGCCAAACGTAATTATTTGGTTACAGGTCGTTAACCTCCATGAAAGACATAGATACACTCATCAGCAATAATGCACTATGGTCAAAAATGCTGGTGGAAGAGGATCCCGGGTTTTTTGAGAAACTGGCACAAGCGCAAAAACCGCGCTTTCTATGGATTGGATGTTCCGACAGTCGCGTTCCTGCAGAACGTTTAACCGGTCTTGAGCCGGGCGAACTCTTTGTTCACCGTAATGTTGCCAACCTGGTCATTCACACCGATCTCAACTGCCTCTCCGTGGTGCAGTATGCAGTGGATGTTCTCGAAGTTGAACACATTATTATCTGTGGCCACTATGGTTGCGGTGGTGTGCAAGCCGCGGTTGAAAACCCGGAACTGGGGCTGATCAACAACTGGCTGCTGCACATCCGCGATATCTGGTTCAAACATAGCTCATTGCTTGGCGAAATGCCGCCAGAGCGCCGTCTGGATACCCTGTGCGAACTGAACGTAATGGAACAGGTATATAACCTGGGCCACTCCACCATTATGCAGTCAGCATGGAAACGCGGGCAGAAAGTGACCATCCACGGCTGGGCTTACGGCATTCACGACGGCTTGCTGCGCGATCTGGATGTTACAGCCACCAACCGCGAAACCCTGGAGCAACGTTATCGCCACGGGATTTCCAACCTCAAGCTAAAGCACATCAACCACAAATAAATTCGCCATGCCGGATGCAACACATCCGGCACATCCGCACTTACTCGTCCAGCAGCACCACTTTGCCGATATACGGCAGATGACGGTAACGCTGTGCGTAATCGATGCCGTAGCCAACCACAAACTCATCCGGAATAGAGAAACCGATAAATTCTACCGGTACGTTCACTTCACGGCGAGACGGTTTATCCAGCAGCGTACAAATCGCCAACGATTTCGGTTCGCGCAGGCTTAAGATTTCACGCACTTTCGACAGTGTATTACCCGAGTCGATGATATCTTCAACAATCAGCACATCCTTGCCGCGGATATCTTCATCCAGATCTTTGAGGATTTTCACATCACGGGTGGTGGACATGCCGCTACCGTAGCTGGAGGCGGTCATAAAATCGACTTCATGAGATACCTGAACTTCACGGCACAGGTCCGCCATAAACATAAATGAGCCACGCAGCAGGCCTACCAGCACCATATCGCTGCCGCTGTCTTTGTAACGCTCAGTAATCTGACGACCCAGTTCAGCGATACGCGCTTTAATCTCCGCTTCGGGGATCATTACTTCTACAGTATGTTTCATATCTCTAACCATATGATTTAAAAACAAATCACTTCGCACGGGCGGGTTTCAGCGCCGCAACAAAGCGCAAGACACGCAGTATACCAGCAAAACTATTCATTGGCGGAATCTGTTAATAAAGCTCAAATTGTGATGACGATCACACATGTTAAAACCTATAATTAATTGCTACTAAAATATTAATGAATTGAAATGGTGTTTCTTTATGGCAATTAACAATACCGGCTCGCGACGCTTACTCGTGTCGCTAACCGCCCTTTTTGCAGCACTCTGCGGGCTATATCTTCTCATTGGCGGAGGCTGGTTGGTCGCGATTGGCGGCTCCTGGTACTACCCCATCGCTGGTCTGGTGATGCTTGGCGTCGCCTGGATGTTGTGGCGCAGTAAACGCGCAGCACTTTGGCTGTACGCCGCTCTGCTGCTCGGCACCATGATTTGGGGCGTCTGGGAGGTCGGTTTCGATTTCTGGGCACTCACTCCGCGCAGCGATATCCTGGTCTTCTTCGGTATCTGGCTGATCCTGCCGTTTGTCTGGCATCGCCTGGTCATTCCTGCCAGCGGCGCAGTTGCCGCACTGGTGGTCGCACTGTTGATTAGCGGTGGTATCCTCACCTGGGCCGGATTTCACGATCCGCAGGAAATCAACGGCACCTTAAGCGCTGATGCCACACCTGCCGAAGCTATCTCCCCCGTTGCCGATCAGGACTGGCCTGCCTATGGCCGCAATCAGGAAGGTCAACGCTATTCACCACTGAAGCAGATTAACGCCGATAACGTCCACAAGCTGAAAGAAGCCTGGGTGTTCCGCACAGGCGATGTGAAACAGCCTAACGATCCGGGCGAAATCACCAATGAAGTGACGCCGATTAAAGTAGGCGACACGCTTTACCTGTGTACCGCTCACCAGCGTCTGTTTGCGCTCGATGCCGCCAGCGGCAAAGAGAAATGGCATTACGATCCTGAGCTGAAAACCAACGAGTCTTTCCAGCATGTAACCTGCCGTGGCGTCTCTTACCATGAAGCCAAAGCAGAAACTGCTTCGCCGGAAGTGATGGCGGATTGCCCGCGTCGTATCATTCTTCCTGTGAATGATGGTCGCCTGATTGCAATTAACGCTGAAAACGGCAAGCTGTGCGAAACCTTCGCCAATAAAGGCGTGCTCAACCTGCAAAGCAACATGCCGGATACCAAACCGGGTCTGTATGAACCGACGTCGCCGCCGATTATCACCGATAAAACCATCGTGATGGCCGGTTCAGTCACCGATAACTTCTCAACCCGCGAAACGTCTGGCGTAATCCGTGGTTTTGATGTCAACACCGGTGAACTGCTGTGGGCTTTTGATCCGGGCGCGAAAGATCCGAACGCCATCCCATCAGACGAACACACCTTTACCTTTAACTCGCCAAACTCGTGGGCACCTGCGGCCTATGATGCGAAGCTGGATCTGGTGTATCTGCCGATGGGCGTGACCACGCCCGATATCTGGGGCGGTAACCGCACACCGGAACAGGAACGTTATGCCAGCTCGATTCTGGCACTGAATGCCACCACCGGGAAACTGGCGTGGAGTTACCAGACCGTTCACCACGACCTGTGGGATATGGATCTTCCGGCACAACCAACGCTGGCGGATATCACCGTTAACGGTGAAAAAGTGCCGGTCATTTACGCTCCTGCAAAAACTGGCAACATTTTTGTACTCGATCGTCGTAATGGCGAACTGGTCGTTCCGGCTCCGGAAAAACCGGTTCCACAAGGCGCAGCGAAAGGCGATTACGTTACTCCTACCCAACCGTTCTCTGAACTCAGCTTCCGTCCGACGAAAGATTTGAGCGGTGCGGATATGTGGGGTGCCACCATGTTTGACCAACTGGTGTGCCGCGTGATGTTCCACCAAATGCGCTATGAAGGCATTTTCACCCCACCATCTGAACAGGGTACTCTGGTCTTCCCGGGTAACCTGGGAATGTTCGAATGGGGCGGGATTTCCGTTGATCCGAATCGTGAAGTGGCAATTGCCAACCCAATGGCGCTACCGTTTGTGTCGAAACTGATCCCGCGTGGCCCGGGTAACCCGATGGAACAGCCGAAAGATGCCAAAGGCACAGGTACGGAATCCGGCATTCAGCCGCAATATGGCGTGCCGTATGGCGTAACGCTCAACCCGTTCCTTTCGCCGTTTGGTCTACCGTGTAAACAGCCTGCCTGGGGATACATCTCGGCGCTGGATCTGAAAACCAATGAAGTGGTATGGAAGAAACGTATTGGTACGCCGCAGGACAGTATGCCGTTCCCGATGCCCGTTCCGGTGCCGTTCAATATGGGGATGCCAATGCTCGGCGGGCCAATCTCCACTGCGGGCAACGTGTTGTTTATTGCCGCTACGGCAGATAACTACTTGCGCGCTTACAACATGAGCAACGGTGAAAAATTGTGGCAGGGCCGTTTACCAGCAGGTGGTCAGGCAACGCCGATGACCTATGAAGTGAATGGTAAGCAATATGTGGTGATCTCCGCAGGCGGTCACGGTTCATTTGGTACGAAGATGGGCGACTATATTGTGGCTTATGCGTTACCGGATGATGTGAAGTAACCATAATGCCCGGAGAGATCCGGGCATATTCCCGAAGACGCTGTTTTTACACTGTAAACCCTAACATCATCCCCGTATCTTCATGCTCCAGCAGATGGCAGTGCGCCATATAAGCATGTTCTTTCGGTGCATCGTGATTAAACTTCACCAGCACCTCACTGACATTACCTTCCACCTTCACAGTATCTTTCCAGCCCGCGCGATGCACCGCTGGTGGTTGGCCATTTTCCGACAAGATACGGAACTGGGTGCCGTGAATATGGAACGGATGCAACATCATGTCGCCAACGCCAGAGATAACCCAACGTTCGAACTTCCCTTTCGCCGCCGCAAACATCGGCTTGTTCATATCGAAGGCCTGACCGTTGATTTTATTAGCATGGTGAAAATCGAACTTCCCGCCGTGGTTCATATGATTCATATTGCCGTGGCCCATGTGGCCCATCATCTGGCTGTGGTTCATTCCGCTCATTGCCTGATCGCCATATTTCTCCATTAACATCTGCATCCCCATCATATCGAGCATCGGATCCATAGAGAGTTGCAGTTTGCGTATCGTTAATCCGTCCAGCGAAGGTAACGCTGGCAGGCTACTCAAGGTATCCGGCAAAGCACCAGAGGCACTAATGGCAATCGGCTGAATACGCATTACCGGGTGCGGCTTGTCAAACGGTGCAATCGCCATTCCCATCTGGCTGACAGGCAGTGTCACCAGATCAAACGGTTTGTTGTCGTTAACCTCCACCAGCACTTCAAAACGCTCGCCCATCAGCACCGGAAGTTCACTCACCTTCACCGGTTCAGGCAACAGGCCACCATCGCTGGCGATCACATACAGCGGGCGATTGTCACTGGTGGCAAAATTGAGCGAGCGGGCGTTACAGCCATTGAGCAAACGCAGCCGCAACCAGCCACGCGGCGCGGCATGTTGCGGGTAAATAGCGCCGTTGGTCAGCAACGTATCGCCAAACCAGCCCACGGCGGCGGTCATCACATCGAGTTGATAATCAATCTGCCCGTCGGCGTTAAATTTTTTATCCTGAACAATCACCGGGACATCATCGATCCCCCACTGTTTTGGCAGCATTAATTTCAGGATCTCATCGTCCTCAATCACCACCAGCCCAGCCAGCCCCATCGCCACCTGACGCCCGGTTTTGCCATGTTGATGCGGGTGGAACCAGCAGGTAGCGGCAGGCTGATCGACATTCAGCGTCACTGTGCGTTTACCGCCAGGCGGAATAATTCCCTGCGGGCCGCCGTCCACTTCCCCCGGCACTTCCAGACCGTGCCAGTGCAACGTCGTCTCTTCCGCCAGTTGGTTATAGATATCAACCGTCACGGCTTTTCCACGCTGTAACTTCACCGCAGGCCCCAATAAATTGCCGTTATAGCCCCAGGTGGTCGCCGTTTTTCCAGCAAAGGTGGACTGGCCTGTGCCAATGGTCAACTGAATGCGATTACGGGCATCGGTAGCGAGCAAATCAGGGATCGGTAATGTTGGGCGTTCAGCAGCAAAAACCGCGCGGCTCCATAGTGGTAAAGCAGAAGCCACGCCCAACGCGACGGAATATTTTAAGAAATCACGACGTTGCATAGATATTTCCTTATTCTCAAGCAGGCGAAACAAAATCAAACGTTGAGCATAGTCCTTCCCCTTACGGGAAGGTCAAGCCACAGACACAACTTAATCCACAATAATGGTCGTCGCCTCGCTCGCAGTGTGCTAACGTTTATCTTCTTTAAGCCCCTGGTAGAAGCAATGAAGACGTTTTTCAGAACAGTATTATTCGGCAGCCTGATGGCTGTATGCGCAAACAGTTACGCGCTCAGCGAGTCTGAAGCCGAAGATATGGCCGATTTAACGGCAGTTTTTGTTTTTCTGAAGAACGATTGCGGTTACCAGAACTTGCCTAACGGGCAGATTCGTCGCGCACTGGTCTTTTTTGCCCAGCAAAACCAGTGGGATCTCAGCAACTACGACAACTTCGACATGAAAGCCCTCGGTGAAGATAGCTACCGCGATCTGAGCGGTATCGGCATTCCCGTCGCTAAAAAGTGTAAAGCCCTGGCCCGCGATTCCTTAAGCCTGCTTGCCTACGTAAAATAATTCCTGATACCTTTTTGTAGAAACATTGACCGTGCATCCGCGGTCAATGTTAGCTATTATGTTGCGCCCTTTTTTTACGGGTGTTAATAAAGGAGGTATCAACCCATGGCCGAAAAAAAACTGTGGCATGAAACGCTACACGACCAGTTTGGGCAGTACTTTGCTGTAGATAACGTTCTGTATCATGAAAAGACCGATCACCAGGATCTGATCATTTTTGAGAACGCCGCATTTGGTCGCGTAATGGCGCTGGATGGCGTAGTACAGACCACCGAGCGCGACGAATTTATCTATCATGAGATGATGACCCACGTTCCGCTGCTGGCTCACGGTCACGCTAAACACGTGTTAATCATTGGCGGCGGCGACGGCGCGATGTTACGTGAAGTAAGCCGACATAAAAACGTTGAGTCAATCACGATGGTGGAAATCGACGCGGGCGTAGTGTCTTTCTGCCGTCAGTATCTGCCTAACCATAACGCCGGTAGCTACGACGATCCGCGCTTTAAACTGGTGATCGACGATGGCGTCAATTTCGTGAATCAAACCAGCCAGACCTTTGATGTCATCATCTCCGACTGCACCGATCCCATCGGTCCCGGCGAAAGCCTGTTCACCTCAGCATTTTATGAAGGCTGCAAACGCTGCCTGAATCCTGGCGGTATTTTTGTCGCGCAAAACGGCGTCTGCTTTTTACAGCAGGAAGAAGCCATCGACAGCCATCGCAAACTCAGCCATTACTTCAGCGATGTTGGCTTTTATCAGGCGGCAATCCCGACCTATTACGGCGGCATCATGACCTTTGCATGGGCGACAGATAACGACGCCTTACGCCATCTCTCTACCGAAATTATTCAGGCACGTTTTCTCGCCTCTGGCCTGAAATGCCGTTATTACAACCCGGCAATCCACACGGCAGCGTTTGCCTTACCCCAGTATCTGCAAGACGCACTGGCTTCACAGGCGTCCTAAGGAGAAGATAAGAAATTGAAAAAACTGAAACTGCATGGCTTTAATAATCTGACCAAAAGTCTGAGTTTTTGTATTTACGATATCTGCTACGCCAAAACCGCCGAAGAGCGCGACGGTTATATCGCTTATATCGATGAACTCTATAATGCCAACCGTCTGACCGAAATCCTGTCAGAAACTTGTTCCATTATCGGGGCCAATATTCTTAACATCGCCCGCCAGGATTACGAACCACAAGGTGCCAGCGTCACTATTCTGGTGAGCGAAGAACCTGTCGACCCGAAACTTATCGACAAAACGGAACACCCCGGCCCGCTGCCAGAAGCCGTGGTTGCGCATCTCGATAAAAGTCATATTTGCGTACATACCTACCCGGAAAGCCATCCTGAAGGCGGTTTATGTACTTTCCGCGCCGACATAGAAGTCTCTACCTGCGGCGTGATTTCCCCGCTGAAGGCGTTGAATTACCTGATCCACCAGCTTGAATCCGATATCGTGACCATTGATTATCGCGTGCGCGGTTTTACCCGCGATATTAACGGTATGAAGCACTTTATCGACCATGAGATTAATTCGATTCAGAACTTTATGTCTGAAGATATAAAGGCGCTGTATGACATGGTGGATGTAAACGTCTATCAGGAAAATATCTTCCATACCAAGATGTTGCTTAAAGAGTTCGACCTTAAGCACTACATGTTCCACACCAAACCGGAAGATTTAACCGACAGCGAGCGCAAAGAGATTACCGCTGCGCTATGGAAAGAAATGCGCGAAATTTATTACGGGCGTAATATGCCTGCCGTTTAACAGCTCTGGCGGAGCACGAAGGCTCCGCCAGATTTACCTACTTCTGCTGTACGAAATTGCGGTACGCCGCCACCACCTGAAGAAAATCCTCAACGCCGCACAGCGACAGGCTTTCTTCGTCGTAGTAGTTCATCCCTTCTTCCATTTCGTCACCCGCAAATTCCAGTTGATTGGCGCGGATCATCACCTCCTCGCCATCCATCCACAGGGTGTATTCGTGCCCTGCCCGCTGCCAGGAACGTTCGCTACCTTTTAATGTGCGCGCGGCTTGTTCCACTTCATCAAGCAAGGCCAGGTTTTCTTTCACCTCTTCATTAAACCAGTGCCCGACCACTTCATGCCCCATGGACATGCGCACCTTTACCACTCCGGTAATATCGCGCAGAAATTCGTAATCCATAGTGTGTTCCTCTGCTCCCGGCAATGCGCCGAAATCGCATTGCGCCATTGATGTAATTATCGCAGCCTTACCAGAGAAAAACAGCGGAACGACGATGGTTTAGAGATAAAAATAGTGAAAAAAGCGTTCCAGCCACCATGGCCAGAATTTTTGTCATTTTCGACAAACATCTTCTTACCAGGGAAGAAGACAATCCAGTGCTACTCTGCGCACAAAACATAGATTAATAAAGAGGGTGAATTGTTTTATAATCAAAAATCCACCAGTCATCCGTAATCTTGCCATTATCATAAAGTTGAAGATCGCTACTTCCCTCTGCGTCGGTGGTTGTTATCACATCAGCATTTCGCTTCCAGTGTGATATAGGAGATTCAGTGCTCATGGTTAAAAGGTTTTCTTTCATCGGCTCACACTGTGCGCATCCCCTGACATTACCGTCCTCATAAAAACCCACTAATCCACCATTTGCGACAAACAAATATTGTTATTTTGCTGTCGCGGCAAAAGCGTTGCCGCATAGTAGAAAAAAGATAATTATAATAAACGCTTTTTTCATTCACTTTATCTCCATTAAGTGAAAAACTTCACCCTGTAATAACCAGCAGAAAACCAAATAAGATAAACACTATCAATATCTTATTTCGCCTATCAGAATTGAAATCGATTGATTTTTTAGCGAACATATTCATTTAAAACATAAAAATATAATTCACTAAAATGATAACGACATTATTATGATAATCGCTCTCTTACATGCAGGGAAACACTATCATTAAGGAAAAGAGTGCGGGTTCTGAGAATTAACGTTATTGAGTTGCCCGTCAGATATTCCGGCAAAAAAAAGCCACTCCCCAAAAGAAGTGGCTCAGATTGCTGACAAAGTGCGCTTTGTTCTTGCCGGATGCGGCGTAAACGCCTTATCCGGCCTACAAAATAGTGCAAATTCAATAAATTGCAGAAACGTTGTAGGCCTGATAAGCGCAGCGCATCAGGCAATGTTGCGTTTATCATCAGTCTTAGCCACTTCCCAAAAGAAGTGGCTTTTCACAACAGGCTACTACCTTAAACCGCAGTCTAGAAAATCACCCCATCCGCTTTTTCGGTGTACTGAGAAAGCTGGTTGAAGTTCAGATAACGGTAAGTATCAACGGCTGTTTTATCTACCTGCGCAACGTAGGTCTGGTACTCTTCCGGCGTTGGCAGTTTGCCAAGAAGCGCTGCAACGGCTGCCAGTTCCGCAGAAGCCAGGAAGACGTTCGCGCCAGTACCCAGACGGTTCGGGAAGTTACGGGTAGAGGTGGAAACCACCGTCGCGCCGTCCGCCACACGCGCCTGGTTACCCATGCACAGTGAACAGCCCGGGATCTCGATACGCGCGCCGCTCTTACCGAAGACGCTGTAGTAGCCTTCTTCTGTCAGTTGCGCGGCGTCCATCCGGGTTGGCGGTGCTACCCACAGGCGGGTCGGCAACTGGCCTTTATGCGCATCCAGCAGTTTACCTGCTGCACGGAAGTGACCGATGTTGGTCATGCAAGAACCGATAAACACTTCGTCGATCTTCTCGCCCTGAACCGCTGACAGCGGACGTGCGTCATCCGGATCGTTCGGTGCACAGAGGATTGGCTCTTTGATATCGGCCAGATCGATGTCGATCACTGCCGCGTATTCGGCATCAGCATCGGCTTCCAGCAGCTCAGGATCCGCCAACCATTTTTCCATGCCCTGAATACGACGTTCCAGGGTACGACGATCGCCGTAACCTTCCGCGATCATCCACTTCAGCAGGACAATGTTGGAGTTCAGGTATTCGATGATCGGCTCTTTATTCAGCTTGATGGTACAGCCCGCCGCGGAACGTTCAGCGGAAGCATCGGTCAACTCAAATGCCTGCTCAACTTTCAGATCCGGCAGGCCTTCAATTTCCAGAATGCGACCAGAGAAGATGTTTTTCTTACCTTTCTTCTCAACGGTCAGCAGACCTTGCTTGATTGCGTACAGCGGGATCGCGTGTACCAGATCGC
Organism: Escherichia sp. MOD1-EC5950; assembly: GCF_002965345.1. NCBI lineage: Bacteria > Pseudomonadati > Pseudomonadota > Gammaproteobacteria > Enterobacterales > Enterobacteriaceae > Escherichia > Escherichia sp. MOD1-EC5950. The sequence goes on from NZ_PTSR01000008.1 coordinate 91,560, forward strand.
GCAGGGTGATGCCCGGCTGCATTTTGCCTTTAAAACGCACCAGAACGGATTCCGGCATATCCAGCGGCATGACGCCAGTCGCCGCAGCAAACGCGACCAGACCAGAACCTGCCGGGAAGGAGATACCGATCGGGAAACGCGTATGGGAGTCACCACCGGTGCCCACGGTATCCGGCAGCAGCATACGGTTCAACCAGGAGTGGATTACGCCATCACCTGGGCGCAGCGACACACCGCCACGGTTCATAATGAAGTCAGGCAGCGTATGGTGCGTGTTAACGTCAACCGGCTTCGGATACGCCGCTGTATGACAGAAAGACTGCATCACCAGGTCAGCCGAGAAGCCCAGGCACGCCAGGTCTTTCAGTTCATCACGGGTCATTGGGCCGGTAGTGTCCTGAGAGCCGACAGACGTCATTTTCGGTTCGCAGTAAGCGCCCGGACGAATGCCTTTCACGCCACAGGCGCGACCCACCATTTTCTGTGCCAGCGAGAAGCCACGATCGCTTTCAGCGACATCTTTCGCCTGACGGAACACATCGCTCTGCGGCAGACCGAGCGCTTCACGCGCTTTGGTGGTCAGACCGCGACCGATAATCAGCGGAATACGACCGCCCGCCCGCACTTCATCAATCAGTACGTCGGTTTTTAGTTCAAAGGTCGCCAGCAGTTCACCGGTTTCGTGGTTACGCACTTCACCTTTGTACGGGTAAACGTCAATCACGTCGCCCATATTCAGGTTGGAAACGTCCACTTCAATTGGCAGCGCACCGGCATCTTCCATTGTGTTAAAGAAGATTGGCGCAATTTTGCCGCCGAGACACAGACCGCCGCCGCGTTTGTTCGGCACATGTGGAATATCGTCGCCCATAAACCACAGTACAGAGTTAGTGGCGGATTTACGCGAAGACCCCGTACCCACAACGTCACCCACATAAGCCAGCGGGAAACCTTTCTGTTGCAGGGCTTCGATCTGCTTGATCGGGCCAACAACACCGGGTTGATCTGGCTCGATCCCTTCGCGGGCGTTTTTCAGCATCGCCAGCGCGTGCAGCGGGATATCCGGGCGTGACCACGCATCCGGTGCCGGAGAGAGGTCATCAGTGTTGGTTTCGCCGGTGACCTTGAAGACGGTAACGGTCAGTTTTTCAGCCAGTGCCGGGCGATTCAGGAACCATTCAGCATCCGCCCAGGACTGCATAACCTGCTTCGCGTATTTGTTACCTGCTTTGGCTTTCTCTTCTACGTCATAGAAGTTATCGAACATCAGCAGCGTGTGGGACAGTGCTTTAGCAGCGATCGGTGCCAGTTTGGCATCGTCCAGCGCGTCGATCAGCGGATGAATGTTGTAACCACCCTGCATGGTGCCCAGCAGTTCAATGGCTTTTTCCGGAGTCAGCAGCGGAGATTTGGCTTCACCTTTTGCGACGGCGGCCAGGAAGCCTGCTTTTACATAGGCTGCTTCATCGACGCCAGGGGGAACACGGTTGGTTAACAGATCTAACAGGAATTCTTCTTCGCCCGCGGGCGGGTTTTTCAGCAGCTCTACGAGCGCGGCCATTTGGTTTGCATCCAGGGGTTTGGGCGCAATCCCCTCAGCGGCACGCTCAGCTACGTGCTTACGGTATTCTTCTAGCACGACGGTTCTCCTCGCTCTCATTGTCATAGTGCGGCAGGCGATTCTCTTCACGCTCCTGTGAGACAGCAGTTTGTAGGGTAAATGCCCAGTACCGCAACGGGCAGAATAGCAGGATTTTGACGATGTGTTAATCTGTTTACAAAAAAGCAACATAAAAAAGTGGCTGAATCGTTAAGGATAGTCTAGAGATTGTTTCCCTCCGAAAAACCTGTTAATTCGCATTGTGATAATCATCCTTCTCAACAAATCCCAACATTAGTCAAAATTTAAACTACCGCCTCTTTATACTCGTGCCTACAGCACCTGCGGGTGGCAGTTCGTCGACCATTGCGATTTCCTTGAGATCAGGACTATGAAAATTACTTTGCCGTTTAAACCCCATGTGCTGGCGCTAATTTGCAGCGCCGGGCTATGTGCCGCTTCCGGTACGTTGTATGTGAAAAGTCGCACGGTGGAAGCCCCCGTAGTAGCGCAATCAACACAACAGTCTGCGCCTGACGTCGCTGCGGTTACGCTTCCTGCAACAGTTTCCATGCCCCCGGTAACGCCTGCCGTCGTCAAATCTGCCTTCAGTACTGCGCAAATCGATCAATGGCTCGCACCTGTCGCGCTGTACCCCGATGCACTGCTTTCGCAAGTGCTGATGGCATCGACCTATCCGGCAAATGTCGCCCAGGCCGTGCAGTGGTCGCACGATAACCCGCTCAAACAAGGCGATGCGGCTATTCAGGCAGTATCCGGTCAGCCGTGGGATGCCAGCGTCAAATCACTGGTGGCTTTTCCGCAATTGATGGCGTTGATGGGTGAAAACCCGCAGTGGGTACAAAATCTTGGCGATGCGTTTCTGGCGCAGCCGCAGGATGTGATGGACTCGGTACAACGTTTGCGGCAACTGGCGCAACAAACCGGGTCACTGAAGTCATCAACTGAACAGAAAGTTATTACGACCACGAAGCAAGCCGTACCGCTAAAACAGACTGTCACGGCTCCTGTCACACAATACAATACCGTTTCAACATCCAGCCCCGTCGTCGCAGAACCTGCGCCGACCGTAATAACCATTGAGCCAGCCAATCCGGATGTAGTTTATATTCCCAACTACAACCCAACCGTGGTTTACGGGAACTGGGCCAATACCGCGTATCCGCCGGTTTACCTGCCGCCACCAGCCGGAGAACCGTTTGTTGACAGCTTCGTGCGCGGATTCGGCTACAGCATGGGCGTTGCCACCACATACGCGTTATTCAGCAGCATCGACTGGGATGACGACGATCATGACCACCATCACCACGACAACGATGATTATCATCACCACGACGGTGGTCATCGTGACGGCAACGGCTGGCAACACAACGGCGACAACATCAACATCGACGTCAACAATTTCAACCGTATCACCGGTGAGCATCTTACGGATAAGAATATGGCATGGCGGCACAATCCGAATTACCGCGATGGTGTGCCTTATCATGATCAGGATATGACTAAGCGATTTCATCAAACCGATGTCAAAAGCGGTATGAGCGCCACACAACTACCCGCACCGTCGCGCGACAACCAGCGCCAGGCGGCTGCAAGTCAGTTTCAGCAACGAACACATGCTGCACCAGTCACTACGCGCGACACCCAACGTCAGGCTGCGGCACAGCGGTTTAATGAGGCGGAACACGATGGGAGTTATGACGACTTCCGCGAGTTCAGCCGTCACCAGCCACTGACCCGGCAGCAAAAGGACACCGCTCGCCAGCGTTATCAATCGGCCTCTCCTGAGCAGCGCCAGGCAGTCCGCGAGAAAATGCAAACCAGCCCGCAGAATCAGCAGCGAAGAGAGACGGCACGTCAGCATATTCAGTCCACTACTCCCGAACAGCGCCAGGTATTTAAAGAAAAAGTACAGCAGCGCCCGCAGAACCAACAACAGCGTGATAACGCCCGCCAGCGTATTCAATCGGCATCACCAGAACAGCGGCAGGTCGCACGCGCGAGAATTCAGGAGAGTCACCCGCAGCGTTTAAACGACAATAACCGTCCGGCCAGACTGAATAACGAACAACGGTCAGCGGTACGCGAACGGTTGTCTGAGCGTGGAGCAAGGAGACTGGAAAGGTAAATTGCAGGCATAAAAAAAGCGGCGCTGTTAACCGCTTAAGACTAATGACAAACATCGAATTGCCCGATGCGCAAGCTTATCGGGCCTACACGGAACCTGCAATATATTGAATTTGCATGATTTTGTAGGCCGAATAAGGCGTTTACGCCGCATCCGGCGTAAACAACCAGCACTTTGCCAACAATCTGAAGCGTCAGAATAGCCGCTTCTTAATTTACCGGATGCCCCGGCACAAGAAAAATTACTTCTTCTTCGCTTTCGGGTTCGGCAGGTCGGTAATGCTACCTTCGAACACTTCTGCCGCCAGGCCCACAGACTCGTGCAGAGTCGGGTGCGCGTGGATGGTCAGCGCGATGTCTTCAGCGTCGCAACCCATTTCGATTGCCAGACCGATTTCACCCAACAGCTCGCCGCCGTTAGTACCGACAATCGCACCACCGATCACACGATGAGACTCTTTGTCGAAAATCAGCTTGGTCATACCGTCCGCACAGTCAGAAGCGATCGCACGACCAGAAGCAGCCCACGGGAAGGTGGCAGTTTCGTAGCTGATGCCTTTCTCTTTCGCTTCTTTCTCGGTCAAACCCACCCATGCAACTTCTGGTTCGGTATAGGCAATAGACGGAATAACTTTCGGATCGAAGTAGTGTTTTTTACCGGCGATAACTTCAGCGGCAACGTGACCTTCGTGAACACCTTTGTGTGCCAGCATCGGCTGACCGACGATATCACCGATAGCAAAGATGTGTGGTACGTTGGTACGCAGTTGTTTGTCAACGCGGATGAAGCCACGGTCGTCCACTTCCACGCCTGCTTTGCCTGCGTCGAGGTTTTTACCGTTCGGCACACGACCAATCGCCACCAGCACGGCGTCGTAACGCTGCGGTTCAGCCGGTGCTTTTTTGCCTTCCATCGTCACGTAGATACCGTCTTCTTTTGCTTCAACGGCAGTGACTTTGGTTTCCAGCATCAGGTTGAATTTCTTGCTGATACGCTTGGTGAAGACTTTAACGATGTCTTTATCTGCTGCCGGGATAACCTGGTCGAACATTTCAACCACGTCAATCTGTGAACCCAGCGCGTGGTATACCGTCCCCATTTCCAGACCGATGATACCGCCACCCATAACCAGCAGGCGTTCTGGCACTTCTTTCAATTCCAGAGCGTCAGTGGAGTCCCAGATACGCGGATCTTCATGCGGAATAAACGGCAGTTGGATCGGGCGAGAACCCGCCGCGATGATCGCATTGTCGAAGTTGATCACAGTCTTACCGTTCTCACCTTCAACTTCCAGGGTGTTCGCCCCGGTGAATTTACCCAGACCGTTGACCACTTTCACTTTACGGCCTTTCGCCATACCAGCCAGACCGCCGGTCAGTTGAGTGATAACTTTCTCTTTCCAGGTACGAATCTTGTCGATATCGGTTTTCGGCTCACCGAAAACGATACCGTGTTCAGCCAGTGCTTTGGCTTCTTCGATAACTTTTGCTACGTGCAGCAGTGCTTTAGAAGGGATACAGCCGACGTTCAGGCAAACACCGCCGAGGGTGTTGTAGCGTTCTACGATTACGGTTTCCAGACCTAAATCAGCGCAGCGGAAGGCAGCGGAGTAACCTGCGGGGCCTGCCCCAAGTACCACGACCTGAGTTTTGATTTCAGTACTCATCATGACCTCTATATATTTATCTCCGGCGGGTCTGACGTTTTTTTTATGACGCCCATTATCCACCGGGTCGTTCTATCCGTCGGTATTTTACAAAATTGTTAACAATTTTTAAACAACAAACGGCAACCGATTTGTCTATTACCTGATAACCTCAATATATTCATAAGATTACCAGAAAAAAGCCGGCCGTTGGGCCGGCTCTTTTATTTACATCACCAGACGGCGAATGTCAGACAGCGTGTTGTTAATGATGGTAATGAAACGCGCACCATCAGCACCGTCGATCACGCGGTGGTCAAAGGAGAGAGAAATCGGCAGCATCAGACGCGGCACGAACTCTTTACCATTCCACACAGGTTCCATCGCGGACTTGGAAACGCCGAGGATAGCCACTTCCGGTGCGTTCACAATCGGCGCGAAGTGGGTAGTACCCAGGCCGCCGATACTGGAGATGGTGAAGCAACCACCCTGCATTTCGCCCGCAGTCAGCTTACCGTCACGCGCTTTCTTGGAAATGGTCATCAGCTCGCGAGACAGCTCGATGATGCCTTTCTTGTTGACGTCTTTGAATACCGGAACAACCAGGCCGTTCGGAGTATCCACCGCCACACCGATGTTGATGTATTTCTTCAGGGTCAGACGCTGACCGTCTTCCGACAGCGAACTGTTGAAGCGAGGCATCTGCTCAAGTGCCGCAGCAACGGCTTTCATGATGAAGACAACCGGGGTGATCTTCACATCCAGCTTACGTTTCGCAGCTTCTTCGTTCTGCTGTTTACGGAACGCTTCCAGCTCGGTGATATCGGTTTTGTCGAAGTGGGTAACGTGCGGGATCATCACCCAGTTACGGCTCAGGTTAGCACCAGAGATTTTCTGAATGCGCCCCAGTTCCACTTCTTCGATTTCACCAAACTTGCTGAAGTCCACCTTCGGCCACGGCAACATGCCTGGGATACCGCCGCCAGTCGCTGCCGGAGCCGCTTCTGCACGTTTGATGGCTTCTTTCACATAAGCCTGAACGTCTTCGCGCAGGATACGTCCTTTACGGCCAGTGCCCTTCACTTTCGCCAGGTTAACGCCGAACTCGCGAGCCAGACGGCGGATCAGCGGAGTCGCGTGAACATAAGCGTCGTTTTCAGCAAATTCAGATTTGCCTTCCGCTTTTGCAGCCGGTGCTGCTGCCGGAGCTTCAGCTTTTGCAGCCGGAGACGGAGCTGCCGCTTCCTGTTTCGCCGGAGCTGCCGCAGGCGCTGCGCCTTCAACTTCGAAGATCATAATCAGCGAGCCAGTTTTCACTTTGTCGCCAACATTCACTTTCAGTTCTTTCACCACGCCCGCGAACGGAGCCGGAACTTCCATAGAAGCTTTGTCGCCTTCTACGGTGATCAGTGACTGCTCAGCGGTAACTTTGTCGCCCACTTTCACCATCACTTCGGTCACTTCAACTTCGTCACCGCCGATATCCGGAACGTTAACTTCTTTCACGCCAGTCGCTGCCGCAGGTGCCGGAGCCGCTTCCTGTTTTGCCGCCGGAGCCGGAGCTGCCGCGCTGGCTGCCCCCGCAACTTCGAAGACCATAATCAGTGAGCCGGTAGACACTTTGTCGCCAACGTTCACTTTGATCTCTTTCACGATGCCCGCAAACGGAGCCGGAACTTCCATAGAAGCCTTGTCGCCTTCTACGGTGATCAGCGACTGTTCAGCTTCAACTTTGTCGCCCACTTTCACCAGGATTTCGGTCACTTCAACTTCGTCGCTGCCGATATCCGGAACGTTAACGTCTTTTGCCGCCGCAGCCGCTGGTGCTGCTGCCGGAGCTGCTTCTTTCTTCTCTTCTGCCTGAGCAGGTGCAGCGTCTGCTGCACCGTCGGCGGAATCGAAAATCATAATCAGTGCGCCGGTCTGGGTTTTATCGCCAACAGAGACTTTGATCTCTTTAACGATACCCGCCTGCGGAGACGGAACTTCCATAGAGGCTTTGTCGCCTTCTACGGTGATCAGCGACTGTTCGGCTTCAACTTTGTCGCCCACTTTGACCAGGATCTCGGTGATTTCAACTTCATCAGCCCCGATGTCCGGTACTTTGATTTCGATAGCCATTATTCTTTTACCTCTTACGCCAGACGCGGGTTAACTTTATCTGCATCGATGTTGAATTTGGCGATTGCGTCAGCAACCACTTTCTTATCGATTTCGCCACGTTTAGCCAGTTCGCCCAGCGCCGCAACCACGACATAAGAAGCATCAACTTCAAAGTGGTGACGCAGGTTCTCACGGCTGTCGGAACGACCGAAGCCATCAGTACCCAGTACGCGGTAGTCGTCAGCCGGTACGTAAGTACGGACCTGCTCAGCGAACAGTTTCATATAGTCGGTAGATGCCACTGCCGGAGCGTCGTTCATCACCTGAGCGATGTACGGAACGCGCGGAGTTTCCAGCGGATGCAGCATGTTCCAGCGTTCACAATCCTGACCATCACGCGCCAGTTCGGTGAAGGAGGTCACGCTATAAACGTCAGAACCTACGCCGTAATCTTTCGCCAGGATCTGTGCTGCTTCACGGACGTGACGCAGGATAGAACCGGAGCCCAGCAGTTGAACTTTACCTTTGCTACCTTCAATGGTTTCGAGTTTGTAGATACCTTTACGGATACCTTCCTCAGCACCTTCCGGCATTGCCGGCATGTGGTAGTTTTCGTTCAGCGTGGTGATGTAGTAGTAAACGTTCTCTTGTTTTTCACCGTACATACGCTCCAGACCATCATGCATGATGACAGCAACTTCGTAAGCGTAAGCCGGGTCGTAAGAGATACAGTTCGGGATAGTCAGCGACTGAATGTGGCTGTGACCATCTTCGTGCTGCAGACCTTCGCCGTTCAGGGTGGTACGACCGGAAGTACCGCCGATCAGGAAGCCACGCGCCTGCTGGTCGCCAGCCGCCCAGCACAGATCGCCAATACGCTGGAATCCGAACATCGAGTAATAGATGTAGAACGGAATCATCGGCAGATTGTTGGTGCTGTAAGAGGTCGCCGCAGCCAGCCAGGAACAACCTGCGCCCAGCTCGTTGATCCCTTCCTGCAGAATCTGACCTTTCTCGTCTTCTTTATAGTACGCAACCTGCTCGCGATCCTGCGGGGTGTACTGCTGACCGTTCGGGCTGTAGATACCAATCTGACGGAACAGACCTTCCATACCGAAAGTACGCGCTTCGTCAGCGATGATCGGCACAAGTCGGTCTTTGATCGACTTGTTCTTCAGCATCACGTTCAGGGCACGAACGAAAGCGATAGTGGTGGAGATCTCTTTGCTCTGTTCTTCCAGCAGCGCACCGAAGTCTTGCAGGCTCGGCAGCTCCAGCTTCTCGGTAAAGTTCGGCTGGCGGCTTGGCAGATAACCGTGCAGTTTCTGACGCTGAGCGTGCAGATAGGTATGCTCTTCAGAACCTTCCGGGAAGGTGATGTACGGCAGTTTTTCGATATCTGCATCAGACACCGGCACATTGAAACGGTCGCGGATATGGCGCACGCCGTCCATGTTCATTTTCTTAACCTGGTGCGCAATGTTTTTACCTTCAGCCGCATCGCCCATGCCGTAACCTTTAATGGTATGAGCAAGGATTACTGTCGCTTTGCCTTTGGTTTCCTGCGCTTTCTTGAATGCAGCGTAGATTTTCTTCGGATCGTGACCGCCACGGTTCAATGCCCAGATCTGCTCGTCAGTCCAGTCTGCAACCAGCGCTGCGGTTTCCGGATATTTACCGAAGAAGTGTTCACGAACGTACGCACCATCTTTCGATTTGAAGGTCTGGTAGTCGCCGTCAACGGTTTCGTTCATCAGTTGGATCAGTTTACCGCTGGTATCTTTACGCAGCAGCTCATCCCAACGGCTACCCCACATCACTTTGATCACGTTCCAGCCAGCACCTTCGAAGATGCCTTCCAGTTCGTTGATGATCTTGCCGTTACCGGTGACCGGGCCGTCAAGACGCTGCAGGTTACAGTTGATAACGAAGACCAGGTTATCCAGTTTTTCACGGGTAGCGATGGTGATCGCACCTTTGGATTCTGGTTCGTCCATCTCGCCGTCACCAAGGAATGCGTAAACGGTCTGTTTAGAGGTATCTTTCAGGCCACGGTGTTCCAGATATTTCAGGAACTTCGCCTGGTAGATAGCACCGATTGGCCCCAGCCCCATAGATACGGTCGGGAACTGCCAGAATTCCGGCATCAGTTTCGGGTGCGGGTAGGAAGAGAGGCCATTACCGTGGACTTCCTGACGGAAATTATCCAGTTGCTCCTGAGTCAGACGACCTTCCAGGAAAGCTCGTGCGTAAACGCCCGGGGAGATGTGCCCCTGGAAGTAAACCAGGTCGCCGCCATCCTGCTCGTTGCGTGCACGGAAGAAGTGGTTAAAACACACATCATAAATGGTTGCGGAAGACTGGAAAGACGCCATGTGGCCGCCCAGTTCCAGATCTTTTTTGGATGCACGCAGAACCGTCATGATGGCGTTCCAGCGGATAGCTGAACGAATACGGCGTTCCAGTTCCAGATTACCCGGATACTCCGGCTGTTCTTCAACGGGGATGGTGTTGATGTAGTTGCTGACGCCGGTGTCTGCGGCTACGTTGACTCCGCCTTTGCGGGCTTCAGCAAGCAGTTGGTCGATCAGATACTGAGCACGCTCAACACCTTCTTCACGGATGACCGATTCGATCGCCTGGAGCCAGTCGCGAGTTTCGATCGGATCCACGTCATTTGGGAAACGTTCTGACATGGGTTATTCCTTATCTATCTAATAACGTTGAGTTTTCTGGAACCTGTCCCATTGAACTCTCGCTGGAAAGCTCAATAAGACAGGTTCTACGTTTAGTTGCTGCGCTTTTATATGCGCTTGATTTACAACATCTTCTGGCTAATTTTCACCAGAAAAATCACTAATTCTTTCGTTGCTCCAGACGGCGCAGAGAACGTTCACGGCGGCTCTCCTCACGGCTTCTGTCGAGCAAGATTTCTTCGATAAAGGCCAGATGGCGATGCGATGCTTCGCGCGCTTCTTCTGGCTTACCGGCCATAATTGCTTCGAATATGCGAGTGCGGTGACTACTCACCAGCGGCAGCATCTCTCGACGCGAATAGAGCAATTCGAAGTTTTGACGGACATTCTGGGCCAACATCGGCTCCATACACCTTAGCAGATGAAGCAAAACCACATTGTGGGCCGCTTCGGTGACGGCAATCTGATACTGGAGTACGGCGTTTGATTCCGCGTCCAGATCGCCAGACTGCTGCGCCAGCTCTATGGCGTGGTGGAGTTCACGAATGCGTTCCTTGTCTTCATCGGTACTACGCAACGCGGCGTAATAGGCGGCTATGCCTTCCAGGGCGTGTCGTGTTTCGAGCAAGTCGTATTGTGATTCAGGATGGTCGGAGAGCAGCTCCACCAGCGGATCGCTGAAGCTTTGCCAGAGGCTGCTCTGGACAAAAGTGCCGCCACCCTGGCGACGAAGCAACAAGCCCTTCGCTTCGAGACGTTGAATCGCCTCACGCAAGGAGGGACGGGAGACGTCGAACTGTTTCGCCAGTTCGCGTTCCGGTGGGAGTTTTTCACCAGGGCGAAGGGTGCCCTCGAGGATCAAAAACTCCAGTTGCTGCTCAATCACATCGGAGAGTTTTGGTTGGCGGATTTTGCTGTAGGCCATGAGTTCCTGTCTTAAGCCACTTGCCGAAGTCAATTGGTCTTACCAATTTCATGTCTGTGACGCTAAAGTAACAAAGTATTCACCTTATGTCTATACAGGTTTTGATTGAAATCATGAAACTGTGCACATTTTAACAACTTGACATATATAGCGTTTCAAAATTGTAACTATGCACAAATGTAGGTTTTACGTGAGCAAGGTTTTTTTTAACGATTATTAAACTATAAAAATCCGAATTGAACCGATTCACTTACCAATTTTTCGATTTTTAATTCAATAAAAATGAATTTATATTCTTTGTTATGGGTGGGATTGTTTGAGACTGGTCTTTACAAATGGTTTCTTTTTAGACAACCCATCTTCAACCATGCATAAAGCGGGTGCATTCGCTGCCGCATACCATTATTCTTGATCTGACGGAAGTCTTTTTGTAACAATTCAAACTTCCAAGTTGTAAACAAATTAATACAACAAACGGAATTGCAAACTTACACACGCATCACTGCGTAGATCAAAAAAACAATCACCGCACGAGGTTTCATGATGGAAGGTCAACAGCACGGCGAGCAGCTAAAGCGCGGCCTTAAAAACCGCCATATTCAGCTTATCGCGCTGGGTGGCGCGATAGGGACCGGGCTATTCCTGGGAAGCGCCTCCGTAATACAGTCCGCAGGGCCAGGGATCATTCTGGGTTACGCCATTGCTGGTTTTATCGCCTTTCTGATCATGCGTCAGCTAGGTGAAATGGTGGTCGAAGAACCGGTAGCAGGCTCCTTCAGCCACTTTGCTTATAAATACTGGGGGAGCTTTGCTGGCTTCGCCTCAGGCTGGAACTACTGGGTATTGTACGTATTAGTTGCCATGGCGGAGCTTACTGCCGTCGGCAAATACATTCAGTTCTGGTATCCGGATATCCCAACCTGGGCTTCTGCCGCCGTGTTCTTTGTGGTGATCAACGCCATCAACCTGACCAACGTTAAAGTGTTTGGCGAGATGGAGTTCTGGTTTGCCATTATCAAAGTTATCGCGGTGGTGGCGATGATCATCTTCGGCGGCTGGCTGCTGTTCAGTGGCAACGGCGGTCCGCAAGCGACCGTCCGTAACCTCTGGGAACAGGGCGGATTCCTGCCGCACGGCTTCACCGGGCTGGTGATGATGATGGCGATTATTATGTTCTCGTTTGGTGGTCTGGAGCTAGTGGGGATCACCGCCGCAGAGGCCGATAACCCGGAGCAAAGCATCCCGAAAGCAACCAATCAGGTTATCTACCGCATCCTGATTTTCTACATTGGTTCGTTAGCCGTCCTGCTCTCACTGATGCCGTGGACGCGCGTTACCGCTGATACCAGTCCATTCGTGTTGATCTTCCATGAACTGGGCGACACCTTTGTGGCTAACGCCCTGAATATCGTGGTGTTGACGGCGGCACTTTCCGTGTACAACAGTTGCGTCTACTGCAACAGCCGTATGCTGTTTGGTCTGGCACAACAGGGAAATGCACCGAAAATGCTTGCTTCCGTCGATAAACGCGGCGTACCGGTCAACACCATTCTGGTATCTGCGCTGGTTACGGCATTGTGCGTACTGATTAACTACCTTGCCCCAGAGTCCGCATTCGGACTGTTAATGGCGCTGGTGGTTTCCGCTCTGGTAATCAACTGGGCGATGATAAGTCTTGCGCACATGAAATTCCGTCGTGCCAAACAAGCACAAGGTGTGGCTACCCGCTTCCCTGCCCTGCTCTATCCGCTGGGTAACTGGATCTGCCTGCTGTTTATGGCGGCGGTACTGGTAATTATGCTGATGACGCCGGGGATGGCGATTTCGGTTTACCTGATCCCGGTATGGCTGGTGGTGTTAGGCATCGGCTATCTGTTTAAAGAGAAAACCGCAAAAGCAGTAAAAGCGCATTAATCTCTCTACGCCCTCACCCTGTCTGGGTGAGGGCAACAATCTTTACACCAATGTCCCGTAAATCGTCAGTAGCGCAATCACTACCACGACCACAAACGAGGTTTTCTTCGCCATTGAAACTGCTGCTTTCGGTGTCTCCACCTTATCGACATGCGGTTCACGCGCCAGAGAGAACTGCGCCAGACGCGTTAACACCTGATATTGCGAAGTATGGAAATCGGCCAGCGAAGCAAACCAGGCAGGTAACGCTTTCTCACCGTGGCCGATCAAGGCATAAACCACACCCGCAAGGCGAACCGGCACCCAATCCGCGACATGAAGCACTGCATCAATCCCCGACTGTAAACGATGATGCGGCGTCTGGTAACGCGCCAGCCAGTATTGCCATGCGCGCAAAAACGCATACCCCATCAGCGTAACTGGCCCCCAACTTCCCCCCACAATCAACCAGAACAGCGGTGCCAGGTAAAAACGAAAGTTAATCCACAGCAGTGCATTTTGCAGTTCCCGCAAGTATTCACGTTCATCGCAGCCTGCAGGGACGCCGTGAATCATAGTGAGTTCGCCAGCCATTGTGGAACGGGCATGGCTATCATTACGTGAAGCGGCTGCCAGATAAGCATGATAATGAAGACGAACTTTACCTGCGCCAATACACAGCAAACCAATCAGCAGCCACACCAGCAGCGTCGGAACGTTGAACAATAGCCCATGCAACGCGCGCAACAGCAAAAAAGTCACCCCCATCGCAATAATGGTCATACCTAACGTGCGCCCGAGTGAAAAATGTTTCACCCGCCGAAAGAACGCTTCAAGGCGGTGATCAAGCTGCCAGTGCTCGCCCAACTTAAACAGGCGCTCAAAAATTAACACCAGTAAGGTTGTGAATAGCGTCATGTTGTCTCCTTGCTGACCAGCGCGCGAAACCGTGCCCAATCAAATGCAGGACCAGGATCGGTTTTACGATCCGGCGCAATATCGCAATGCCCCGTCATGTTATTAGCAATAGCTGGATAGCGATCAATCAACGCCCGAGTGACCGCCGCCAGTTGCTGATACTGCGCATCGGTGTAAGCCAGCGTATCGGTGCCTTCCAGCTCAATCCCAATAGAAAAATCATTACAGCGTTCACGACCTTGATACTGAGAGACACCCGCGTGCCAGGCGCGTTTATCGAAAGGAACATACTGGACAATTTCACCATCACGGCGAATCAAACAGTGAGCGGAAACGCGCAAATGAGCTATCTCAGCAAAGAAGGGATGCGCCTGCGGATCAATAGTTCCGGTGAATAATGCGTCGATCCACGGGCCGCCAAACTCACCTGGCGGCAGGCTAATATTGTGCACCACCAGCAGGGTGGGAACTTCGTCATCCGGGCGACAATCGTAATGAGGCGAGGGAACGCGGCGCGCGCCGGTCAGCCACCCCTGTTCTAACAACATGCAGGATCTCCTTATATGTGGTGCTAATATCCGGTTCAGAGTAGCATGTTTCTACCTTATGATTCGTTAGCTATCTGGAGTTTTAACATGCCGCCTCGCCGCTATAACCCTGACACCCGACGTGACGAGCTGCTGGAACGCATTAATCTCGATATACCCGGCGCGGTGGCCCAGGCGCTGCGGGAAGATTTAGGCGGAACAGTCGATGCCAACAATGATATTACGGCAAAACTTTTACCGGAAAATTCTCGCTCTCATGCAACAGTGATCACCCGCGAGAATGGCGTATTTTGCGGCAAACGCTGGGTTGAAGAGGTGTTTATTCAACTGGCTGGTGACGATGTCACCATTATCTGGCATGTGGATGACGGTGATGTCATCAACGCCAATCAACTCCTTTTCGAACTTGAAGGCCCCTCCCGCGTGCTGTTAACGGGTGAACGTACGGCGCTCAATTTTGTACAAACCCTTTCTGGGGTTGCCAGTAAGGTTCGCCACTATGTCAAACTGCTGGAAGGCACCAACACGCAGTTGCTGGATACTCGCAAAACCTTGCCCGGTCTGCGTTCGGCTCTGAAATATGCGGTACTTTGCGGCGGCGGAGCGAATCACCGCCTGGGACTTTCTGACGCCTTCCTGATTAAAGAAAACCATATTATTGCCTCTGGCTCAGTACGTCAGGCGGTCGAAAAAGCGTCCTGGCTGCACCCGGATGCGCCAGTAGAAGTCGAAGTCGAGGATCTGGAAGAACTTGATGAAGCCCTGAAAGCAGGTGCCGATATCATCATGCTGGATAACTTCGAAACAGAACAAATGCGCGAAGCTGTCAAACGTACCAATGGTAAGGCGCTGCTGGAAGTTTCGGGTAACGTCACCGACAAAACTCTGCGCGAATTTGCCGAAACAGGCGTGGACTTTATCTCTGTCGGCGCACTGACCAAACACGTACAGGCACTCGACCTTTCAATGCGTTTTCGCTAATTGCTGACAGATTCATCCGCTCCGTAGCGAGCGGATGAATCTTACCTTCTCCAACTTTCTTCGTAACGCCTCGCAAATATCTTGTCTTTCACTGCAACATAATAAAAAACCTCGGAACCCGCCTTCCCGTTTCGTTTTTTGCCCCTCGCCTGTGCCGATGGCGTTTGCCAAAGTAGCGCCAACGAAATCAAGGAGCGAAACAGATGGACAAACAACGCGGCTTTACACTCATCGAACTAATGGTAGTTATTGGCATTATTGCCATTTTAAGCGCCATTGGTATTCCCGCTTATCAGAACTACCTGCGCAAAGCAGCGCTCACCGACATGCTGCAAACCTTTGTGCCTTACCGCACCGCCGTAGAATTATGCGCACTGGAGCATGGCGGATTAGATACCTGCGACGGCGGCAGTAACGGCATCCCCTCGCCCACCACCACTCGCTATGTCTCTGCTATGAGTGTGGCAAAAGGCGTGGTGTCGCTGACAGGACAAGAGAGCCTCAATGGGTTAAGCGTCATCATGACACCAGGTTGGGATAACGCCAACGGCGTCACCGGCTGGACGCGCAACTGCAATATTCAAAGTGACAGCGCGTTGCAGCAAGCCTGCGAAGATGTCTTCCGCTTTGATGACGCCAACTAAGGAGCGGCAATGAATATTTCACAGCTCACCGCTCTGTGCCTGCGTTACCAGGGCGTCTTGCTGGATGCCAGCGAAGAGGTGGTTCATGTTGCGGTGGTCGATGCGCCCTCACATGAGTTACTTGACGCTTTGCATTTCGCTACTACCAAACGCATTGAGATCACCTGCTGGACGCGCCAGCAGATGGAAGGCCACGCCAGCCGGTCACAACATAGGTTGCCCGTAGCAGCCCCGGAAAAATATCAGCCCAAAACAGAATTGCTGACTCAAACGTTACAATCTGCACTCGAACAACGCGCTTCTGATATTCATATCGAACCAGCGGACAATAGCTACCGCATCCGCTTACGCATCGACGGCGTGTTGCATCCTTTACCAGATGTTCCACTGGATGCCGGAATAGCATTAACCGCCAGATTAAAAGTGCTGGGAAGCCTGGATATTGCGGAACATCGCCTGCCGCAGGATGGGCAATTCACTGTCGAACTGGCGGATAACACAGTCTCATTTCGCATTGCTACCTTGCCATGTCGGGGCGGTGAAAAAGTGGTATTGCGGCTGTTACAGCAGGTGGACCAGGCGCTGGATGTCAACACGCTGGGAATGCAGCAGTTACAACTGGCGGACTTTGCTCATGCCCTACAGCAACCACAAGGGCTGGTGTTGGTTACCGGTCCTACCGGTAGCGGTAAAACGGTCACACTTTATAGCGCTCTGCAAACGCTGAATACCGCCGATATTAATATTTGCAGCGTCGAAGATCCGGTGGAGATCCCCATCGCAGGGCTTAACCAGACGCAAATCCATCCGCGTGCTGGTCTTACCTTTCAGGGGGTTTTGCGTGCGTTATTACGTCAGGATCCCGATGTCATCATGATCGGAGAGATCCGTGATGGTGAAACGGCAGAAATTGCCATTAAAGCCGCACAAACGGGTCACCTGGTGTTGTCCACGCTACACACCAACTCTACCTGCGAAACACTGGTGCGTTTACAGCAAATGGGTGTTGCCCGCTGGATGCTCTCATCAGCACTCACGCTGGTGGTAGCCCAACGTCTGGTTCGCAAACTTTGCCCGCATTGTCGCCTGCAGCAAGGGGAAGCAATCCGCCTTCCAGGCAATTTATGGTCATCGTCGTTGCCCCGCTGGCAAGCACCTGGTTGTAAACATTGCTACCACGGTTTTTATGGCCGCACGGCCTTATTTGAAGTTCTGCCCATAACACCTGTCATACGCCAGCTCATTTCCGCTAATACCGACGTTGAATCGCTGGAAGCGCACGCCCGACAAACAGGAATGCACACGCTTTTTGAAAACGGCTGCCTGGCCGTGGAACAAGGTTTAACCACCTTTGAAGAGTTAATCCGCGTATTGGGGATGCCACATGGCGAGTAAGCAACTCTGGCGCTGGCATGGCATAACCGGCGACGGCAATGCGCAAGATGGAGTACTGTGGGCAGAGAGCCGTTCTTTGCTACTTATCGCACTACAGCAACAAGCCGTTACCCCACTGCACCTGAAGCGGATATCTATTAATTCAGCCCAGTGGCACGCAGACAAAAGCGCGGAAGTCATTCATCAACTGGCAACATTACTCAAAGCCGGACTAACCCTTTCGGAAGGATTAGCCCTATTGGCGGAGCAACATCCGAGCAGGCAATGGCAGGCGTTATTGCAATCGCTGGCACACGATCTCGAACAGGGTATTGCCTTTTCCAATGCCTTATTGCCCTGGTCAGAGGTTTTTCCGCCGCTTTATCAGGCGATGATCCGCACAGGTGAACTGACCGGTAAGCTGGATGAATGCTGCTTTGAACTGGCTCGTCAGCAAAAAGCCCAGCGCCAGTTAGCCGACAAAGTGAAATCAGCATTGCGTTATCCCATTATCATTTTAGTGATGGCGATAACGGTAGTTGTAGCAATGCTGCATTTTGTTCTGCCCGAGTTTGCCGCTATCTATAAAACCTTTAACACCCCGCTACCGACACTTACACAGGGGATCATGACGTTGGCAGATTTCAGCGGTGAGTGGGGCTGGCTGCTGCTGTTGTTCGGCTTACTGCTGGCAATAGCCAATAAGTTGCTGATGCGCCGCCCGACCTGGCTTATCGTGAGGCAGAAATCGCTGTTACGCATCCCAATTATGGGTTCACTAATGCGGGGACAAAAGCTCACGCAGATCTTTACGATTCTGGCGCTGACACAAAGTGCAGGTATTACTTTTTTGCAAGGGGTAGAGAGCGTCAAAGAGACAATGGGCTGCCCGTACTGGGCACAACTTCTGACACAAATCCAGCACGATATCAGCAACGGTCAGCCCATCTGGCTGGCGTTAAAAAATGCCGGTGAGTTTAGCCCACTCTGTTTGCAGTTAGTGAGAACGGGAGAAGCATCCGGGTCGCTGGATCTCATGCTGGAGAATCTCGCCCACCATCATCGGGATAACACGTTGGCGCTGGCAGATAATCTTGCTGCTTTACTGGAACCGGCCTTACTGGTCATTACCGGAGGAATTATCGGCACGCTGGTGGTGGCAATGTATTTGCCAATTTTCCATCTGGGCGACGCGATGAGTGGGATGGGATAACGCTGGCGCAGTGATCCACGCCAGCATTGGGAGATTACAGGTTATTGAAGATGCGGTTTTCTTGTTCCAGTACGCGGATAAACGTGGTGCGCTTGGTCAGTTCTTTCAGGCGAGAAGCCCCAACATATGTACAAGCTGAACGCAGGCCACCCAAAATATCACGCGCGGTGTTTTCAACAGGGCCACGCAGCGGCAGCTTAACGGTTTTACCTTCCGCTGCACGATATTCTGCAACGCCGCCAACGTGACGTTTCATCGCAGACTCGGAGCTCATACCGTAGAACAACATAAATTTTTCGCCGTTCTCTTCGACGATACGACCGCCGCTCTCTTCGTGCCCCGCCAGCATACCGCCGAGCATCACGAAATCAGCACCGCCACCAAAGGCTTTAGCTACATCGCCCGGCGTGGTGCAACCGCCATCGCTGACGATCATCCCGCCCAGACCGTGCGCGGCATCAGCACATTCGATTACTGCAGAAAGCTGCGGGTAACCGACGCCCGTCTTGACGCGAGTCGTACAAACAGAACCTGGGCCAATGCCAACTTTAACGATATCGGCACCGGAGAGGATAAGCTCCTCACACATTTCACCTGTCACTACGTTGCCAGCACAAATGGTTTTGGTCGGCCACGCTTCACGCGCTTTCGCAACGAACTGTACGAAGTGCTCGGAATAACCATTCGCCACGTCAATACAAACGAAGTTTAATGCCGGGTTCAGGTCGAGAATCCGTTTAGTTTTTTCGAAATCCGCATCTGACGTGCCGGTAGAAACCATCACATGTTTCAGCACATCAGCGGAAGAATTGTTGATAAACGCTTGCCACTCGTCAACAGAGTAATGTTTATGTACAGCAGTCAGAATATCGAAAGAAGCCAATGCCGTAGCCATGGTAAAAGTGCCTACGGTATCCATATTTGCGGCGATAATCGGCACGCCGGACCAGCTCTGACCTGAATGTTTGAAGGTGAATTGACGTTCCAGTTCAACATCGGAACGGCTTTTAAGAGTGGAGCGTTTAGGACGGATGAGAACGTCTTTAAAACCTAACTTCAGATCTTCTTCAATACGCATGTGCGGATTCCTGGGGTTAATGGCTATAAGGGTAAGAGCACAACTCCAGTGACGCTATCATACGCACTAATCTATGTGGCGCAAGACTGCGAAATTGTCTTTTTTTACGCTACAATCCCATAAATTTACCTGGTAAATAATGGGCGAACGTTTCATTAATCCCGCTTTCGCGTGCTCATTTTTAATGTTTTGATAATCATGATGAATTCCCGGGAATATAAAATATGAGGTATACGGTTGCCTTAACGGGTGGCATTGGCAGTGGCAAGAGTACCGTTGCAAATGCGTTTGCTGACCTCGGAATTAACGTCATTGATGCCGATATTATTGCGCGTCAGGTAGTTGAACCGGGTAGACCTGCACTGCGTGCCATTGCTGAACATTTCGGCGCTGATATGATTGCTGCTGATGGAACATTGCAGCGCCGGGCCTTACGCGAGCGGATCTTCGCCAACCCGGAAGAGAAAAACTGGCTTAATGCCCTGCTACATCCGTTGATTCAGCAGGAGACGCAACGTCAGTTCCAGCAAGCAACTTCCCCCTATGTACTTTGGGTTGTGCCATTGCTGGTAGAAAACTCGCTGTATAAAAAAGCGAATCGTGTGCTGGTGGTGGATGTCAGCCCAGAAACGCAACTTAAGCGCACCATGCAGCGCGATGATGTTACTCGCGAACATGTCGAACAAATTCTTGCTGCCCAGGCAACGCGCGAAGCCCGCCTTGCCGTGGCAGATGACGTCATTGATAATAACGGCGCACCGGATGCTATTGCATCGGATGTTGCCCGCCTGCACGCAAATTACTTGCAGCTTGCGTCGCAGTTTGTCTCACAGGAAAAACCTTAATGCAGACCCAGGTCCTTTTTGAACATCCACTAAATGAAAAAATGCGTACATGGCTACGCATTGAGTTTTTGATTCAGCAACTCACTGTAAATTTACCCATCGTTGACTACGCTGGCGCTCTGCATTTCTTCCGTAATGTCAGTGACTTGTTGGATGTTTTCGAGCGTGGGGAAGTACGCACCGAATTGTTGAAAGAGCTTGACCGCCAGCAGCGTAAACTCCAGACCTGGATTGACGTGCCAGGCGTGGACCAGAGCCGTATTGAAGCATTAATTCAGCAGTTAAAAGCGGCGGGCAGCGTGCTGATTTCCGCACCGCGTATCGGGCAATTTCTGCGTGAAGATCGTCTGATTGCTTTAGTGCGCCAGCGTCTGAGCATACCCGGCGGTTGTTGTAGCTTTGATTTGCCAACTTTGCATATCTGGCTGCATTTACCCCAGGCGCAGCGCGACAGCCAGGTAGAAACCTGGATTGCCAGCCTGAATCCGCTCACCCAGGCACTTACCATGGTGTTAGATTTAATTCGCCAGTCGGCACCGTTTCGCAAACAAACCAGTCTGAACGGTTTCTATCAGGATAATGGCGAAGACGCTGATCTTCTACGGCTGAATCTGGCCCTTGATTCACAGCTTTATCCGCAAATTTCCGGTCATAAGAGTCGTTTTGCGATTCGTTTTATGCCGCTGGACAGTGAAAATGGTCTGGTGCCAGAGCGCCTGGATTTTGAACTGGCGTGCTGCTAAGGAGTTACGATGTCAGAAACTATTACGGTGAACTGCCCAACTTGCGGGAAAACGGTGGTATGGGGTGAAATCAGCCCGTTTCGGCCATTTTGTTGCAAACGTTGTCAGTTGATCGACCTCGGAGAATGGGCTGCTGAAGAAAAACGCATCCCCAGCAGCGGCGATCTGTCCGAAAGCGATGACTGGAGCGAAGAGCTGAAGTAATTGGGTGTAAGAGGTGAGGCATTGTCGGATGCGGTGTAAACGCCTTATCCGACCTGCAAGATCTTGCATATCAACGGATTACAAAATCCCGCAGGCCTGATAAGACGCGCCTGCGTCGCATCAGGCATCAGGGCAAATGTCGGATGCGGCGTGAACGCCTTATTTGACCTACAGGCGCTTAAGCTTCGCAATTACCGGTTCATTGGCTGGCGGAAAATCTTCTGCATTGAGGCTGGCCAGCGCCATCCACTCACCAGGTTGCCCTTCTTTTCCCCACGGTTCCCCTTCCCAGCCTTCGACCAGCCAGAACCACAGTGTGATATGCCTGTCAGGGAACTGATATTCCAGCTTTTCAAACAGCGAAAAACGTTGTGGCGTAATCCCGACTTCTTCCTGAAGCTCCCGCACCACAGCCTGTTCTGGCGTTTCGCCCGCTTCAATTTTACCGCCAGGAAACTCCAACTTATTCGCCATGTGCGCATCTGCGGCACGGCGGGTTATAAAGATTTCGTGGTTCTCGTTGCGAATAATACCTACCGCAATTTGCAGTTTTTTCATTGTCTTAAACCTATAAAAAAGGCGCAGATTTCTGCGCCTTTTGTCTTATTGATTAGCTTTTATTGCAGGCGACCATGGCACTGCTTGTATTTTTTACCGGAACCGCACGGGCAAGGATCGTTACGCCCAACTTTACGCTCGCCGGTTTGTGCAGCCAGCGCCGCTGCGGCTGCAGAGTCGTCATCCTGATGGCTAAGCTGCTGCATTTGCGCTAAACGCTCGGCTTCCATACGACGCTGTTGCTCCAGCTCTTCAACTTCTTCCGGCATACGAACCTGAACTTTGCTCAGCGTGCTAACCACTTCATATTTCAATGATTCCAGCATCGCCGCAAACATTGCGAAGGATTCACGTTTGTATTCCTGCTTCGGATCTTTCTGCGCGTAACCACGCAGGTGGATCCCCTGACGCAGGTAATCCATCGCCGCCAGGTGCTCTTTCCACAGGGAGTCCAGCGTTTGCAACATCACACCTTTCTCGAAGTGACGCATCATCTCGGCGCCAACCACTTCTTCTTTACGCTGATACACTTCGATGGACTGCGCCAGAATACGCTCACGCAGCGTCTCTTCATGCAGCTCTGGCTCTTTGTCCAGCCACTCGGCAATCGGCATATCGAGATCGAAATCGTTTTTCAGACGCTCTTGCAGCCCAGGAATGTCCCACATTTCTTCCAGTGATTGTGGCGGAATGTAGGCATCGATGGTCGCTTTGAACACATCTTCACGAATGCTGTTGATGGTTTCGCTCACATCGCTGACATCCAGCAGTTCGTTACGCTGGGAGTAAATGGCGCGACGCTGATCGTTAGCTACGTCATCGTATTCCAGCAACTGTTTACGAATGTCGAAGTTACGGCTTTCAACTTTACGCTGGGCGTTGGCAATTGCTTTGGTTACCCAAGGGTGTTCAATCGCTTCTCCAGGTTTCATACCCAGTTTACGCATCATGCCGGAAACACGGTCGGAGGCAAAAATACGCATCAGCGCATCTTCCATCGACAGGTAGAAACGGGAAGAACCGGCATCGCCCTGGCGACCCGAACGGCCACGCAACTGGTTATCGATACGACGAGATTCGTGACGTTCTGTACCGATGATATGCAAACCACCTGCTGCCAGAACCGCGTCGTGGCGTACCTGCCAGTCAGCTTTAATTTTTTCAATTTGCTCTGCGGTCGGGTTTTCCAGCGCGGCAACTTCTGCCTGCCAGCTACCGCCGAGCACAATGTCAGTACCACGACCCGCCATGTTGGTCGCGATAGTCACAGCCGCCGGATAACCCGCCTGGGCAACAATCGCAGCTTCGTTGGCGTGGAATTTGGCGTTCAGAACGTTATGCTTGATACCCGCTTTGGTTAGCTCGTTTGATACCAGTTCTGATTTTTCGATGGAGATAGTACCAACCAGCACCGGCTGGCCTTTCGCGGTACGCTCTTTGATATCTTCAATGATCGCCTGGATTTTTTCCGCTTCGGTCATGTAGACCAGATCCGGCAGATCTTTACGAATCATCGGACGGTTAGTCGGAACGACGACGGTATCCAGCTTGTAGATTGAGCTAAATTCGAATGCTTCGGTATCAGCCGTACCGGTCATCCCCGCCAGTTTTTCATACAAACGGAAGTAGTTCTGGAAGGTGATAGAAGCCAGCGTCTGGTTTTCGTTCTGGATCTGCACACCTTCTTTCGCTTCCACAGCCTGGTGCAGGCCATCGGACCAGCGACGCCCTTGCATGGTACGACCGGTATGTTCGTCAACGATGATAACTTCACCATCTTTAACGATGTAATCGACGTCGCGGGTAAATAGCGCGTGGGCACGCAGCGCCGCCGTTACGTGGTGCATCAGCATGATATTAGCCGGAGAATACAACGACTCGCCTTCGGCCATGATCCCTTCTTTCACCAACAGCTCTTCAATCAGCACCAAACCACGTTCGGTCAGGTTCACCTGACGAGATTTTTCATCAACCGAGAAGTGACCTTCGCCCTGGAAGGTTTCAGAGTCTTCTTTTTCCTGGCGGATCAGGTGTGGAATGATTTTGTTGACGCGCTTATACATTTCCGAACTGTCTTCTGCCGGACCAGAAATGATCAGCGGTGTACGCGCTTCATCGATCAGGATGGAGTCCACTTCGTCCACCAGCGCATAGTGCAGTTTACGCTGTACACGCTCTTCTGGGCTGAACGCCATGTTGTCGCGCAGGTAGTCGAAACCGTACTCGTTGTTAGTACCGTAAGTAATGTCGGCCGCATAGGCTTCACGTTTCGCTGGCGCAGGCATGCCCGGTAGGTTGATGCCGACGGTCATACCGAGGAATTCAAACAGCGGACGGTTGTTTTCGGCGTCACGCTGCGCCAGGTAATCGTTGACGGTAACAACGTGCACGCCCTTACCGGTTAATGCGTTCAGGTAAGCAGGCAGCGTTGCGGTCAGTGTTTTACCTTCACCAGTACGCATTTCCGCGATACAGCGTTCATTAAGAACCATGCCGCCGAGCAACTGAACGTCGAAGTGACGCATCCCAAAGACACGCTTACTTGCTTCACGCACAACGGCAAAGGCTTCCGGGATCAGGTTTTCCAGCACTTCGCCTTTTTCCAGACGTGCGCGAAACTCTGCAGTTTTTCCCTTCAGTTCTTCGTCGGAGAGTTTTTCCATCTCCGGTTCCATGGCATTGATGAGGTTGACGACTTTGCGCATCCGGCGCAGGGTGCGGTCGTTACGGCTACCGAAAACTTTTGTTAATAATTTGATTAGCATAATAAAATCTCAAACGCCCCGCAGTGCGGAGTTAATAAAATGAAATAAAGGTTTTGTCGTTATTAGCTAAGGCGTTGAGGGCCAGCACGGATACCTTGCGCCTGGCTGATCCAGACGGGCGTGCTGAATGCTGCTTGCGGAGTAAAATGCGCATAATCAATGCGATAACCATTTTCAGGCGGCGTGCCTTCCTGGGTCAGCAGCGCGCTGAGCGTATCCAGTAAAGCAAGATGTTGCGCCTGAAACGGTAAAGACTCTTCAGCAACGGGCAGCGTTTGCGGTGCCATTGCGAAGGAAAGATGACGGATTACCGTGCGAATTGCGTGTTGATGCCAGTAATCAACGGAATAGTTCGAGTTTGGGCGGCGCGTATTCGCTTCCAACAAGGCCAACTGACTAAAGTTAACTTTGGCGGAAGGCTCGTGGTTGCGGGTTGTCGCTTTTGCGGGCGCATTTGGTTCGGCGGCGTTGCTGAGCGCAGGCAAACCTAAACTCGCCGCGACCATCCCTAATAAGAGATGCGGCCAGAAGTAGCGTTTACCAAACTGTCGCCAGCGCGTCAGTATTCCACTCACGTTATTGCCATCCCAATCGTATTCAAACGTTTTTAGCGCACAAATCTTATCATTAAAGGCCGAAGTCCACAGCAGGAATGAAGATAAGTTGTGCGTAAAAGTGTTTAAGAAAACAGCGTTCGCACCGTTTCTTACGGCCCTGATAACAACTCAAAAAAAACGACTGGTTCACCTGGCCGGAGAGAGTGCCAGATTTGCCAGTCGAATTTTATACGACAGTATAAATGTCGTTATGCCAGTACCGTCGAAGGCGCTTTGAAGGCCAACGGCAGTTCTGCGTCGTCCTGGAAGGTCACATATTCCCAGGCTTCCTGTTTTGCCAGGACAGCCTGCAACAGTTTGTTATTCAGTGCATGACCGGATTTATAGGCGGTAAATGCACCAATAATATTGTGACCACACATGAACAAGTCACCGATCGCGTCAAGCATTTTGTGACGCACAAATTCGTCTTCAAAACGCAAACCGTCTTCGTTCAGTACGCGATAATCGTCAACAACGATGGCACAATCGAAGCTGCCGCCCAGGCACAAACCACGAGACTGCAGATATTCAATATCGCGCATGAAACCGAATGTACGCGCACGGCTGATCTGACGCATAAACGCATCAGCAGAGAAGTTCATCGCATAGCGTTGATTGCTGGAATCGATAGCCGGATGGTTGAAATCGATGGTGAAATCCAGCGAAAAACCATTATATGGCTTAAATTCAGCCCACTTATCGCCATCTTCGACACGAACAGTCTCTTTGATGCGAACAAATTTCTTGGCGCAGTTGAGTTCGTCGATACCAGCATCAAGCAGCAGGTAAACAAACGGAGCAGCGCTGCCGTCCATAATCGGGATTTCCGGTGCGTTAACTTCGATAACGATGTTATCGATGCCTAAGCCCGCGAGCGCAGCGTTCAAGTGCTCAACGGTTGAAATCCGTACATCATGCTCGTTGACCAGACACGTACAGAGCATGGTATCACGCACAGATTTGGCATCGGCCGGGAAATCTACCGGTGGATTCAAGTCGGTGCGACGATAGATGACCCCGGTGTTGGCCGGCGCAGGGCGTAACGTCAGGGTGACTTTCTTGCCGGTATGTAAACCGACACCCGTCGCCTGAACGATACGTTTAAGTGTCCTTTGTTTGATCATCGTATTATCTCGCCAAATTATCTATCCAACCGAAGTGTACTATACATTCGGCAGGCCAGTTTAGCACAAAGAGCCTCGTAACCCAAATTCCAGCTTATTCTTAGTCAGCTTGCTTACGCAAGAATGCAGGGATATCCAGATAATCAGGTTCTTTCGCGGTTTGCGGCGTATTGTCGTTCACCACTTTAGCGACCGGTTTCTGTTCCTGAGTCAGCGGTGCCATACCGTGCTGTTGGTAACGATCCATCACCGGCTGCTGAACTTGTTTATTGGTCACGAGAGTGATTTCAGGACGTTTGTCCATGCCGATGCCTGTTGCAACCACGGTTACACGCAGTTCATCGTTCATATCCGGGTCAAGAGATGTACCGATAACCACAGTCGCGTTATCCGAAGCAAATGCACGGATGGTGTTACCTACGGTTTCGAATTCATCCAGACGCAGGTCGAAGCCCGCCGTGATGTTAACCAGCACGCCGCGCGCGCCAGACAGGTCGATGTCTTCCAGCAGCGGAGAAGAGATAGCCATTTCAGCCGCTTCTTCCGCACGGTCTTCGCCGCTTGCCACACCAGAACCCATCATCGCGTAGCCCATTTCAGACATCACGGTACGAACGTCTGCAAAGTCGACGTTCATCAGACCCGGACGAGTAATCAGTTCAGCGATACCCTGAACAGCACCTTTCAGCACATCATTCGCTGCGCCAAACGCATCAAGCAGGGAAATACCGCGACCGAGCACCTTCAGCAGTTTATCGTTCGGGATGGTAATCAGTGAGTCCACATGCTTGGACAATTCAGTGATCCCCTGCTCCGCGAAGGCCATACGCTTCTTGCCTTCAAAGTTGAAAGGCTTAGTCACGACAGCAACGGTCAGGATCCCTAAATCTTTTGCAACTTCAGCAACGACCGGCGCAGCACCTGTACCAGTACCGCCCCCCATACCTGCTGCAATAAATACCATGTCTGCACCTTCCAGCGCCGCACGCAGTGCATCGCGATCCTCATCAGCCGCATTACGGCCAACTTCTGGATTAGCGCCAGCTCCCAGTCCTTTGGTTATACCACTACCGATCTGAATCGTCTGCCCAACCGCTGTTTTACGCAGCGCCTGTGCATCGGTATTTACCGCGAAGAATTCAACACCTTCAATGCGCTCACGCACCATGTGCTCAACAGCATTACCGCCGCCGCCGCCGACGCCGATGACTTTAATCACCGCGTCGTTGGTAAGTTCCATTGGTTCAAACATAGTTTCTCTCCGATATGTGCCTGTCGCCTGAGGCCGTAATCACCGTCGACCTCATAAAAATTAAAACTCTTTTCGCAGCCAACTATTGAGTCGCTTGATCCACGAGCCAACTGATGCTGTAACACGTTTTTCTACTTCCGCTTCACCGTTAAGATGTGACTCTTTCCCGTAGTGAAGCAATCCCACAGCCGTCGAGTAATACGGCTCCTGAGCATAATCAGTTAAACCAGTGATATTCAGCGGCGCGCCAATACGCACCTGCGTATGAAACACTCGCTGAGCGCAGGCGGCAAGACCTTCGATCTGCGCCGCGCCACCGGTTAATACAATGCCCGCCGCCAGGTGATGTTTCACACCTTGTTGGCGAAGCTTTTCCTGCAACTGCAATATCTCTTCGTTGACCAGATTGAGCAGCTCGGTATACCGTGGCTCAATCACCTCCGCCAGCGTCTGACGTTGCAGACTACGCGGTGGTCGCCCACCTACGCTCGGCACTTCCACACTCTCATCTTTACCAACGATGGAGCCTAACGCGCAGCCATGGCGAACTTTAATCGCTTCGGCGTCGCTTGGCGGCGTGCCAAAGGCATAGGCGATATCACTGGTCACCACATTGCCAGCATAAGGAATTACCTTGGTGTGGCGCAATGCCCCACCGGTATAAACGGCGATATCCATTGTACCACCACCGATATCGACGACGCAGACTCCCAATTCACGTTCGTCTTCCGTCAATACCGAATAACTTGATGCCAGTCCGGCAAATATCAGTTGGTCAACTTTCAGGCCACAACGTTCAACCGCTTTAACAATGTTTTTCGCCATATCATTGTGACATGTGATCAGGTGCACTTTTGCCTGCATTCGCACGCCGGAAAGCCCCACCGGGTTCTTGATCCCTTCCTGATAGTCAATCGCGTACTCTTGCGGGATCACGTGCAACACACGATGTTCATCACGCACGCGCACCGATTTCGCGGTATGGACGACGTTTTCCACATCTTCTTGCGTCACTTCTTCTTCAGAAATGGGCACCATACCTATTTCATTCTGACAACTGATGTGCTTACCAGAAAGCGCCAGATATACTGAAGAGATCTGACAATCTGCCATCAATTCTGCCTGGTCAATAGCGCGTTGTACGCATTTGACCACGGATTCGAGGTCGTTAACCCCGCCTTTATCCATACCACGTGACGGGCAACTGCCCACACCAATGATATTGACCATACCGTCGGGCAGAACTTCCCCTACTAAAGCGGCAACCTTCGCGGTACCAATCTCCAGTCCTACTACCAGTTTTCTGTCCGTCGCCTTGATCATTGTTGTTCTGCCTGTGCCTGATTTTGTTGCTGAGTAGATTCCTCTGGCGGCAAGGGCGCCCAGCCTACTGCCGCACCAGAGTCATAACGCAAATCAACGTAGCTAATCCGTTTGCCATCGGTTTGCGCCTGCTGCTGTAAAACCGGATAAAGTTCTACAAAGCGAGCCAAACGTTTCATCGTATCGCCCCGGCCAAGGTTGAGCTTAATATCGTTATTCAGCGTCAACTGCCAGGAACGCCGCGCGGTCATCGCCGCTTCCTTCAGAGTAAATCTGTCCTTTGCCAGCATCTGCCCCATTTCGCGATAGCCCTGCAACACTTCATTTGCGCTGCCTTCCGGGCCATACAACATCGGGAGCACCTGCTTGCTGGTGCGATCTGGTGGCACGCTGAAGGTATTTCCTTCGGCGTCTACCATATGTTGATCATTCCACCGCGCAATCGGCACATATTCAACCAGATGAATCTTCAATTCATCAGGCCACTGCTTTCTGACGCTCACCTGCTTAATCCACGGCAGGCGTTGTTCTATTTGCGTCTGGATGATGTTGACATCCTGGGTCATAAAAGTACCCGGCTCACCCAACGCCAGGATCGACTGCCGGATATCGTCATTACGCGTGTAATGCCGTTCACCGGTCAACACCAGCTTTGAGAGCGGCAGGCGTTGCGCATCTTCCATCCAGCCCAACACGACCCAGCCACTCACCAACACTGTCGTTAAAACCGTCAGCAGGAAAAGGATCCCCGCCAGACGTGTTCCATTATTGCGGCGAGAAGAAATCTCTTCCTCGCTGTTTCGCGTGTTCAGAGCAGCCTGCGACATATTAGTCCGCCAGTTCCAGAATTCGTACTACCAACTGCGAGAAGCTTAACCCCGCCTGACGCGCCGCCATCGGCACCAGACTATGGCTGGTCATACCCGGTGAGGTATTGGCTTCCAGCAGATAAAACTGTCCATCACTGTCCAGCATGACGTCAATACGCCCCCATCCTTTGCAGCCTAAAGTCGTCCATGCTTTCAGCACTAATGCCTGCAAATTGGCCTCTTGTGACGCTTCCAGACCAGCGGGGCAGAAATACTGTGTCTCATCAGAGAGATACTTTGCCTCATAATCATAGAAGGTTCCGGCGGGTTGAATACGTATTGACGGTAAAATTTCTTCACCGAGTATCGCAACCGTGAACTCCGGCCCACTTAGCCATTTTTCAATCAATACTTCTTCATCGTGCTGAAATGCCAATCTTAATGCATCTTGTAGAGCATTTTCTGCTACTACTTTTGACATTCCAACGCTGGAACCTTCGCGACTCGGCTTGACAATAAGCGGCAAACCTAAGGCAGAAATTTCTGCTAACTGCTTATCACTAAGGCCTTTTTCAAATTCTGCGCGGGTTAATGCCACCCACGGCGCTACCGGTAAACCTGCTCCCTGCCACAGCAATTTGCTGCGTAGTTTATCCATTGAAAGCGCAGATGCCATCACCCCGCTGCCGGTATAAGGTAGCCCCATCAGCTCGAGCATGCCCTGCAATGTGCCGTCTTCACCGCCGCGCCCGTGCAGAGCGATAAATACTTTCTGAAAGCCCATCGCCTTCAGTTGCGTCACGTCGACTTCTTTCGGATCGACAGGATGCGCGTTGATACTGCCTTCACGCAGCCCGGCTAACACTGCAGCACCAGAATTCAAAGAAACTTCTCTCTCTGCGGAGTTCCCGCCCAACAGGACCGCGATTTTATCAGTCATGTTGCTCTTCCTCCGGAGTTTGCGGCTTCAGTTTGATTTCAGCTAAAGAACGAGCAATTTTTCCGATATTACCCGCCCCCTGCACAAGAATCAGGTCGTTACCAGTTAATACCGGTGCTAACATCTCGGCTACCTGCGCCGGATCAGGCACCAGAATGGGATCAATTTTCCCACGTCCACGAATTGTACGACACAACGAACGGCTGTCCGCTCCCGGAATCGGTGCTTCGCCAGCCGGATAAACGTCCAGCATCAATAAGGTATCGACCTGGGTCAGGACATTGGCAAAATCGTCATACAGATCACGAGTGCGGGTGAAACGGTGCGGCTGAAACAGCATCACCAGGTTTTTATCCGGCCAGCCAGCACGCGCCGCTTTAATCGTGGCATCCACTTCTGTCGGATGGTGGCCGTAGTCATCGACCAGCATTGCTGTACCGCTTTTACCGTTGACCGGCTCCAGCGGAAACTCACCGAGGAAATCAAAGCGACGACCGGTTCCCTGGAAGCTCTCCAGCGCACGCAGAATAGCGTCGTCGTCAATCCCCTCTTCCGTGGCGACCGCAACCGCAGCGGCAGCGTTCAGCGCATTATGACGGCCTGGCGCATTCAGAGTAACGCGCATCGGCTCTTTGTCCTGGCGCAGCAACGTAAAGTGCCCCTGCGGGCCAATCTGCTGATAATCTTCCACACGAACGTCAGCATCTTCACTGAAACCATAAGTGGTAATCTGACGGCCAACGCGCGGTAACAACTCACGGATCACCGGGTCGTCAACACACATCACCGCACGTCCGTAAAACGGCAGGTTGTGCAGAAAATTAATAAAAGTCTGTTTTAAATTCTCGAAGTCACCCTGGTAGGTATCCATGTGATCGGCTTCGATATTGGTGACAATCGCCACCATCGGTTGCAGATGCAGGAACGATGCGTCGCTCTCATCCGCTTCGGCAATCAGGTAACGCCCGTGACCTAAACGTGCATGAACACCCGCCGCTTTTACCAGCCCACCGTTAACGAAGGTCGGGTCGAGGCCCGCTTCTGCGTAGATGCTGGAAACCATCGCGGTGGTGGTGGTTTTACCGTGTGTCCCGGCAATGGCGATGCCATGACGAAAACGCATTAACTCAGCCAGCATTTCCGCACGACGAATAACCGGAATACGCGCTTCATGGGCAGCAACAATCTCTGGGTTGTCAGCAGAAATCGCGCTGGAAACAACGACCACGCTGGCGTCACGCACGTTTTCCGGGCGATGGTTGAAGTAAATCGTCGCCCCCAGATTCATTAACTGCTGCGTGACCGGATTTGGCGCTAAATCGGAACCACTGATCTGATACCCTTCATTGGCCAGAACTTCGGCAATACCGCCCATACCGGCACCACCGATGCCGACAAAGTGTATGTGCCGAACGCGACGCATTTCGGGCACGATGGAACGCAGTTTTGCCAATTGTTGTGTATTCATTCTTTACGCCATTAACTTCTCAAATTCATGCGATGCAAAAGGCATCGCCACAATTACGCCCGGGCAGCCCGGCTCACTTCATTTGCCACTCGCTCGGTGGCATCCGGAATGGATGCAGCACGGGCGCGTTCTGCCATGGTTAATAAGGTTTCTCGCGACCACCCGGCCAGGGTGTTGGCGACAGCGTCCACAGTAAGTTGCGGTTGCTCGATAATTTTGGCTGCGCCCGCTTTCTCCAGCGGCAGCGCATTCCAGTATTGCTGGCGGTCTTTATGCTGAAACGGCACAAACAATGCCGGTAGCCCCGCCGCGGCGATTTCACTCACCGTCAACGCGCCGGAGCGGCAAACAACGACATCCGCCCATGCATAGGCCGCCGCCATATCATCAATAAATTCTGTCACTTTATGCTGCGGTTGCCCCGCTTCGGCATAAGCCTGTTCAACAGATTGTTGCGAACCTTTGCCACTCTGATGCCAGATAGTTACCGTATCGCCCAGCTTTGCTGCGACCTGAGGCATTGTCTGGTTAAGAATACGCGCGCCCTGCGAACCACCCACCACCAACACACGAATCGGGCCTTCACGCCCGGCCAAACGTTGCTGCGGTAACGGCAGCGCCAGCACATCGGTACGCACCGGGTTACCAACCACTTCCGCATTGGGGAAAGCGCCTGGAAACGCCTGCATCACTTTGGTGGCAATTTTCGCCAGCCATTTATTGGTCAAGCCTGCAATGCCGTTTTGTTCGTGAAGTACAACCGGAATGCCTAACGACCATGCTGCCAGACCACCTGGCCCGGAAACGTAGCCGCCCATCCCGAGCACCACATCAGGCTTGTAAGCTTTCATAATTGCCCGCGCCTGCCGCCAGGCGTTAAAGATACGCAGCGGAGCCACGAGTAATGCTTTGATCCCCTTACCACGCAGGCCGGAGATACGAATAAAGTCGATCTCAATACCGTGCTTCGGCACTAAGTCCGCTTCCATACGATCGGCAGTACCCAGCCAGCGAACTTGCCACCCCTGGGCCATTAAATGGTGCGCAACCGCCAGCCCGGGGAACACATGTCCGCCAGTACCGCCAGCCATCACCATTAATCGCTTCCCTTGACCACTCATCGTGAACCTCGTGCAAACGCCTGCGCTTTCTCCAGACGCGTTTCATAATCAATACGCAACAGCATCATGATGGCTGTCGACATAATCAGTAAACTCGAACCACCGTAACTGATCAGCGGCAATGTCAAACCTTTGGTCGGTAGCATCCCCGCCGCCGCGCCTACGTTAACCAGCGCCTGGAAACTAAACCAGATGCCAATTGAACAGGCGAGAAAACCAGAAAAGCGGTGGTCAATTTCTAACGCTTTACGGCCAATCGACATCGCACGAAAAGCGACGAAGAATACCATTAAAAGCGCCAGCACCACACCGATATACCCCAGTTCTTCTCCGATAATGGCGAAAATAAAGTCAGTATGCGCTTCCGGCAGATACTCCAGTTTTTGTACCGAGTTACCTAAACCTTGCCCCCACAATTCGCCACGACCAAACGCCATCAATGATTGCGTCAACTGATAGCCGCTGCCGAACGGGTCTTCCCACGGGTTCCAGAACGCGGTAACGCGGCGAATACGGTATGGTTCAGCGAGGATCAGCAACACAACCGCTGAAATCCCCATGCCGATAATGGCAATGAATTGCCATAATTTCGCCCCCGCCAGGAACAGCATCGCCAGCGTGGTCACAAACAACACCACCACCGTACCGAGGTCAGGCTGCGCCAGCAGCAACACTGCCAGTACCAGAATCACCCCCATCGGTTTCAGGAAGCCGCGCAAGTTATTACGCACTTCGTCACCTTTGCGCACCAGATAGTTGGCGATATAGCAAAACAGCGACAGCTTAGTCAGTTCCGCAGGCTGAATACGCAGCAGGCCGAGATCGATCCAACGCGATGCCCCTTTAACTGAGCTACCCACCACCAGCACGATCATCAGCAAGATGATTGACCCGAGCAGCATTGTGGCGCTGTAGCGCTGCCAGAACTCCATCGGCAGGCGCAGCGTAATGATCGCCAGAATGAACGCCAGGATCAGGTAAACACCATCACGCTTCGCGAAGAAGAACGGATCGTTGGTTAAGCGTTGCCCGATGGGCATTGACGCCGAGGTCACCATGATAAAGCCAATCGCCGCGAGGCCGAAGGTCAGCCACAGCAAGGTACGATCGTACATGATCAGGCTGTCGGTATCTTTTTCCCGCGAGCCCATCACCCAGCCCTTCAGCGCCGTGGAGATCCAGACCAGGATACTGAATCCCGGCAGACGCGGCATTTTCAGGCGAGGGAAAGATAAACGCATCAACCAAACTCCTTCGCCAGACGAGCAAATTCATTGCCCCGTTGTTCAAAGTTCTTGAACTGATCGAGGCTGGCACAGGCCGGAGAGAGCAGAACCATATCTCCCGGTCGCACGCGCGGAGCCAATAGACGCATCGCCTGCTCCATGGTTTCGGTTTGTTCAGCCACTTCCGGGCGTAAAGCCGCTAACTGCGCACCGTCGCGACCGAAGCAATACAGACGAACGTTATCGCCATTCAGATAGCGCGCCAGCGGACTAAAATCCGCCGATTTGCCATCGCCGCCTAACAACAAGTGCAGCGTACCGTCAACATGCAAGCCGTTTAGCGCGGCTTCCGTACTGCCGACGTTGGTAGCTTTCGAGTCGTTAATCCAGCGTACGCCATTGTGCTCAAGCACCACTTCAAAGCGATGCGGCAGACCGGTAAAAGTCGTTAGCGCTGTCAGGCTGCTGGCTCGCGGTAACCCTGCGGCATCCGCCAGCGCCAGTGCCGCCAGCGCATTGGTGTAGTTATGTTGCCCTGAAAGTTTCATCTCTTTCACGTTCAACACTTTCTCACCTTTCACCCGCAGCCAGGTTTCGCCCTGCTGATGATTCAGGTGATAGTCACCCATGTTGACGCCAAAGCTGACGCAACGTTCATCCGCACCGCGGATCGGCATCGTTAAGGCATCATCGGCATTAACCACGCAAACTTTCGCATTTTCGTAAATGCGCAGTTTTGCCGCACGATACTGTTGCAAACCAAACGGATAACGATCCATATGATCTTCAGTTACGTTCAGAATGGTCGCTGCCACCGCCTGTAAACTGGAGGTTGTTTCCAGTTGGAAGCTCGACAGTTCCAACACGTACAGTTCGCACTCATCATCGAGTAACATCAACGCTGGCAGACCAATGTTGCCACCGACGCCAACGTTAACACCTGCTGCTTTCGCCATTTCGCCCACTAAGGTGGTGACCGTACTTTTGCCGTTAGAACCCGTGATCGCCACAATCGGCGCTTGCGCTTCGCGGCAGAACAGTTCGATATCACCAACGATTTCGATTCCGGCATCGGCAGCGGCGCTTAAGGATGGATGCGCCAGCGCAATGCCGGGGCTGGCGACAATAAGATCTGCCGCCATCAGCCATTCATCATTAAGACCGCCAGTATGACGTTCTACCGTTTCGGGTAATTTATCCAGGCCAGGCGGTGTCATACGCGTATCCATAACGCGCGGCGTCACGCCGCGAGCAAGGAAAAAGTCTACGCAGGAAAGCCCGGTGAGGCCCAGGCCGATAATGACGACATTTTTACCCAGGTAATCAGCCATGATTAACGCACCTTCAGCGTTGCCAGACCAATCAGGACCAGCATCAGCGAAATAATCCAGAAACGCACGATGACACGCGGTTCCGGCCAGCCTTTAAGTTCATAGTGGTGATGGATCGGCGCCATGCGGAAAATACGTTGCCCGCGCAGTTTAAAGGAGCCGACCTGCAAAATAACCGACAGGGTTTCGACAACAAACACGCCCCCCATAATCACCAGCAGGAATTCCTGACGCAGCAGCACAGCGATAATGCCCAACGCGCCACCTAACGCCAGCGAACCAACGTCGCCCATAAAGACCTGCGCGGGATAGGTGTTAAACCACAGGAAGCCCAGCCCTGCCCCGACTATCGCGGTGCAGACGATAACCAGCTCCCCGGCGTGTCGCAGATACGGTATATGTAAGTAGCTGGCAAAGTTCATGTTGCCGGTAGCCCAGGCCACCAGTGCAAAACCACCTGCGACAAAGACGGTCGGCATAATGGCCAGACCGTCGAGGCCATCGGTCAGGTTTACCGCGTTGCCCGTACCGACAATCACAAAATACGCCAGCAGGATATAAAACAAGCCTAACTGCGGCATCACATCTTTAAAGAACGGCACCACCAGTTGCGTTGCTGGCGTGTCTTTTCCTGCAAGATAAAGTGCGAAAGCAACGCCCAACGCAATCACCGACATCCAGAAATACTTCCAGCGCGCGATCAAACCTTTGGTGTCTTTGCGCACGACTTTGCGATAGTCATCAACAAAACCAATAATGCCGTAACCGACCAGCACCACCAGTACGCACCAGACATACGGGTTGGAGGGATAAGCCCACAAGATCACGGAGACGACAATCGCAGTCAGGATCATGATCCCACCCATGGTCGGCGTGCCGCGCTTACTGAAGTGTGATTCAGGGCCATCGTTACGAACAACCTGCCCGAAGGAGAGTTTTTGCAAATGAGCAATCATGCGCGGGCCCATCCACAATGAGATGAACAGCGCAGTCAGCAGGCTGACGATGGCGCGAAACGTCAGATAGGAAAAGACGTTAAAGCCGGAATAATATTTGACCAAATGTTCGGCCAGCCAAACTAACATGTCCCATTCTCCTGTAAAGCGCGTACTACCTCTTCCATGGCAGCACTACGTGAACCCTTAACTAAAATCGTAATCACCTGTTGCTCTGCAATCAGTGATTTAAGACGCGTAATCAACGCGGATTTATCAGCAAAATGTTCGCCAGCACCGCTGGCGGTGCTGATAGCATGGCTTTGCTTGCCCACGCTTAACACGCGGTCAATACCAGCCGCCTTCGCCGCTTCCCCCACCTGGACATGACAGGCATCACTTTCAGCACCCAGCTCGGCCATATCACCAACCACCAGCACGCGATAACCCGGCATTTCAGCCAGTACCTGAACTGCGGCGGTCATTGAGCCAACATTGGCGTTGTAGGAGTCGTCGAGCAGCAACTGGTTTTCCGCCAGTTGAATGGGGAACAGACGACCAGGAACAGCTTGCAGATTTGCCAGTCCCGTTTTGATGGCATCAAGCGTTGCACCCACGGACATGGAGAGCGCCGCGGCAGCCAACGCATTTGCGATATTGTGACGCCCCGGCAGCGGCAGCAGAACATCGACGCTACCTGTTGGGGTTTGCAGCGTAAATTCAGTACCATGTGAAGTCACATGGATATTGGTAGCGGTAAAATCGCTGTTGGCGGCATTTGGCGAAAAACGCCACACTTTGCGTGAGCCAATCACACTCTGCCAGTTCAGCCAGTCGTTGTTATCGGCATTCATGATAGCGATACCGTTTTCTGGCAGGCCGGTAAAGATTTCGCCTTTCGCTTTCGCGACACCCGCAAGCGAGCCGAAACCTTCCAGATGCGCAGCCGCCAGATTGTTGACCAGTGCGGCTTCCGGACGGGTCAGGCTAACAGTCCAGGCAATTTCGCCCTGATGGTTAGCGCCAAGCTCAATGACCGCGTAATCGTATTCCGGCGTTAAACGCAGCAGCGTCATTGGCACGCCGATGTCGTTGTTGAGATTGCCAGCCGTATAAAGCGTGTTGCCACACTGACTTAAAATCGCCGCGGTCATCTCTTTCACGGAGGTTTTACCGGAGGAACCGGTCAGGGCAACCACACGAGCAGGAACTTGCTGACGAACCCATGCTGCCAGTTCACCAAATGCCAGACGCGTATCGTTAACGATTAACTGTGGCAGGTCGATATCCAGCGGACGGCTAACCAGCAGCGCGCCCGCCCCTCCAGCTTTCGCCTGGTCGGCAAAATCATGGGCATCGAAACGTTCGCCTTTCAGGGCGACGAACAGACAGCCAGGCGTCAATTTACGGGTATCGGTGGTTACGGCGTCAAGGGTGATATCAGCCCCTTTCAGTTCGCCGTTGAGAATATTCGCCAGTTGGCTAAGGGTTACACTAATCATGCGATTACCCCCAGCAAACGCGCCACCGTGACGCGATCGGAGTAGTCCAGACGCTGATTACCGACAATCTGGTAATCTTCATGGCCTTTACCCGCGACCAACACGACATCATTTTCTTTCGCCTGCATAACGGCGCACGTTACCGCTTCGGCGCGCCCTTCCATCACTTTGGCATGTCCGGCGTCTAACATCCCCGCCAGAATATCGTTGATGATGGCACGCGGCTCTTCAGTACGCGGGTTGTCATCCGTTACCACCGCCACGTCGGCAAACTCTTCAGCAATTGCCCCCATCAGTGGGCGCTTGCCTTTATCGCGATCGCCGCCACAGCCGAAGACGCACCACAGCTTACCCGCACAGTGCAGGCGCGCAGCCTGCAAGGCTTTTTCCAGCGCATCCGGAGTGTGAGCATAATCCACAACAACCGTCGGTTTGCCTGGCGCAGTGAACACTTCCATACGTCCGCAAACCGGTTGCAGACGCGCGGCGGTTTTCAGCAGGTCAGCTAATGGGTAACCGAGCGCCAGCAGCGTCGCCAGCGCCAGCAGCAGGTTACTAACGTTGAATGCGCCCATCAGGCGGCTTTCTATTTCCCCATCGCCCCAGCTTGAGGTGAAGCGAATGGTCGCACCGCTGTCGTGATAGTTCACGCCAGTCGCTTTCAACCAGCGGCCATGACAGTTCGGATTGATATTTTCTTCCATCGACACGGCAACCGCGTCCGGCAATTTTGCCAGCCAGCGGCGGCCTACTTCGTCATCAGCGTTGACAATCGCCTGACCGCAATGATGTTCGGAGTAAAGCAACCATTTCGCCGCTTCGTAGTGTTCCATATCACCATGATAATCAAGGTGATCGCGACTTAAGTTAGTAAAGACCGACGCCGCAAATTTCAATGCCGCCACACGGTGCTGTACCAGCCCGTGTGAGGAAACTTCCATTGCGCAAAAAGTCGCGCCCTGATCCACCAGCCCCGCCAGCTCATGCTGAACGTCGACTGCCGAACCGGTGGTATTTTCCGTCGGGATCACTTTACCCAGCAGGCCATTACCAACAGTGCCCATTACCGCGCTGGTTTCACCAAGCAGTTGGCTCCATTGCGCCAGAAGCTGAGTCGTTGTGGTTTTGCCGTTGGTGCCCGTTA
>NZ_PTSR01000090.1:0-1384 GCF_002965345.1 Escherichia sp. MOD1-EC5950
GCATTAAGAACCTTTTCACTGTGAACCGGAGATATTTCAGCTAATAACCAGAACTGGCTCTCTGACATTTTTCCGGGCGACAAAGTACGCCCGTGCTTCTTGCTCAGATACAGGTCACTGCTGTTCATTTATATCTTTCCAGAAATATAACCAGACAAAAGACGACATAAATCCGGATAACAAAAATGTACTCACACGACTGCCGTCCTGCTTTCTGCGGCGAAGATTACCACGGTGTTTTATAGCGAAAAACACTAATTTCACGATCTTTATAACCAAACAAAAACAATTTAATAGCATAAAATTTCGTTAAAAACCTAAGTATTTAGGATAAAAAACCAAAAACAAAACAAAAAACAGATAAAAAGATCGTCGTTTTTGCCAACACCAATATTGCATCCCGCACAGGTTTTTTTGTTCATATTTAGATATTCATCAAAAAACAGATCATATTTTTCACATAAAAAATGAATTTAGAATCACAGGAAATATTAAAGTGGGAAATTAAAATAACAGAAGGAAATATACGCATAATCATCCGCAGGTTAATGACGTAATCAATAACCAGAAACATTGTAAAAAACATGTTATGAGGTTGATTTTTTATGCGTTTATGAGAATTAAAAGTGGGCGTGGAGGAGAGAACCAGAGGCTGGTTATAATAAAATGGAAATTGCAAATACGGATGTGAACAGAAATGAAGAAAGAACAGATACTGGATTTTGTTCAGGATATAAACACGCCATGCAAAACGGCTGAAATAGCCATGCGTTTTGACATGAGTGTTTATCAGGCCCGCCATTACCTTACATGTCTTGAAAAAGAGGGAAAAATCAAACGTACACCTCCCCGTCGTGGGGCCTGTATCTTATGGGTGGCAGCCAGAAATACATCAACAAAAGAGCCTGTTTAACATTCTGTGTAAATTCCTTTTCTTAAAAGTGACCGTCAAAGCGGTCACCAAACTCGATAATAAAGCGGCTCATTGCCATACGCCAGTCCTTCAACGGCATCGTCCATTTCTGGGATACAGACTGGATTGCCAGCCACACCACCTTTTTTACTGACCCGTCCGTCGAGTAGGCAGCCTGGCGGCTGCGGCTTGTCATGGCCTGTAATTACCGTTATAAAAACAGACAATATCATTGTCTTTCAGGTGGTTATATAGCCCGTTCAGCTAAACCTCGCAAACAAAAATCCAGCAGACAATCTTCCCGCTCAGCCCCCCCCTGTTGCGATGGCGGGTGGTCCCCTGCGCCGGAGGAACAGATAATGAAGCCGGGCTGTTTTTTCCCGACTTCGCCAGCGCTGCCGATTACTGTATGGAGAAAGATATTCCATACCTGTTTGAAGAAGATGCCACCGGCAATTATGAAACAACTGT
>NZ_PTSR01000091.1:0-1380 GCF_002965345.1 Escherichia sp. MOD1-EC5950
CTATTCCCCTTGTACATGCAGAGTCATCGCTCTTGGCAACCGTTCAATGTTAATGCTGGCGTGAAAGGTGAAGCAGAGGGCTTTTGCTGCTAATCAAAGTCTGACTGTTCAGGGCTGGGACAAGCTCACTCTGCTTCATATGATGGTAGCTAGCCATCGAGCCCTATTACATACAAGGGCTGGGGATGGGTAAGGTGAAAGCTATCAATCAGTACCGGCTTATGCCGGGCTTCGGCGGTTTTACTCCAGTGTCATATGAAACAACTGAGTGCCTCCTTCCATGCCGCTGGTGCGGCATATCCTGGTGACGATATCTGAATTGATATACATGTGTATATACGTGGTAATGACAAAAATAGGACAAGTTAAAAATTTACAGGAGATGCAATGATTCAGACACGTAATCAATATCTGCTGGTTATGCTGGCTGCATGGGGCATTAGCTGGGGAGCCAGATTTGTCATGGAGCAGGCAGTTCTGTTTTATAGGTCAGGAAAAAACTATTTGTTCTTCAGTCATGGTGCTGTTCTGCTGTGTGTTTTCCTAGTATACCTCCGTTGGATAGCTCCGCTACCGATCTTTGGTTAGCTGCGCAACGTTGGCGTACCGTGGCTGGTCGGTGCGGTGGCCGCGGTGTATGTCGGTGAATTTCTGCTCGGTAAGGTGCTAGCTCTGCCTGCTGAGCCATTTATAACGAGACTTTTTGCCGATAAGTCCATACCTGACGTTGCTGGCCATCTTTATCCTTGCCCCGCTGAATGAGGAAACGCTGTTCCGGGGGATTATGCTAAACGTCTTCCGTTCACGGTACTGCTGGACGATGTGGCTGGGGGCGCTGATAACGTCGTTGTTGTACGTCACCGCGCACAGCCAGTATCAGAACCTGCTGACACTGGTAGAACTGTTCTTGGTGGGGTTGATTACATCAGCGACTAGGATCAGAAGTGGTGGCCTGCTGCTGCCGGTATTGCTGCATATGGAAGCAACCACGCTGGGTTTACTGTTTGGTTGAAAGTTATATTTTTATTAAACATTGCGCGTTAAAGCCTGGTGTGTTTTTTTAGTGGATGTTATATTTAAATATAACTTTTATGGGGGTGAAGAATGCATACCACCCGACTGAAGAAGGCTGGCGGCTCAGTTATGCTGACCGTCCCACCGGCACTGCTGAATGCGCTGTCTCTGGGTACAGATAATGAAGTTTGTCAACGCCACGATGTTTGACCGTTATGGTGATGCGGACGATTTCCTGGACTGCTTTATCATTCCAGCCCGCATTGTTGGCGGTACATTTCAGGGCTGACTGCACCCAGCGATAATTTTATACGCCGCTCGTTATACCATCTGATGTAAGCATCCACTTGCTGCATGAACTTTTCT
>NZ_PTSR01000092.1:0-1365 GCF_002965345.1 Escherichia sp. MOD1-EC5950
GATACAACTCTGGCAATAGTATCGTGAACAGGAATACCATTTTCAAAATCACCATATTGCTTCAAAAAATCGAGATGTGTTTCCCCGAAATCCTCTATATCTTCCCAACCTTCTGCACCAGAAATAACGGCACAAATAGTCAGCAGTAGAATATCAGATAATTTATGTTCCACTTTCCAGGCTTGTCTGTAATCGGGGATAATAGAAATATGTTCCATCAATTTTTTAAGTTCCATTTTGTTCTCCTTAATTATGCAAGGAGTATTTGATCATGTATAAGCAATGAAAAACAGCTTTAGGTAATAAGGGATATCTCAATTATTGAACATTTAGTGCGAATTGTTTAGTACAAAAAAACAGCGTTACGTGATCTTTCCCTGGGATGCGGGACGGGATGTTTAGTGTGCTGAAAGATAATTAAATAAAAAAGCCGGGAAGTTTAATTTCTTACCCGGCTTTTGAGTGAACGTTATTGACTCACTGGATATCTATCTAAATAACCCTGGCTTGATGGATATTTTGTAAAAAATGAAATTTTGTCCCCATCAATAATTTCAATATCAAA
This sequence comes from Escherichia sp. MOD1-EC5950, assembly GCF_002965345.1. NCBI lineage: Bacteria > Pseudomonadati > Pseudomonadota > Gammaproteobacteria > Enterobacterales > Enterobacteriaceae > Escherichia > Escherichia sp. MOD1-EC5950. Next base: position 566 of record NZ_PTSR01000092.1, read on the forward strand.
AATCATAGAGCCACTTTCTTTTAAACCAATGTTATATGAATACAACTTTTCCTCTACTTCATCCAAAAGAGATATTGCCATCTCATCAATAATTCCATTGCGCTCTTCAATAAGGAAAATTATTTCTTCTGGAAAATAAGATTCTATAATAACACCTTCATAATAGTAGTCGAACTTATCAACCCTGTTATATTCTATAAGAGCATATTTCTCATTCTCTCTAAATGAAATGATATAGTCTTTCATCCTTATCCTCCACACCCTCTGAAAGTACCAGATAGTTTCCCTTTGTTGGCATTAAAACCATCAACACCCTCTGGATGAATTAATCTTGCATGATTTTCCCCCAACTTACCTCCTGACGGATCGTGAATAACATCAAATCCAATTTTTCTGAGGTCCGCTGCACTGACCTCCCCAACACTTGTCGCGGGTCTTTTAGGAAATGCTGCATTCCATATTCTGATGGCGTCGTCAGCACTATTAGCTCTGATAACAGATACTCCTGGAGGATTTAACTTCCCTTTATTAATAGCGTCTATTTCACGAGGATTGAAATCAAACCCATAAGAACCGTCGGTACTAATTCTATAAACTTTAGTTGCATCAGGAAGAGGAGCACCTTTTTCAAGGGGTGTGCCTGTTAATCCTAGCGGGTCGATCCATGACAGCGGATTCGGCGCATACGCATACAGGTTTAACCCACCCGCCAGCCCTATCGGATCCGTTACTATGAACCGCCCGACATCCGGATCATAGTAACGGTGCAGATTGTAGTGCAGCCCCGTTTCCCTGTCGAG
>NZ_PTSR01000093.1:0-1345 GCF_002965345.1 Escherichia sp. MOD1-EC5950
CTGCGACTGCCGGGGCAGTACTTTGACGAAGAAACGGGACTGCATTACAATCTGTTCAGATATTATGCGCCGGAGTGTGGGCGGTTTATCAGCCAGGATCCGATAGGGCTGGCGGGGGGGATAAACCTCTATGCTTATGCGCCGAATCCGCTGTCATGGATCGACCCGCTGGGGTTATTTGGTTGTGGTCCAAAAGCGCAACAACATATTCTTCATGGTGATGGTCCTGGTAGTGGTGGTCATATGTGGCTTGGTCAGCCAGGTAAAACGATTTTTCCTCAATCATGGGATGCGAAAAAGATTATTTCCGAAGTTGATGATATTGTGAATTCACCATCGACTAAATGGTATGCCCAGCAAGGAACTGGAGGCGCATTAACGAAAGCAGGAAAAGCTGCTAATTGGGTGGCATGGGAAGTCAGAGATGGAGTACAGATTCGAGTAGTTTTCCAACCAGCCAAGGGAAGAATAGTTACTGCATTTCCTGATAGTGGACCGATTCCACCTTTACCGGGCGCAAAATGATGACTACTGCTACTGGTATCGAGTTAAAAGAATTTGGTGAAAATTTTCATGACAGACTTTCTGAAGATGAACTGAATTATGCGTTGAGTTACATCGATTTTGGGGAAGAGCCATTAGCTTTTGAAATATTATGTGATTATATCTGCGAAAATGACCTTGTTATAACAAAGAGTGAATATGAGCATCTATGTACTTTTAATAATATCTTCAATAATTTGTTAGAACATGATGTTGTTATTTATTTAAAAAGATTAGTTAAATAGTAATAACGCCAGGTAAGAAATTAAATCTTCCCGGCTTTTTATTATTTAGCTTTCGTTCAGCACACTAAACATCCCGTTCCGCATCCCCTTAACCACCTGTTTAACCTGATAAAGCTCCCTGCGCAGTTCCTGTACTTCGTTGTTATCCGCAAGCAGGATCAGGCAACCTTCCGGGATCTTCACGGTAACGCCCGTGCCGATCTCAAATCCCGCTTCTCTCAGCCATTTTGTGCTGAATGCGAGCGGGTATCCGGTCATCACCCAGACGCAGGGTACAGAAGGCGGGGTGCGTAATGAGCGGCAGGAGCGTGATGCGCTGGGCCGCCTGTTGCGCAGTGACACGCAGCACAGTACACGGACCTTCAGCTACAACCGTCTTGACCAGATAACGGAGGTGACGCTCACCCCCACGGAAGAAGGTGAGCGGCTGCACCACATGCAGGCGGACAGGGTGCGTTTTGCGTATGACCGCAGCGGGTGGCTGACGACGTTCAGCGGCTACAACGCCGACAACCGGTTAAGCTGGCAGCGCAGCCTGCCAGGCGGCAGCCGGAGTC
>NZ_PTSR01000094.1:0-1281 GCF_002965345.1 Escherichia sp. MOD1-EC5950
GAATCCGGCAGAATAACGGAAGCCGCGTGTATGGCTCATGCCCGGAGAAAAATCCACGATGTGCATGCAAGAGTGCCCACCGACATCACCACGGAAGCCCTGCAGCGTATCGGTGAACTGTATGCCATAGAGGCAGAAGTCCGGGGATGTACAGCAGAACAGCGTCTGGCGGCAAGAAAAGCCAGAGCTGCGCCACTGATGCAGTCACTGTATGACTGGATACAGACTCAGATGAAAACACTGTGCTCGGACGAGAGCTGGATGTGGATGAGGGCACCATCCGCAAATGAAAATCCGGAGAAACCAGTATTGTGATCACCACATTGCTGGCTGGCCGGGCGGGGAATGCTGTTAGAAGAACCGGCTTGGCCGGTTTTAAGGCGTTTCCAGATACGTCTGAGAATGAATCGTCTCTGGTATTGGTAGCGGGAACGGATGATATGAGGGAAGTGGTCATAGTTTTTCCAGAATAGGGTCCAGCTCTGATACCTTTTGACCACTAAAAGGATGAAGCCGCCGGTATTGAAGATGCCATATGTGATCGTGGTGAGGATGAGAAATACAGTCATACAATGTTCCTTATGTAAAACTGTATTTAGAAAATGCGATGCGGCCTTTAAGGCCGATTGGTGAAAAAAACTGAAAAAAGTTCCCCTTTCCTCTTTTGTTGCCATTTCAGGGTCAGTCAGCCGTGAACTTTGCTTCCCATACAACAATCCACGAATCACAACAATTCTCTATTTTTTGTGACTTTCCGGCAATAATCGGCCTTCTCTCCTCAAAAGATCCGGAAACTCCCGGTTACGGATCTCTTGCCCTCACTGACAGGAAGGTTTTACATTCACATAAATAATTCCCTTTCATTTACGCCTGCCTGAGAAAGGAACCTTGCATGAATTTTTATGTGGATTAAACCGGTCATACCGGTTCCCGTATTTTTGACCGTACCCAACCTGTACTTGAGAACATGCCAGCTGAACCACTTGTCTTCCTGTCGGGTTCGCAAAGCGCAGGGCTGGAGCTGGTTGATATTTATCTCTGGATTTTCAAGCGGTTTATGGAAGATAAGGAGCTGACCAAGCCTCTTGCGCGCCTTGTTTATACCAATCTTAAGACTGCCAGAACAGACAGCGTTTCCCTGCAGTCAGCTGGAAAACGTTTTGATGTCAACGCCACGATGTTTGACCGTTATGGGGCTGCGGACGATTTCCTGGACTCTCAGGAGATAAAACATGTTTACTGAAGAAGAAAAAATCCGCGCCATTGAGCTTTATTTCAAAT
>NZ_PTSR01000095.1:0-1264 GCF_002965345.1 Escherichia sp. MOD1-EC5950
TATCACCGGTCGTTCGCCAGCATTTAACGTTTCGACAGCGCTATCCAGCATAGTGTTGACCAGTTCAGCATCGGGGCGTGTACTGAGAGACCAGCTCACAACTTTTCCATCGAAGCAGTCCACCACCGGTGACAGCCAGACTTTACCTGCAGGGAGCTGGAACTCCGTGATATCTGTCAGCCATTTCTGATTAGGTTGCTCCGCCTTAAAATCTCTGGCGATAAGGTTATCCGGAGCCGGTCCGATTTCTCCGCAATATGATCTGTAGCGGCGACGACGGTTACGGCTGACGACAAGCTGTTCCTCCACCATAAGTCTGCGTACAACCTTTTCTGATAGCCGCCCCCCCTCATGCCTGAGCATCGCATGCAGGCGACGATAGCCATAACACTGGTAATTACTGTTAAATATATCTGTCAGCATCGTACGTATCGTGGCGTATTTATCACCGGCTTTCAGTGCAGCCCGGTGATAAAAATAACTGCTACGGGCAAGGCCCAGAACATGCAGTAATTCTGTCAGGGGATATGTTTGTCTCAGGGCATCAGCGATCTTTGTTTTTTCTCTGTTGTTCAGGTGACTGATACTGATGCCCGGGTCTTTTTTTATGATTTCCTCCGCCTTTTTCAGAATATCCAGCTCCATCTGCCGGCGGCGTATTTCCTGATTCAGTCGGGCGACTTCCTCCCGCAACGCATCGCGTTCTGCCTCCAGGGAAGGTTCGTTATGTTTACGCATAGTCTGGTAAGCACTGTTGCCGATAATTTCATCTTTCCATTTATACAATACCGCACGACTGACACCAATACGCCTGGCGATTTCACTGGCTGATACTTGTCGTGTACAGAGTGCCATGACAGCCTGACGTTTGACTTCTGGTTCAAAGGGCGCAACCGGGTTGGCCTTACTGGTAAATATACGTCGTCTGTCGGGATAAAGTTCATTAACCCAGCGAGCGAGTACATCAGTGCAGGGATAACCCAGGGCTCTGCTGGTAAACGCCAGGCAGCAGCCGTGGTTAAGATAATGTTCAACGGCAACCTGTTTTTGCTCATCGGAGTAACGGTGCTTATGACGAATGGATTCTTTTGCGCCACCACCTGCTTCCCATGAGCGGATCCAACGCCGCAGATTTCTTTTCGAAGGGTAGCCCAGTTCGCGTACGACGGGAGCCAGCTTCTTACCATATTTGAAATAAAGCTCAATGGCGCGGATTTTTTCTTCTTCAGTAAACATGTTTTATCTCCTGAGAGTCCAGGAAATC
>NZ_PTSR01000096.1:0-1227 GCF_002965345.1 Escherichia sp. MOD1-EC5950
GGCAAAGTGGCATCAAAAGAGATATTTCATACCCAGCATTCCCTGGGTATCGCTGTAACCGTTGTCACCCAACTGCTGGGCGACGTTGCCCCACAGTTGCAGACGCGGATTAAGCTGACCTTCCACCCCGACTTTTAACTCACCGATGTTACGCGCACCGATGATTTCATCGCTGATGCCATCCATCTTCACACTGTAATTGCGGGAGTTATAAATCCAGTTGGCTTCCACAAAAGGCTGGAAGGAACGCTCTTTATGATCATCAAGAGCATTATGGCCTTGCAGATACGCTTTCACCCCCAGACGCGTTTGCAGGTTGCCTTCGGTGCTGTCCTCAACCAGAGTGCCATTGTCTTCAGTATGATTGTCTGCCTTCACATCCATCCACGTCAGTTGCATTTTTGGCTGCAACCAGTAGCTGGTACGCGCATCGGCGCTTTCACCAAGACGGAAGGTATAACCCGCTTCAATGGCAGCGGTTATGCCGTCAGAGTGATATTTCTCACCCGGCAGGTACTCGCCGGAGACGGTGTTATCAAACCAGTTATAGAGCAACCAGCTATCAACATAAGTCCCGGTTTTGTCCGCTTCGTTAGCGTACCAGGTGCCATACACCCCCACACTGTAGCCGTCGATTTGCCCACGTGAGCTGTACCCGGTCAGGTTGGAATGGGTGTGACTCTTGCTGTTGGCATAGCCAGCCATTAAGCCGAGATGCCAGCGATCAAGGTCATTACTGCTCCATTGTGCGAGGTCGCCGCCCAGTTGCAGAACATAACGGTTGCTCTGGGTGCTCAATTCATCCGAACGATCTTTAAAGCGATTATGCCCGCCAATGTTACGCATCCACAGGCTGGTTACTTTCTGCTCGCCGGTCAGCAGGTCGGTGTATTGTGTTTCCCCCAGACGGTCATGCAGTCGGGTATTAAACAGCGTATTTGCCGCCTGAATATTGGCCAGATAGCTGCCAATTTCCGGGCGATACAGATGTTTTCGTTCTGGTTGTGGAACAGCTGGCGTAACAGGTGGCTCCGGTGTCACAGGCGGTTCTGGTGTTACAGGGGGTTCTGGTGTTACAGGGGGCTCAGGGTCTGGTTCCGGGATGACGGGCAGTTCCGGTGGGGTATACGGTCCTGCGGGAATTTCACTGGTTAAAAACCAGTTCTGGTTGTCGCTTTTTACCACGTTGTAGTCATAGGGACCGGCAACAATACGACCTTCTTTACT
>NZ_PTSR01000097.1:0-1226 GCF_002965345.1 Escherichia sp. MOD1-EC5950
TTTCCAGTAGCTGGTCTGCCGCATCATAGATGTATTCTGTACGGCTTTCTGCTGTCTCTTTTGCCGTGAGCCGGCCCACCGCATCGCGCGCCAGCCGGTGACGGATTTCACCGCCCCGCTCCCCGGTGAACACCACTTCCGTGACTGCGTTCAGCGCGTTGTAACGGTACGCCTGGCGACAGCCATCCGTAAGCGTCGTATCCGAATGCCGTTCTGCGCCCCATTGCGTCCGTGCGGCTGCGTACCCGTCCACGACCGTCACGCTGCCAGCACGTTATCTGCCCAACCACAGAGACACGCCGGTGATCAAAATCAGCGCCAGATGGCTGAGAGAAGCGGGATTTGAGATCGGCACGGGCGTTACCGTGAAGATCTCAGAGAGATGCCTGATCCTGCCTGCGGATAATAACGAAGTACAGGAACTGCGGGAGGAACTTTATCAGGTTAAACAGTCGGTTAAGTGGATGCGGGACGGAATGTTTAGCGTGCTAAACGAGAGTTAAATAATAAAAGAGCCGGGAAGATTGAATTTCTTTCCCGGCATTTTAAAAAGCATCAATCTATTATTATAAAAAATAAATTCCATCTATTATTTTCATCGAAGAGAAACCATACTTAACCTGCCATATTGAGATAAACAAATTGAAATACCATCATGAGTTAAATAAAATAATTGATTGTCATTATTTATGTTAAAATTATATTCCTTAGCTAAATTCAACCAGTTATTAAGTTCCCAATTCATTGTGTTATCAAACGTAATTACCTTTTCTCTATTGCTATGAAAATCAATATCTATAGCTACCACATAATCCTCTTCGGAAAGAAAACTGATATTACCATAAAGCCAATAATATATTTTTGATTTCTTGCTTATTTTCGCTACTGGTAGCTCTGGCTCTCCCATTATTTCATGAAGTCGAGTAATAGATGAACCGACACGCAGACCTTTAATAGAAAGATCCTTAATAACACTCATTACATCCAATTTAAATGCAGAGTTCCATTTATTGTGTTTCATACACATCCTCCACGTGTATTATGTCTTTCCACATTTCGGGCAATATCACGAAACTCTCTTGATCGACCATTAGCTAAATCACGCAAAGATCCAGTTTCTCTTTTCGCATGATCAAGAACCAGGGCAAGATTACGAAAGCCCGCTCCCCGCAAGGACTGACGCCAGGTAGTTTCTGTCCATGGCTGCTTTTCGCATCTTACGTCTT
>NZ_PTSR01000098.1:0-1178 GCF_002965345.1 Escherichia sp. MOD1-EC5950
ATACAGCAACTGTCTTGAATGATAAAATTAAAGAGATACCGAATGGTATGACATATCCCATTCTTCGTTCTTCCTGAGCATCGCATTCAGGATTGTCAGCAGCTTTCTCATGCAGGCAACAAGTGCAACTTTCTTTGGCTTTCCAACGGCCAAAAGCCTGCTGTAGAACGCTTTAATCACAGGGTTAAATCTGGTAGCAACAAGAGCGGCCATATACAGTGCGGTTCGCGCACCAATTCTTCCGCCAAATATGGTTCTTCGCCCGCGCATCGTTCCTGAATCACGGTTAACAGGAGCCACACCAACGAGCGCGCTAATCTCTCTGCGTGTGAGATTGCCAAGCTCTGGAACTTCTGCGAGCAGGCTGGCGGTCGTTCTAATACCAACACCTTTGAAAGTGTTGAGTTTGTCAGCAAGCTCTTTGAAGTGATTTTGAACGTGTTTACTCATCTCAGCATCGACTCTGGCAAGCTCATCGTCGAGAGCTTTTATGATAATGTTGATGCTCTTTCTGCTTTGAGGGTGTGCCGGGTGAAGCCTGTTTCGTTCAGCTACATGCATGGCTATCAACTGGCGACGTCGAACTACCATTGCAGTGAGAACTTGTCGTTCAGCATTCTGAATGGGGCGAATGAAGCGCTCTCTATCTGGATGCTTGTTGATTACCTCAGCCATTTGAGCAAGAACCCTGGCATCAATGCGATCGGTTTTGGCCAGATACCCCATAGCGCGAGCAAAATCACGCGCTTGCCTTGGGTTGATCACCGTTACATCAAAACCCGCAGCCTGAAGCGAGCAAGCTATTGCTGCTTCAAAGCCACCAGTAGCCTCCATAAGCACAAGAGAGATACGACACTCTTTGAGTTTATTGATGATCTCATCAAAACCATCGGAATCATTACTGGTCGTGAACTGTTCGATTTCAGCGGTAGCAGCGATATCAAGTGTTGCTTTAGAAACATCAATGCCCACGCAGAGTGGATTTGGCAGCCTCATTATTACCCATCCTTGCAAATACGTTATGGAAAATACGGATAACTGTTCGGGTTTCAGATGAGTGGCTCAGCATGTGCGCCGGTCGCTGTATCTCGGGCTTTGAACCCTGGGGAAGGTCAGGCTGCACATGCTGTGCCAAATCTAATCCAAAACCATACTAAACGAATTTCAAGATACAAGGG
>NZ_PTSR01000099.1:0-1069 GCF_002965345.1 Escherichia sp. MOD1-EC5950
CGGATTTATCGTATGCGTTGCGTAGAAGCATGGTCGATGGTGGTGCCGTGGATTGGTTTTCCGCTGCACAAATTGCTGGCACTGGCAGAACCGACCAGTAACGCGAAATACGTCGCCTTCGAAACCATTTATGCGCCGGAACAGATGCCAGGCCAGCAGGACCGGTTTATTGGCGGCGGCCTGAAATATCCTTATATAGAAGGATTACGTCTCGACGAAGCGATGCATCCGCTCACACTGATGACCGTTGGTGTTTATGGCAAGGCGTTACCGCCGCAAAATGGCGCACCGGTACGGCTGATTGTGCCGTGGAAATATGGCTTTAAAGGGATTAAATCAATTGTCAGTATTAAGCTGACCCGGGAGCGTCCGCCAACCACCTGGAATCTGGCTGCGCCCGATGAATACGGCTTTTATGCCAACGTCAATCCACATGTTGATCATCCCCGTTGGTCGCAGGCTACCGAACGGTTTATCGGTTCAGGTGGCATTCTTGATGTACAACGTCAGCCAACGCTGTTGTTTAACGGATACGCCGATCAAGTGGCGTCGCTTTATCGTGGACTGGATTTACGGGAGAATTTCTAAGTGCGACTGACAGCAAAACAAGTGACATGGCTGAAAGTTTGCCTGCATCTTGCCGGATTTTTGCCGTTTGTCTGGCTGATGTGGGCAATTAACCACGGTGGATTAAGTGCCGATCCGGTGAAAGATATTCAGCATTTTACCGGTCGGACTGCGCTGAAATTCTTGCTGGCGACCTTGTTGGTTACACCGCTGGCGCGCTACGCTAAACAACCATTATTGATTCGCACTCGCCGCCTGTTGGGTTTATGGTGTTTCGCCTGGGCAACGCTGCACTTAACCAGTTATGCCTTGCTGGAGCTGGGAGTGAATAATCTGACGTTATTGGGTCAGGAATTAATCACCCGACCTTATTTAACGCTCGGAATTATCAGTTGGCTGATTTTACTGGCTTTAACATTCACTTCCACGCAGGCGATGCAGCGAAACTTAGGCAAACGCTGGCAACAATTGCATAACTTCGTCTATCTTGTCGCGATCCTGG
>NZ_PTSR01000009.1:0-177103 GCF_002965345.1 Escherichia sp. MOD1-EC5950
GTGATTAGCTCAGCTGGGAGAGCACCTCCCTTACAAGGAGGGGGTCGGCGGTTCGATCCCGTCATCACCCACCACTTCGGGTCGTTAGCTCAGTTGGTAGAGCAGTTGACTTTTAATCAATTGGTCGCAGGTTCGAATCCTGCACGACCCACCAATGTAAAAAAGCGCCCTAAAGGCGCTTTTTTGCTATCTGTGATTTGCGAAATTGCCTGATGCGCTTCACTTATCACACCTACTATTTCCGGCAATTCCTGTCCCCTCACCTACTGTGTCAATGCTGCCAACAGCTTAACCATCGCAGGCGTCACCTGCTGTGTTTCATAAACAATATATAAATCCGCAGGGATGCGCTCTTTGAGCGGACGGAAAATGACACCTGGCCAGTTCATTTGTGCGTAGCTGTCCGCTATCAATGTGATACCAATACCCATACTGACCATGGCGAGTACCGTTTGCGGTTCATTAACTTCGCGAATAACAACCGGTGAAAATCCCACCTGCTGGCAAACTCGCTGCAAAAAATCCCAGTCAGTGTACACAGGCGGCATTGTAACAAAATACTCGTCACGTAGCGCCTCCAGTGGGACGGTGGAAAATGATGAGAGATGATGCTCTTCAGGCATCGCCACCAGAAACGCCGATTCATGCAACCGTAAGCTGGTAAAACCTGCCGGTGGTTCTGTCGCCATTCGCCAGATCCCGGCATCGAGTTCACGTCGTTCCAGCAGGGCCATTTGCATCGCGGGCATCTTTTCGCGAAAAAGAACTTCAACGTTAGGATTTTCCCTGAGGAATCGCCGCATAACCGGGCGCATCCGTCCCCACATTGCCGTTCCCACTACGCCGAGTTCAATCCGCCCTGCTTCTCCCCGACCTATTTGTTCAACCCGAGCCAATACATTATTTGCATTCACCAGCAATCGACGCGATTCTTCCATCAAGATTTTGCCCGCGTGTGTCAGTACGACGCTGCGCGAATGGCGAATAAAAAGCTGCGTGCCGAGTTGATTTTCCAGCTCTTTAATATGAATACTGAGCGGAGGCTGAGACATATTTAAACGCGCTGCTGCGCGGCCAAAATGCAACTCTTCCGCTACGGCAAGAAAATAACGGAGCAACTTAAGATCTGTTCTGTATACGCGTTCCATAATTAAGTGCTCCATATAATAAATACATCGTATTAAATTATCATGGCATAAAGTATTTCACCACCAGATATCCGACATACATAAACACAATGGATAATATACCCGGTAATACATTTGGTACAGGAATAGGCAAGCGCACGATTGTAAATAAAGCACCAATACCAAAACCAACGCCGGAAGAAAATAAAATATCTTTCACTAATTAACCTTTATCATAAAAGCAGCTCTGAAGAGCAGAGCTGCGAATCCTTTTAATGAGTCACCGCTTGATGCTTTATCTTTTCAGGGTCATGATTATATTTAAACCCAAAGAAAAATATCACTGCGAGAAAAAGAGCATATCCTGCAAACACCAGCCAGATAGTTTGCCAGTCTTTTACGCCATCTACCGAGAAGTAATCTACTGCCATACCACTCAGAATCGAGCCAACCCATGCGCCGACACCATTTACCATGGTCATAAAGAGCCCCTGCGCGCTGGCACGGATGCTGGAATCAACTTCCTGTTCGACAAATACCGAACCAGAAATATTGAAGAAATCAAATGCACAGCCGTAAACAATCATCGACAGCAGCAGCAAAATAAAGCCGGTTGGTGACGGATCTCCATAGGCGAAGAAGCCAAAGCGCAGCGTCCAGGCCACCATACTCATCAGCATGACGGTTTTGATGCCAAAACGCTTCAAAAAGAACGGAATCGTCAAAATGAAACCGACTTCAGCCATCTGTGAAACTGACAGTAAAATGGAGGGATATTTCACCACGAAGCTATCAGCAAACTCCGGGTTACGGGCGAAATCATGCAGGAATGGATTACCAAAAACGTTGGTAATTTGCAGTACCGCACCCAGCATCATGGCAAAGAGGAAAAAGATGGCCATGCGTGGATTTTTAAACAGCACGAAAGCATCCAGACCCAGCTTGCTGGCAAGCGACGTGGTCGATTTTTTCTCCGCAACCGGAATCTTAGGCAAAGTCAGCGCATAAGCCGACAGCAGCAATGACGCACCAGACGCAACATACAACTGCAGGCTGCTCAATTCCAGATGCAGTAAGCTGACCGCCCACATCGCGACAATAAATCCTACCGTACCAAAAACGCGAATGGGCGGGAAAGCAGATACGGGGTCAAGCCCTGCCTGAGCAAGACAGGAATACGAGACGCTGTTCGATAATGCGATAGTCGGCATAAATGCCATCGCATTAATTAACATCACCCAAAACATCGTATCCGGATCACTCACCGACGCCGCATAAAAAAGTACACCAGCGCACACCAGATGACACAGCATATATGCACGTTCAGCGCGCAGCCATTTGTCCGCGATGATCCCCATAATACCGGGCATAATGATCGCAGCGATACCTTTGGAGCTATAGACCATACCGACGTTCGCGCCGGTGAAATGAAGGGTATTAATCATGTAAGATCCAAGGGTAACCAACCAGCTCCCCCAGATAAAATATTGCAAAAAGGACATTACCTTTAAGCGCATAGCGATGCTCATAATCGTTTCCTTGTCGCATCATATGGCCTCACCCGCGAGGCCGTTTCTTATTGTTTTTCTCAGGCAATTTTGCGCAGAAAGCCGCAAATAAGGTTGATGAAGTTCTGCTTAGAGAGCTCCGCAGCCGCCAGCGTTTGGGCATGTGACAATTTCACATCGCTTAAACCTTCCGCCATATTGGTAATCGCAGAGACCGCAACTACTTTAAGGTCGCAATGGCGAGCTGAAATAACCTCAGGCACCACAGACATACCAACAACATCCCCACCAATAATTTGCATCATGCGAATTTCCGCCGCAGTCTCGAAATTCGGCCCCGGATACGAGACGAACACGCCCTCCGTCAGAGGGAATCCCTCTTCTTTCGCCACTTTTTGTAACAGTGCGCGGTATTCCGCATCGTAGGCATTTGCCAGTGAGAAGAAACGCTCTCCAAAACGATCATCGTTAAGACCCACCATCGGCGTACCTGGCATGGTGTTGATATGATCTTTCAATGCGACCAGGCTGCCTGCCCCCACTTCCGGACGCAGTGAGCCTGCCGCATTGGTGCAGAACAGTAGCTCGCAGCCCAGCAGCTTAAAGGTACGAATTGCGTCAGTCATGATGGTCATTCCACGACCCTCGTAGAAATGTCCGCGACCTTTCATACATACCACCGGTACGCCCTGGAGATGGCCCAGCACTAACTCCCCCGCATGACCATGTACCGTACTTACCGGGAAACCTGGCAGCTTTTCGTAGGAAATTGCGACAGCGTTCTCAATCTGATCGGCCAGCGCGCCCAGCCCGGAACCTAAAATAAAGGCCACTCGTGGCGTGAAATTAGGTTTATAAGTCTTGATAATATCTACGCAAAACAGCGAGTTATGAGAAAATTGAACCTGAGACATATATATCCTTTTTCTGTAGGGTGGAATCTAACGCCTTTTTATAGCGAGGTTGTCCCGGTTCTTACCAATACACTTTTCTCACGCATTCAATAGCGATTCGATATCGATGGATTTATATCTTTTCTCTATTAATCAATGGTAAAAACTGTATTGGCGATATTAATTCCTTTGCATTAACAATATATCGTTTTTAACAAACCACTTTATTAAGCAATCTACTAATAACGATCAGCATAGGGATTTATGCTATGAAAAAACATCTTTTAACTCTGACTCTATCCTCTATATTAGCGATACCTGTTATATCTCATGCAGAATTTAAAGGCGGTTTTGCAGATATCGGCGTGCATTATCTGGACTGGACCAGTCGGACTACCGAAAAATCGTCAACAAAATCACACAAAGATGATTTTGGTTATCTTGAAATTGAAGGTGGCGCTAACTTTAATTGGGGAGAAATGTACGGGTTCTTCGACTGGGAAAACTTCTATAACGGTCGCCATAATAAACCAGGTAGCGAGCAGCGTTATACCTTTAAAAATACCAACCGTATTTACCTGGGTGACACCGGATTTAATCTTTACCTGCACGCGTATGGTACCTACGGATCTGCAAATCGCGTGAATTTCCACGACGATATGTTCCTGTACGGTGTCGGCTACAATTTCACCGGCAGCGGTTGGTGGTTCAAACCGTTCTTTGCTAAGCGTTATACAGATCAAACCTATTACACTGGCAACAACGGCTATGTAGCCGGCTGGGTTGCAGGTTACAACTTTATGCTGGGCAGTGAGAAATTCACTCTCACCAACTGGAACGAGTACGAGTTTGACCGTGACGCTACCTATGCGACGGGTAATGGCGGTAAAGAAGGGCTGAACGGCGCAGTTGCACTGTGGTGGAATGCAACATCACACATCACTACGGGGATTCAGTATCGATATGCGGATGACAAACTGGGCGAAGATTTTTACCAGGATGCGATAATCTACTCCATCAAATTTAACTTCTGATTGATTACTGCCGGGGCTCCCGGCAGTATGAATTCATTCTATATCTGATACAACGGATCCCCTTCCCGCTCAGCCATTAGCGCATGACCCTGGTCTCGTACCACATCCCATAACGCTTCAGCGGCAGTGGAAAGTGAACGGTTCTTCCTGCACACCAACATCAACTGGCGTTCCACCACCGGCGTAATACGCTTTACCACCAGTGGGCTACCTTCAGGTAATGGCAGCGCCAGTGCGGGAAGAATACTGATGCCGATGCCTGCGGCTACCATCGGGAACAACGTCGCCGGATGACCAATCTCCTGCACAATATTCGCCTGAATACCGTTGCGCGCCAGCGCTGCATCAATCAGCGGTCGGCTGCCTGACGCGTAATCCTGCAACACCAGTTTCGCTCCCTGTAATGCCTGCCAGGCTACATAATCTTCCGCGGCCAGAGAGCTATCGCGATGGCAAAGCAAGAAGAAAGGCTCGGAAAGAATCGCTTCACATTGCAGATCGCCCACTGGGCCTGGATCGATGACGATGCCAAAATCGACATCTCCCTGGCGAATACTTTCCATCACCCACTGCTGCGGACGATCGTGCAGGACAAACTGAATATCTGGATAGCGGCGATGGCTTTCAGCAATGCATTGCGGAATAAGATGCGCGGAAATGGTCTGGCTGGCAGCGACCCGAACTTTTCCGCTCAGTTGTTGCCCCATACGCCCGGTATCGCGCAACGTGCTGTTTAGTTCATCCAGCAGTCGCTCAAGACGCAAAGCCAACTGCAGCCCTGCATCTGTAAGCACCACTTCACGCGTGGTTCTGTCCAGCAGGCGAACACCTGTATGGTTTTCCAGCTCCTTCACACTGTGACTCACTGCCGACTGGCTCAGGCCAATACGCTCTCCTGCGCGACTAAAACTTTTCTCCTGCGCTACTGTGACGAAAACCTTTAATTGTTTTAAAGAATAATTCATCTATTTTCTTCATAAATGGATGCAATAAATCAATTTTATTTCTCAAACTGGAAGAAGCACAATAGAACCATCGATCATCTGGAGTCTTTATGAAACTTTTTCGTATCCTCGATCCTTTCACCTTAACCCTGATCACAGTGGTATTACTGGCTTCCTTCTTCCCGGCCAGAGGCGATTTCGTCCCGTTCTTTGAAAATCTGACTACGGCAGCTATTGCCCTGCTGTTCTTTATGCACGGCGCAAAATTGTCGCGTGAAGCGATTATCGCTGGCGGTAGTCACTGGCGGCTACATTTGTGGGTAATGTGCAGCACCTTCGTGCTGTTCCCAATTCTGGGCGTACTGTTTGCCTGGTGGAAACCGGTAAATGTCGACCCGATGCTCTACTCCGGTTTTCTCTATCTGTGCATTCTTCCGGCTACCGTGCAGTCCGCAATTGCCTTTACCTCAATGGCGGGTGGTAATGTCGCGGCTGCAGTTTGCTCTGCGTCAGCATCCAGTCTGCTGGGGATTTTCCTTTCGCCGTTGCTGGTTGGTGTGGTGATGAATGTTCACGGTGCAGAGGGTAGCCTCGAGCAGGTCGGTAAGATTATGCTGCAACTGTTGCTGCCGTTTGTGTTGGGGCATCTTTCCCGCCCGTGGATTGGTAACTGGGTGGCGCGCAATAAAAAGTGGATTGCGAAAACCGATCAAACATCCATTCTGTTGGTGGTTTATACGGCATTTAGCGAAGCAGTCGTTAACGGTATCTGGCATAAAGTCGGCTGGGGATCGCTATTGTTTATTGTGGTGGTTAGTTGCGTGCTGTTGGCTATTGTGATTGTGATTAACGTCTTTATGGCGCGCCGACTGGGTTTCAATAAGGCGGATGAAATCACTATCGTCTTCTGTGGCTCGAAAAAGAGTCTGGCGAATGGTATCCCAATGGCAAACATTCTGTTCCCGACATCGGTGATCGGTATGATGGTGCTGCCATTGATGATTTTCCATCAGATCCAACTGATGGTTTGCGCGGTACTGGCGCGTCGTTACAAGCGCCAGACCGGGCAGTTACAGTCGCAGCAGGAAAGCCACGGAAAGGTTTAAAGCGGGCGTTTCAGGGGCTGGACCAGTTGCGTCAGCCCCTCCGTTTTAATCAGCAGCGTGATTTGCATTAGCTCACCGAGTTTCCCTGCCGGAAATTCATCTTTGCGGGCAAACCACAGCAGATACTCCTCCGGCAGGTCAATTAAGCGACGCCCTTTGTACTTGCCAAACGGCATTATCGTATTGGCTATTTCAAGCAACTGCTCTTTTTCCATCTCAGTTGCCCAGCAAACGCAGCATTTCAGCTTCGTCGATCACTTCAATGCCCAGTTCCTGCGCTTTCGCCAGTTTAGAACCTGCGGCTTCTCCGGCAATCACCAGGTCGGTTTTCTTCGACACGCTGCCCGCCACTTTCGCGCCCAGTTCGACCAGGCGAGCTTTAGCGTCATCACGCGACATCTGACTTAAGCTACCCGTGAGCACCACCGTTTTACCAGCAAACGGGCTGTCGATCTCTTCCGCGTTGATGACTACCGGCGCAGGCCAGTGAACGCCTTCCGCCAGCAGTTCACTGATGACATTACGGTTACTTTCTTCGGCAAAGAAGTTGTGCACATGAGATGCGACGACAATTCCAACATCGGGCACTTTTTGCAGCTCTTCAATCGAAGCCGCTTCCAGCGCTTCCAGCGTGCCGAAATATGCCGCCAGACCTGATGCCGTTGCCTCACCGACTTCGCGGATGCCAAGCGCATAAAGGAAGCGGGCAAAGGTGGTTTCTTTCGCTTTTTTCAGTGCGTTAACCACGTTTTGCGCCGATTTCGGCCCCATTCTCTCCAGCCCGGTGAGCTTACCCGCCGTTAACTTGAACAGATCCGCAGGCGTATGGACATATTCTTTTTCAACCAACTGGTCGATGATTTTGTCTCCCATACCGTCAACGTCCATCGCGCGACGGGAAACAAAGTGTTTCAGCGACTCTTTACGCTGAGCGGCGCAAATCAAACCACCAGTACAGCGAGCCACAGCCTCGCCTTCCACTCGTTCCACGTCAGAACCGCATACCGGGCAATGCGTCGGGAATACTACCTCACGAGTATCTTCCGGGCGTTCAGAAAGCACCACGTTAACCACTTGCGGGATCACGTCGCCAGCACGGCGAATCACCACTTTATCGCCAATACGTAAGCCAAGACGTTCGATTTCATCGGCATTGTGTAGGGTGGCGTTGCTCACCAGCACACCCGCGACATGGACAGGTTCGAGACGTGCAACAGGCGTAATCGCGCCAGTACGCCCAACCTGAAACTCGACGTCACGCACAAAAGTCATCTGCTCCTGTGCCGGAAATTTAAACGCCACTGCCCAACGAGGGGCGCGCGCAACAAAGCCAAGCTGTTCCTGCTGCGCCAGGGAGTTGACCTTAATTACCACGCCGTCGATATCAAAGCCCAGCGTCGGGCGGTCTTCTTCTACTTTATGGTAGAACGCCAGCACCTCTTCCGCCGATTCGCATAACGTGACGCGATCGCTGACCGGTAATCCCCACTTTTTAAATTGCAGTAAACGACCAAGATGAGTATCTGGCAGCTCACCGCCTTCCAGCACGCCAACGCCGTAGCAGAAGAAAGTGAGCGGCCGCTTGGCTGTGATACGCGGATCAAGCTGACGCAATGAACCTGCCGCCGCATTACGTGGGTTAGCAAACACTTTTCCGCCCGTGCGTCGCGCATCTTCGTTGATCTTTTCGAAGCCCGCCTGCGGCAGGAACACTTCACCACGCACTTCCAGACGCGCCGGGATATTCTCACCGTGTAGTTTCAGCGGAATGGCGCGAATAGTACGGACGTTAGATGTGATGTCTTCCCCGGTAGTGCCATCGCCACGGGTTGCTGCACTCACCAGTACGCCATTCTCATACAGTATGCTGACGGCAAGGCCATCGAGCTTCAGCTCACAGCACCAGGTCACTTTTTCGTTACTTTTCAGACGATCCTGAACGCGTTTGTTGAAAGCAAGAAAACTCTCTTCATCAAAAACGTTATCCAGCGACAGCATCGGTACTTCATGACGGATCTGGCTGAAAGCCGCTAACGGTGCTGCACCTACACGTTGAGTGGGTGAATCAGGGGTAATCAGTTCTGGATGTTTGGCTTCCAGCTCGCGCAGTTCGCGCATCAGGCGATCGTATTCAGCGTCAGGAATTTCCGGCGCATCCATCACATGATAAAGATATTCATGATGACGAAGCACCGTTCGCAGTTCTGTCAGTTGTTGTTCGATTGATTCCATATCGCACCATCAATGCTAAAAACCCCCGACAAGCGGGGGTTCGAAGAGAAGTTGATTTAATTTAAGTGTATCAGGCGTTAGCGTCTTTCACTTCGCGGATGATGTCCTGATACTCGCGCAGTTTCTGCGGAGTCATCATACGGCGCTGATCATCAAGCACCACGCCGCCCACTTCATCAGCGATATGCTGCGCAGATTGCAGCATCAGCTTGAAGTTTTGCAGTTCATCACCATAAGACGGCACCTGCATAAAGATAGTGACACCCGGTGTAGTGAAATCCTTTATTTCAGGATCAAATGTTCCCGGTTTCACCATATTCGCCAGGCTGAATAACGCCGGGCCACTGCCGTCCGGGCTAAGATGACGATGGTAAATATTCATATCGCCAAAGATAAAGCCCGCCTGCTGAATGCTGTTAAGAAGCAGTTCACCATTCAGCTCGTTACCGTGATGCGCTGCGACGTTCATAATGATCACCGCTTCTTTGCGCTTCGGCTTATCCATGACAGGCACCGGTTCAGCCACAGGCTCAGGCTGCGGTGCTGCTACGGGTTCCGCAGCCTGGAAAGCCTGCTGCGCCGGTTGTGGCGCTGGCTGTGTCGGCTGCGGAGCTGACTGTACCTGCGAAGCAACAGGCTGTTCAGGCTGCGGCGGGTAGGCCGGCTGCTGTACTGGCTGTGGTTGCTGAACAGGATGCGCTGAATGCGGAGCATGTTGCGGCGATACCTGCGCTTCAGGCGGCTGCTGAACCGGTTGACGCGGCTGCGCAGACGCATAAGGCGGTTGGTACTGGTGTTGCGGCGACGGACGAGCAGCCTCATGCTCCTGGGCGTTAGCCGGGGCATGATTTACGCGGTGAACACGAACCTCACCAACGCCCTCATCATCTTCGACATCCTCGTCATAAGAATCGTCGTCACGTTTTGACTTCATTCGTTTTAATGGCCGATCGCGGAACATAGAAGATCGTTCTTTACGGCTGGTCCAGAAACCATGTACCAGTAAAGCGATTATGGCGATCGCGCCAACAATGATTAATATCAGACGCAAATCCTGCATCATTATATTCTCTGTTGTTCTAACACCTTGCCACCACGGCAAACATTTACTCACTAAGAGTATTTGCCGATTACCTCAAGTGCAAGTGCACTCTTAACTTTCACAGCACAAAGATAGATGAAATCGTGCTTTTTGCTGTTTTTTCGAACATATCCTAACTGTCCATTGCGCAATTACCCGGTAAAATACGCAGAATTTTCCTGGGATTGGTCAAAAGGAGCATATCCTGATTATGATTTCAACATTCACATCTTCCCCACGCAGCGGTTTTTACTATTTTGCGCAAGGCTGGAAGCTCGTCTCGCAACCCGGGATTCGGCGTTTTGTTATTTTACCTCTGTTGGTCAATATTTTGTTGATGGGAAGTGCATTCTGGTGGCTCTTTACTCAACTGGATGCCTGGATCCCATCATTAATGAGCCACGTGCCTGACTGGCTGCAATGGTTGAGCTATTTGCTGTGGCCTGTCGCGGTTATCTCCGTTCTACTGGTTTTTGGCTATTTTTTCTCAACTATTGCGAACTGGATTGCCGCACCGTTTAACGGTTTATTGGCTGAACAGTTGGAAGCCAGGCTGACAGGCGCTACGCCGCCGGATACCGGCATCTTTGGCATCATGAAAGATGTGCCGCGAATTATGAAACGCGAATGGCAAAAATTTGCCTGGTATCTGCCACGCGCCATCGTATTGCTGATCCTCTACTTCATCCCGGGCATCGGGCAAACCGTCGCGCCAGTACTGTGGTTCCTGTTCAGTGCCTGGATGTTAGCCATTCAGTACTGCGACTATCCGTTCGACAACCACAAAGTGCCGTTCAAAGAGATGCGCACTGCCCTGCGCACGCGCAAAATCACCAATATGCAGTTTGGCGCATTAACCAGCCTGTTCACGATGATCCCGGTGCTCAACCTGTTCATCATGCCAGTGGCCGTCTGTGGCGCGACAGCAATGTGGGTCGATTGTTATCGCGCTAAACATGCATTGTGGAAGTAACAGTCTCCTGGTTATTTTGTAAACTTTTTGTATGGAAGAGGGGTGGCTTATGCCACCCTTATTCCATCTTGCAAGCCATTATTTCCCTTCTGCATATAGATATGCTAAATCCTTACTTCCGCATATTCTCTGAGCGGGTATGCTACCTGTTGTATCCCAATTTCATACAGTTAAGGACAGGCCATGAGTAAGATTTTTGAAGATAACTCGCTGACTATCGGTCACACACCGCTGGTTCGCCTGAATCGCATCGGTAACGGACGTATTCTGGCGAAGGTGGAATCTCGTAACCCCAGCTTCAGCGTTAAGTGCCGTATCGGTGCCAATATGATTTGGGATGCCGAAAAACGCGGCGTGCTGAAACCCGGCGTTGAATTGGTTGAACCAACCAGCGGCAACACAGGTATTGCTCTGGCTTATGTGGCTGCCGCTCGCGGTTACAAACTCACCCTGACTATGCCAGAAACCATGAGTATTGAACGCCGCAAACTGCTGAAAGCTCTGGGCGCAAACCTGGTGTTGACCGAAGGCGCGAAAGGCATGAAAGGCGCAATTCAAAAAGCAGAAGAAATTGTCGCCAGCAACCCAGAAAAATATCTGCTGCTGCAACAATTCAGCAACCCGGCGAATCCAGAAATTCATGAAAAAACCACCGGTCCGGAGATCTGGGAAGATACCGATGGTCAGGTTGATGTATTTATTGCTGGTGTCGGTACTGGCGGTACGCTGACCGGCGTCAGCCGCTACATTAAAGGCACCAAAGGCAAGACTGATCTCATCTCTGTCGCCGTTGAGCCAACCGACTCTCCCGTTATCGCCCAGGCGCTGGCAGGTGAAGAAATCAAACCCGGCCCGCATAAAATCCAGGGCATAGGTGCTGGCTTTATCCCGGCTAACCTTGATCTTAAACTGGTCGATAAAGTTATTGGCATCACCAATGAAGAAGCTATCTCTACCGCACGTCGTCTGATGGAAGAAGAAGGCATTCTTGCTGGGATCTCTTCTGGCGCGGCGGTTGCCGCTGCATTGAAGCTGCAAGAAGATGAAAGCTTTACCAATAAGAATATTGTGGTTATTCTGCCATCATCGGGTGAACGTTATTTAAGCACTGCATTATTTGCCGATCTCTTTACCGAGAAAGAATTGCAACAGTAATGCCAGGTTGTTAGAAATGCGTAAAAAAGCACCTTTTTAGGTGCTTTTTTGTGGCCTACTTCAAATTTTCGCCCCTCCTGGCATTGATTCAGCCTGTCGGAACTGGTATTTAACCTGACTAATTATTTTGATGCGCGAAATTAATCGTTACAGGAAAAGCCTTAGCTGAATCGATTTTATGATTTGGTTCAATTCTTCCTTTAGCGGCATAATGTTTAATGATGAACGAAACGTCAGCGGCCAACATCCGCCAGCAATGGACTGCATAGAACACTTCGTGCGTCGCGTCTGTTAAAACTGGCGCTAACAATACAGGCTAAAGTCAAACCGCCAGGCTAGACTTTAGTTCCACAACACTAAACCTATAAGTTGGGGAAATACAATGTTCCAGCAAGAAGTTACCATTACCGCTCCGAACGGTCTGCACACCCGCCCTGCTGCCCAGTTTGTAAAAGAAGCTAAGGGCTTCACTTCTGAAATTACTGTGACTTCCAACGGCAAAAGCGCCAGCGCAAAAAGCCTGTTTAAACTGCAGACTCTGGGCCTGACTCAAGGGACCGTTGTGACTATCTCCGCTGAAGGCGAAGACGAACAGAAAGCGGTTGAACATCTGGTTAAACTGATGGCGGAACTCGAGTAATTTCCCGGGTTCTTTTAAAAATCAGTCACAAGTAAGGTAGGGTTATGATTTCAGGCATTTTAGCATCCCCGGGTATCGCTTTCGGTAAAGCTCTGCTTCTGAAAGAAGACGAAATCGTCATTGACCGGAAAAAAATTTCTGCCGACCAGGTTGATCAGGAAGTTGAACGTTTTCTGAGCGGTCGTGCCAAGGCATCAGCCCAGCTTGAAACGATCAAAACGAAAGCTGGTGAAACGTTCGGTGAAGAAAAAGAAGCCATCTTTGAAGGGCATATCATGCTGCTCGAAGATGAGGAGCTGGAGCAGGAAATCATAGCCCTGATTAAAGATAAGCACATGACGGCTGACGCTGCTGCTCATGAAGTTATTGAAGGTCAGGCTTCTGCCCTGGAAGAACTGGATGATGAATACCTGAAAGAACGTGCGGCTGACGTGCGTGATATCGGTAAGCGCCTGCTGCGCAACATCCTGGGTCTGAAGATTATCGACCTGAGCGCGATTCAGGATGAAGTCATTCTGGTTGCCGCTGACCTGACGCCGTCCGAAACCGCACAGTTGAACCTGAAGAAGGTACTGGGTTTCATCACCGACGCGGGTGGCCGTACTTCCCACACCTCAATCATGGCACGCTCTCTGGAACTGCCAGCCATTGTGGGTACTGGTAGCGTCACCTCTCAGGTGAAAAATGACGACTATCTGATTCTGGATGCCGTAAATAATCAGGTTTACGTCAATCCAACCAACGAAGTTATCGATAAATTGCGCGCTGTTCAGGAGCAAGTAGCTTCTGAAAAAGCAGAGCTTGCTAAGCTGAAAGATCTGCCAGCCATTACGCTGGACGGTCACCAGGTAGAAGTGTGCGCTAACATCGGTACTGTTCGTGACGTTGAAGGTGCAGAACGTAATGGCGCTGAAGGCGTTGGTCTGTATCGCACCGAATTCCTGTTCATGGACCGCGACGCGCTGCCGACTGAAGAAGAACAGTTCGCGGCCTACAAAGCTGTGGCTGAAGCGTGTGGCTCGCAGGCGGTTATTGTTCGTACCATGGACATTGGCGGCGACAAAGAGCTGCCGTACATGAACTTCCCGAAAGAAGAGAACCCGTTCCTCGGCTGGCGTGCTATCCGTATCGCGATGGATCGTAAAGAGATTCTGCGCGATCAGCTCCGCGCTATCCTGCGTGCCTCTGCTTTCGGCAAATTGCGCATCATGTTCCCGATGATCATCTCTGTTGAAGAAGTACGCGCACTGCGCAAAGAGATTGAAATCTACAAACAGGAACTGCGCGACGAAGGTAAAGCGTTTGACGAATCAATTGAAATTGGCGTGATGGTGGAAACACCGGCTGCCGCAACAATTGCGCGTCATTTAGCCAAAGAAGTTGATTTCTTTAGTATCGGCACCAATGATTTAACGCAGTACACTCTGGCAGTTGACCGTGGTAATGATATGATTTCACACCTTTACCAGCCAATGTCACCGTCCGTGCTGAACTTGATCAAGCAAGTTATTGATGCTTCTCATGCTGAAGGCAAATGGACTGGCATGTGTGGTGAGCTTGCTGGCGATGAACGTGCTACACTTCTGTTGCTGGGGATGGGTCTGGACGAATTCTCTATGAGCGCCATTTCTATCCCGCGCATTAAGAAGATTATCCGTAACACGAACTTCGAAGATGCGAAGGTGTTAGCAGAGCAGGCTCTTGCTCAACCGACAACGGACGAGTTAATGACGCTGGTTAACAAGTTCATTGAAGAAAAAACAATCTGCTAATCCACGAGATGCGGCCCAATTTACTGCTTAGGAGAAGATCATGGGTTTGTTCGATAAACTGAAATCTCTGGTTTCTGATGACAAAAAAGATACCGGAACTATTGAGATCATTGCTCCGCTCTCTGGCGAGATCGTCAATATCGAAGACGTGCCGGATGTCGTTTTTGCGGAAAAAATCGTTGGTGATGGTATTGCTATCAAACCAACTGGCAACAAAATGGTAGCTCCGGTTGACGGCACCATTGGTAAAATCTTTGAAACCAACCACGCGTTCTCTATCGAATCTGATAGCGGCGTTGAGTTGTTCGTCCACTTCGGTATCGACACCGTTGAACTGAAAGGCGAAGGCTTCAAGCGTATTGCTGAAGAAGGTCAGCGCGTAAAAGTTGGCGATACTGTTATTGAATTCGATCTGCCGCTGCTGGAAGAGAAAGCCAAGTCAACCCTGACTCCGGTTGTTATCTCCAACATGGACGAAATCAAAGAACTGATCAAACTGTCCGGTAGCGTGACTGTGGGTGAAACCCCGGTTATCCGCATCAAGAAGTAATTCTTGCCACAGTGAAAAATGGCGCCCGTGGGCGCCATTTTTTTATGCTTCCGCCAGCGGCGGCAAAATCAATTCATCGCTTTCATACTGCTGGGTATAACACATCACCTCCAGCACGCGTAAACCTGCGCTGTGCACTGCGTCGGTTAACGCCTTCCCTTTCAGTAATCCACTGATAAGTTGAGCGCAAAACAGATCGCCAGTACCTTTAAGATCCGTTTTTACCCGAGAGTGGGAAATGACATTCACGCTATCGGCACTGACCACCACCACCTGCATATCCTGATTGTCTTCATTGCCGGAAGCGCTGGTAATAACCACCCATTTTAATGTCTCTGAAAGCAAACTTTTTGCTGCGGCAATGGCGCTGTCGAGATCGCGGCAGTTTTTACCGGTCAGGATTTCCAGCTCAAAGATATTTGGCGTAATCCCCTGCGCCAGTGGCAGTAAATATTGCCGATACGCATCGGGAAGGTCAGGTTTGACGTAAATACCACTATCAATATCGCCAATCACCGGATCGACCATAATCAGCAAGTCAGGATGCTCTTCGCGTAAGACTGTCAGCCATTCGGCAAGGATTCTAATTTGTGACGCTGTCCCCATATAGCCCGTAGTCACCGCACGTAACTTACGCAGCGCATCACGCTCTTTCAGTGCGCGCAAATAACCGCTAAACCACTCGTCCGGAATCGCACCACCGTAGAACGTGTCATAATGCGGCGTATTACTCAGCAACACGGTCGGTACGGCAAAGACATTCAGGCCGTTCTGTTTAATGGCAGGCACGGCAATGCTGTTGCCTACGCTGCCATACACCACCTGCGACTGCACGGCGACGATATCCGCCTGCAACGCCCTGCTCTTATCGTTAAACAACAACAAACTACTCATTTAATAATTTCTCCTTGCCGATGATCCCCATCGTACCCCAACCGAAACTTTACCTGATTCTGGCAGTCAAATCGGCTAATACAACACAAGGATAAGGCAATTCAGTGAAGAAAATCATTTGTCTGGTCATCACACTGCTGATGGCACTCCCCGCTTACGCGAAGTTAACTGCCCACGAAGAAGTCCGAATTAACGCCATGCTGGAGGGATTAGCGCAGCATAAGGATTTGATATTCATACGCAATGGCGATCAACATACTTGTGATGAAGCAGTTTCTCATCTGCGCTTGAAGCTGGGTAATACCCGTAACCGCATTGATACTGCCGAGCAATTCATTGATAAGGTTGCTTCGTCGTCATCCATTACCGGGAAGCCTTACATCGTGAAGATGCCCGGTAAGAGCGATGAAAATGCGCAACCTTTTTTACATGCGCTGATTGCGCAGACGGATAAAACAGTGCCTGAGGAAGGGAATTAATCCGCTTTGGCAAGGCATTTACAGGAGGTAACATGAAAAAATGCTTTATTTATAACGATGAAAAATCGAGTAAATTTTGGTGGATAGATTACGAAGGGGATAGTTTAGCTGTCAACTATGGCAAGGTAGGTAGTATTGGTAAATTCCAGACAAAAGAGTTCGATAATGAAGAACAGTGTCTGAAAGAAGCCAATAAATTGATTGCCGCAAAAATGAAGAAAGGCTATCAAGAAGATCCAAACTTTAACTTCATGGATCGCTGCTATTTTGATGATGAAGAAATTGGGTTACATGTTAAAACGTCACACCCAAACTTCCAGTGCCATTTTACTGATCCACTTTATATGTGTTGCTGGGATGAAGAATCTCCTTTTGGCAGCGATGAAGGTGCTGATGCTCTAAACGTTCTTGAAAATAGCCTCCGTAAAAAGCCGGATCTGGACTGTGCTGATTTCCCTCAAATGTTAATTGAAACTATCTGGGGTATGAAATACATCGCTATGGAAAGTATTCTTGAAGAGGATGTTCGTGCGCAATTACTAGCCGATGAAATGAGCACTATCCAGAGCAATATGATTACCTACGCGACTGCATTCGGTCAGATTAAAGTCATGGGTAAAATCTCCCATAAACTTAAAAAGATGGGACTCAATGCACTAGCGCGTCATCAGCTTACCGCAAAAATTCTTCAATGGGGTGACGGTCAGGACTCACCAATACTTCAAAAAATGATTGATGACCTTACTGCTTTTCCACACGAAAATTAAAAACTGCATTTGTCGGCAGCAACAACTGCCGACAAATCAGATTATTGACAAAGTGCACTTTGTTTAGCCGGATGCGGCGTAAACGCCTTATCCGGCCTACAAAATATTGCTAATGCAATATATTACAGGAACCTTGTAGGCCTGATAAACGTAGCGCATCAGGCTGTTTTGCGTTTGTCATCAGCCTCCAATGCTATTAATCCTTAAATCCCCGCCCCCTGGCTAAAGTGTTCTTCGCCAAACACCCCGGTGGAAAGGTAGCGATCGCCACGATCGCAGATGATCGCTACCACCACTGCGCCAGGGTTGGCTTTTGCCACGCGTATCGCACCGGCAACCGCGCCGCCGGAGCTGACGCCGCAGAAAATCCCTTCCCGCACCGCCAGTTCGCGCATGGTGTTTTCCGCGTCGCGCTGGTGAATATCCAGTACCTCATCCACCAGAGAAGCGTTAAAGATGCCCGGCAGATATTCCGCTGGCCAGCGGCGAATCCCCGGAATGCTGCTACCCTCTTCCGGCTGCAGGCCAACAATCGTTACCGGTTTGGATTGTTGGCGCATAAACCGTGACACGCCGGTGATGGTGCCAGTCGTCCCCATGCTGGAGACAAAATGCGTAATGCGACCGCCGGTTTGCTGCCAGATTTCCGGCCCGGTGGTGGTGTAATGCGCATAAGGATTATCGGGGTTATTGAACTGGTCGAGCAGCTTGCCTTCACCACGATTCGCCATCTCCAGCGCCAGATCGCGTGCGCCTTCCATGCCCTGCTCTTTAGTGACAAGAATCAGTTCCGCACCGTAGGCACGCATCGCCGCGCGACGTTCCTGGCTCATGTTGTCGGGCATCAGCAATTTCATGCGATAGCCTTTTAGCGCGGCGATCATTGCCAGCGCAATGCCTGTGTTACCACTGGTGGCTTCGATTAACACATCACCGGGTTTAATTTCCCCACGCTTTTCCGCCTCGACAATCATTGATAATGCCGCGCGGTCTTTCACCGAACCCGCAGGGTTATTCCCTTCCAGTTTTAACCACACTTCACTGCCGTTATCCGGCCCCATTCGCTGCAACTTCACCAGAGGCGTATTGCCAATTGTTTGTTCTAATGTACTCACGATCTCTGTCCATACGTGGTGTTGCCTGATGCGACGCTTGCGCGTCTTATCAGGCCTACAGGTTATAAACCTTGCCATTAAAAAGCCCGGATCGCGGGATGCGCCTCCGGGCGTTTAACATTTACTCAACCTATCAGGCGCTTTGTGCGAGAGCAAGCTCCTCATCGCGGGTTTCAATACGCTGATCGCCGTTATACAAGCGCGCATGTTGCAGGCCAACGAATAAACGCTCACCGCGTTGCGGGGCGTCATCGCCATGCATCACAACTGTCAGCGGTTCGTTGTACCACCCCAGCGGTTGTACGACTAATTGGGTGTAGTGTCCTTTCGGACTGGCTTCCAGTACCTGTACCGGCAGCGGCGAATCGAGGCTGGTGTGGCGACTGATATCCACTTCCCACGGACGCAGGAAGAGATCCACCGGCCCCTGATATGCAGGCGTATACCCCAGCGGCCAGCGATGCGCGCCAACGTGGAACTGCCCGCCGCGAATAATTCCCTGTAAGCGGTTCACTTCGCCCATAAATTCGAGCACAAAGCGGGTCGCCGGTTCACGCCAGACCTGATCCGGCGCATCCGCCTGTTCGATATTGCCCTGGCTCATCACGACCACACGATCGGCAACTTCAGTCGCCTCTTCCTGATCGTGAGTGACGAACACACTGGTAAATTTCAACTCTTCGTGAAGCTGACGCAGCCAGCGACGCAGTTCTTTACGCACCTGCGCATCCAGCGCGCCAAACGGTTCATCAAGCAACAGAATTTGCGGTTCCACGGCAAGCGCACGCGCCAGCGCCACACGCTGTTTCTGACCACCAGAAAGCTGCGCCGGATAACGATCTGCCAGATGAGCAAGCTGCACCATCTCCAGTAACTGGGTGACTTTCGCTTTGATCGCCGCCGCATTTGGGCGCTCTCGACGCGGCAGCACCGTCAGGCCAAAGGCGATGTTGTCGAACACCGTCATATGGCGGAACAGCGCGTAATGCTGGAACACAAATCCCACTTTACGATCGCGCGCGTGCAGGCGGCTGACGTCGGTGCCGTGGAAGCGAATATGCCCGCTGGTTTGATGCTCCAGCCCGGCGATAATCCTCAGCAGCGTGGTTTTCCCGGAGCCGGACGGCCCCAGTAACGCGACCATCTGACCAGAAGGAATATCCAGTGAGATATCGTTCAACACCTGGGTGCGACCAAATGACTTCTTAATCCTGGCAATCTCAATGCTCATGATGTACCTCCTGCTGCGCGCGTTTTTCCTGATTCTCCAGACGCCACTGCAACATACTCTTTAAAAACAGGGTGATAATCGCCATCAGCGTCAACAGCGCGGCGGCGGTAAAGGAGCCGACGGTATTGTAGTCCTGCTCCAGCAATTCAATCTGTAATGGCAGCGACAGGGTTTCGCCGCGAATCGAGCCGGAAACCACCGATACCGCACCAAACTCGCCAATCGCGCGGGCGTTAGTCAGCACCACACCATACAGCAGCGCCCAGCGGATGTTCGGCAACGTAACGCGGCGAAACATCTGCCAGCCAGACGCGCCAAGCAAAATCGCCGCTTCGTCTTCCTGGCTGCCCTGACTTAACATCACCGGCACCAGTTCACGCACCACAAACGGACACGTCACGAAGATAGTCACCAGCACCATTCCCGGCCAGGAGAACATAATTTGCAGATTATGTTCGTCAAGCCAGCCGCCCAGCGGGCCGTTGGAGCCGTAGAACAGCAGATACACCAGACCGGCGACTACCGGCGACACCGCAAACGGAATATCCAGCAGCGTCAGCAGCAACTGACGCCCCGGAAAATCAAAACGCGTCACCAGCCAGGCCAACAGGATGCCGAACACCAGGTTCACCGGCACAGCAATCAGCGCAATCATCACCGTCAGCCAGATGGCGTGCAGCATGTCCGGGTCTGCCAGGTTCTGTAATACCGGCATGATCCCCTTGCTGAATGCCTGCACAAAGATGTAAATCATCGGCACCAGCAGGATGAACGCCGACACCAGCATCCCGGTGCCAATCAAAAACCATTTGCCCCAGTTAATCGGGCGCGCGTCATAACGCTTCAACTGTGTAACTTCCGCCATTAATGACCTACCACACGCCGACCGAAGCGACTTTGCAGAGTGTTAATAGAAAACAGCAGCAACAGCGATGCTGCGAGGATCACCGAAGCAATCGCGCTCGCCGCCGGGTAATCAAATTCCTGTAAGCGAACAAAAATCATCAGCGACGTTACTTCCGTCTTCCAGGCGATGTTCCCGGCGATAAATATCACCGCGCCAAACTCACCAAGACTACGGGTAAACGACAGCGCCACGCCCGCCACCAGCGCCGGAGAAAGCTCCGGCAGCACCACTTTGCGGAAACTCTGTAAACGTGTTGCGCCGAGCGTTTCTGCCGCTTCTTCGTATTCCGGCCCTAATTCTTCCAGTACCGGCTGCACGGTTCGCACCACAAACGGAATGCTGGTAAAGGCCATCGCCACCGCGATCCCCAGCCAGGTATAGGTCACTTTGATATCAAACTTCGCCAGCCATTCGCCGTAAAAACCGTTCACGGAAAAGAGCGACGCCAGGGTTAAACCCGCGACCGCTGTCGGTAGCGCGAAGGGTAAATCCATCAGCGCATCAAGCAGCGTGCGCCCCGGAAAGCGATAGCGGGTTAAGATCCACGCCATTAACAGACCGAAAACGCCGTTAAAAATCGATGCCACAAACGCTGACAGCAGCGTCACTTTGTAGGCCGCGACCACCTGCGGATTGGTGATCACCTCCCAGTACTGCGCCCAGCTCATCTCAGAAAGCTGCATCACCAGCGCGGAAAGCGGCAGTAACAATATCAGGCACACAAACAACAGACTGGTGCCAAGGCTTAAGGTAAAGCCCGGCAGCACGCGTCTTGAAGAAACTGCAAACATCAGTTACGCCCCGCAGCCAACAGCTTGTCTAACTCACCGCCGCTGGTAAAGTGGGTTTTCATCACTTCTGGCCAGGAGCCAAACTTATCTTCCACGCGGAACAGTTCGGTCTGCGGGAATTTATCTTTCAGCTTGTCCATGACTTCCGGGTTATTCACGCGGTAGTAATAGTCGGTGATGATGGTTTGCGCCTGCGGGCTGTAGAGCCAGTTCAGATAAGCTTTTGCGGCTTTTTCCGTACCGTTGGCCTGCACGTTTTTATCCACCCATGCCACCGGGAATTCCGCCAGAATATTGGTTTTCGGAATCACCACTTCAAAACCCTGCGCTTCATACTGTTTGCGGATGTTGTTCACTTCCGACTCAAAACTTATCAGCACGTCGCCCAGGCCACGCTCGGCAAAGGTTGTGGTCGCGCCACGACCGCCGGTATCGAAGACTTCAACGTTTTTCAGGAACTGGGTCATAAACTGTTCGGTTTTGGCTTTATCGCCGCCGTCCGCTTTATCGGCTGCGCCCCACGCGGCTAAATAGGTGTAACGCGCGTTACCGGACGTTTTCGGGTTCGGGAAAATCAGCTTCACGTCGGAGCGCACCAGGTCGTTCCAGTCGTGGATATTCTTCGGGTTGCCCTTACGCACCAGGAAACCCATGGTGGAGTAGAACGGCGAACTATTATTCGGCAGGCGCGACTGCCAGTCCGCCGGGATCAGCTTGCCTTTGTCATGCAGGATTTGTACGTCGGTCACCTGGTTATAAGTTACAACGTCTGCTTTTAAGCCCTGCAAAATCGCCAGCGCCTGTTTTGATGACCCGGCATGAGATTGTTTTATCGTCAGTTTGTCACCGCCGTTATCTTTTGCCCATTGTTGCTCAAACGGCGGATTCAGGGCAGCAAACAGCTCGCGGGAGACGTCATAAGAACTGTTCAGCAGTTCCGTTGCCTGCACGTGGCCAGCCAGCAGCAGAGAAGCGACCAGCGCGAGAGAGTTCTTTTTCAGTAAGTTAACGGCCATTGCGCACCCTTATATATTTAATGACTTTCTAATAGCCATCATATTTATAACGGGCGTGAAAGGAGTAACGGTTTTATATACCGTTTGGTGATTTGGAAGTTAAAAAGAGAATAAGGCGAAATCCCCCCCACTGATGCAGGGAGGAAACAGAGGTGAATCAGATGCCGACGCTGACCGTCTCTGGCAGTGTGCTGCCGCCATCGATCACATTCTGTGTACCCGTTAAATAGCTGGACTCATCCGACGCCAGAAAGGCTGCCAGCTCGCCTACTTCCAGCGGATCAGCGAGGCGACGCAGCGGAATTGCTTTCGCCATTTCAGTCAGTACTGATTCCGGATCTTGCGGATTCGACTGGCGAGCGATGTTTTCCGCCATTGGCGTGCGCACGTAACCAGGGCTGATTGCGTTAACGCGAATCCCCGACTGAGCATACTCCACTGCCAGCGATTTGGTCAGGCCAACAATCGCCGCTTTCGACAAGGCATACGCCGTTTCGCCCGGATCGGCCACCATATCGCCAGTAACCGAAGACATCATCACAATGCGACCATCTTTGCGGGCAATCATCTCCGGTAGGACTGCCTTCGTGACGTTCCACACGCCTTTGATATTGATATCAATATGGAAATCGCGATCGTCATCGCTCATTTCCAGAAAACTACCCAGACGGCAAACACCTGCGTTATTCACCAGAATATCAATGCGCCCTTCTTTTTCCTTCGCGCGCTTGATCGCTGCCGTAACCGACGCCGGGTCGCGTACATCGGCAATTACCGCCGTACAGCGATGACCGCGACCACACAGCTCGTCTGCCAGCTTTTCAATCTCAGGGGAGATATCCAGCAAGATTAGGTTTGCGCCATGACGCGCAAAGGTTCTGGCAATACCTTCGCCAATACCTTGCGATGCGCCCGTAATCAGTGCTGTCTTGCCCGTGAGTTTACCCATTTCAAGTTTCTCCTTTTGAATACAGAGCATTACGCCCTATTGTCCCTACCATACCTGAATGACAGATCAATGCTGAGGAGTGGATCTAAATTCAGGGAAATCTTAAGTAAAATCACCCATAACCACAACTCAGCCATTGCGCGAATTCACTGCTGTACATAATCAGGCAGGGAGATATGATTCACGCCAGATGAAATTATTTGAAGACAAATATTTAAGGTGATTGCCTATGCAACTTGAAAAGATGATTACTGAAGGCTCCAACAATGCCTCTGCTGAAATTGACCGCGTATCGACGCTGGAAATGTGTCGGATCATTAACGAAGAAGATAAAACCGTACCGCTCGCCGTTGAGCGCGTACTACCGGATATCGCAGCGGCGATTGATGTTATCCACACCCAGGTGAGCGGCGGCGGTCGTCTGATTTATCTCGGCGCGGGAACTTCCGGTCGTCTGGGTATTCTCGATGCCAGCGAGTGCCCCCCCACTTACGGCGTGAAACCAGGTCTGGTCGTTGGTTTGATTGCTGGCGGCGAATATGCCATCCAGCACGCGGTGGAAGGCGCGGAAGACAGCCGGGAAGGCGGCATCAACGATCTGAAAAATATTACTTTAACGGCGCAGGATGTGGTGGTTGGTATTGCCGCCAGTGGACGCACGCCATATGTGATTGCCGGGTTGGAATACGCGCGCCAGTTGGGTTGCCGTACGGTCGGTATTTCCTGTAATCCGGGAAGCGCGGTTTCCACCACCGCAGAGTTTGCTATTACGCCAGTCGTCGGGGCTGAAGTGGTTACCGGTTCTTCGCGGATGAAAGCAGGTACGGCGCAGAAACTGGTGCTCAACATGCTCTCCACCGGGCTGATGATTAAGTCAGGCAAAGTGTTTGGCAACCTGATGGTCGATGTGGTCGCCACCAACGAAAAATTGCACGTGCGCCAGATTAATATCGTCAAAAACGCGACCGGATGTAGCGAGGAACAAGCGGAAGCGGCATTGATTGCCTGCGACCGTCACTGCAAAACGGCCATTGTGATGGTGCTGAAAAATCTCGATGCCGCAGAAGCGAAAAAACAACTGGATCAATACAATGGCTTTATTCGTCAGGTTTTAGACAGGGAATAACCCATGACAAATTTGAAGACATCTCCTGGCTATTCATACACCTGAGCAGTGATCCGCTCAGTTGTGCCGTGCTGTTTACACCACGCTCTTTGGCTGCCATAACGTCAATCTGGACTAAGCAGTAGCTTAGAGACAAAACAGCCCGATGCGCTACGCTTATCGGGCCTACAGGTTGACTGCAATTTATTAAGTTTGAACGATCTTACACGCCGGATTAAGCATTTACGCCGCATCCGGCAAGACGCTACAAGTGCGTGAGTAAAACTTACAGCGCCATCAGTTTGTCCAGCGACGGTGCAAAGTAATAGCCGCCAGTGACTGGTTTGGTAAAACGTAACATTGCGTCACGTTTGCCATCGGTATCGCCAAACATACTCAGCAACTGCTGCTCAATGTTATGCAAACGTGCACAGTAAGCGCAGAAGTACAGGCCGTGCGTGCCGCTGGCGGTGCCATATGGCAGGCTCTGGCGAACAATCTTCAGGCCTTTGCCATCTTCTTTCAGATCAACACGGGTCAGGTGAGAAGTTTCCGGACGCTCATCGCCATCGATCTCTTCGTTGGCTTCTTTAGTACGGCCGATCATCATTTCCTGATCGTGAACGCTCATACGGTTGAGTTGCTTCAGGTTGTGTTCCCAGCGCTGCACAAACACATAGCTGCCGCCCGCATCCACACCGTCTTTGATGACCGCCACTTCGCGACGCGTCTCTTCACCCGCCGGATTTTCCGTGCCGTCAACAAAGCCGCTCAGGTCACGCTCTTCCACCCAACGGAAGCCGTGGATCTCTTCTTTTACCTCAATGCAGCCGCCAAAGGCTTCCATCGCCGCCTGGGCCACGGAGAAGTTTACGTCGTGACGCAGAGAAAGAATGTGGATTAACACATCGAACTGGGTCGTCGGCGCAAGACCTTTTCCGTAACCCGGAAAATCTTTTAGCTCTTCGGCTCCCACGCCGCCGCTCAGAGCACGCCAGGTGTTGTTGCCAAAGGCGACAACCGCGCCAAGATGCGCGTCCGGGTATTTTGCTTCAAAGGTTGCCAGTTTATCGGCAAAGTTTTTACTGGCCGCACGCAGGGCATCAACTTCCCCTTTTACGTTGGCTTCGATCCAAATCGCCGCGCGGCAATGTTCTGGCAAAATGCCACTCTGAACCTGAGACATTGTTCCTCCTGAAATAAGAATGCCACGCAATCCGTGGCATTGTTGAGCGCTATTTTACGTGTTTTTTGTGGCGACGGTTTGTTCAGACGCAAATTAACGCCGCCAGATGATTTTACTGACTTTCCAGTTTTTCAGGGTATCGTCAGAAGGCATTAACCCTTCAGGACCACTCCACTCACCGCTAAACTGGTAGCTAATATGTTGACTGCCTTCGGCTTTACATTCGACGGCACGATTATCATCACCGTCTGCTTTTTTGCAATTGCCAAATGCTTTGCTGTAAAGGTCACTAAACGGTGTACCGATTTTAACCCCCGTGTCAGCAGGAATATCGCTATCTGAGACATCAATGCGGCTGATTGTACCTTGATCACCGTTGATAACCATCGCCACGCTGTCGCCCTTCATCACTTCAAAAAAGCGCACCACATTACCGTTCGCGGTTTTCATTCCGCTGCGCAGCCGATAATCACCATCAAGCGCATCGGCAATGGCTTGTTCTTGTAGTGGCGTGGACGCCGTTAATTTGCCAACGCCTTGCTCGCTCACTTTAGTGGACGAGCCAAACCAGTTCCACGGATTAGCGGCAGACCAGTTAACTGACGACATGGTGGAACAGCCGGTCAGCATCAACGGCATAGCGCATAACATTAAACGCAGCGATTTCATGTCACTTCCTTTGGTTATTCAATAACGTTGCTTGGAGTGCGAATTTGCAAAAAAGTGCCGTTATTCTTTTTCTTCCACAAAACAAGCGCGTAAACGTCGATTGGTCAACAGCCAGATTAACGCCACAATATCCGCGATAACCAGCGCCAGACCGATACCGCTGACGGATTCACCATTTAGCCACAGCCACGGTTGCCAACAAAGCAAAACGAGCTGCGCCAACAGCAACAGAAAATAGAGCACGTGCCAGATACGGGGAAACGTATCCCGCCGACCACTCAGTAAGAATGCCAGCACCGCCGGAATGCCCGGTATCAACCCCAGCCAGAAATTATCGTGATCGGGATAAAACAGATTCAGCAGCGCAGTGCCCTGCTCGCGCGACGCACCGGCAATGACAAACAGCACCCAGGTTCGCGCCTGAAGCAATAGCACAAACCAGAAGAGGAAGGGTAAACGCAGGCGTCCGTGCACATCATAATGGACAGGATGAAACTCAGTACTCTTCATCTTCAATCAAACGCTTACCCAGACTCAGCACATCGGCGTGTTCATATCCCAGGCGTTCGTACATTCCGAGTACCATATCGTTGTCTTCCGGTACATTGATCTGAATTTTCGGGCAGCCGCGAGCAATAAGCTTTTTCTCCAGCCGATTAAGCAATGCATTGGCAATTCCACGCCCGCGAAACTCCGGATGCACGCCAAGATAATAAGCAGACCCGCGATGCCCGTCATAACCGCCCATCACCGTTCCCACTACTTCGCCGTTAACTTCCGCGACCAGGAACAAACTGACGTCATGGTTCATCTTGCGCTCGATGTCCATTTCCGGATCGTTCCACGGACGCAGCAAGTCGCAACGCTCCCAAAGGGTGATGACCTCTTCGAAATCTGCCTGGCGAAATACGCGTATCTCCATGGTATGAGTTACCTTTTTGGGGGTTAAAAGGGTGATTATGGCGTGAACGACCGAATTAGCCAATATCTGACGAAAATCGGTTGAAAAAGTGGCATAATGACGCGTTGTCATTTATTGAAATGAAAAGTAAAACAATTCTCACCAGCAAACCGTCGTAACGGATTACGCGATACGATATAACATCTGGAACTTTATTATTACAACTCAGGCCGTATGAGCACTTTTAAACCACTAAAAACACTCACTTCGCGCCGCCAGGTGCTGAAAGCCGGATTGGCTGCCCTGACGTTGTCAGGAATGTCGCAAGCCATCGCCAAAGAAGAGCCTTTAAAAACCAGTAACGGACACAGTAAGCCGAAAGCCAAAAAAGCCGGAGGCAAACGGGTAGTCGTTCTCGATCCAGGTCACGGCGGGATTGATACCGGTGCGATTGGTCGCAACGGATCAAAAGAAAAACACGTGGTGCTGGCAATCGCCAAAAATGTCCGTTCTATTTTGCGCAATCATGGCATTGATGCGCGTTTAACGCGTTCTGGCGATACGTTTATTCCACTGTACGATCGCGTTGAAATCGCCCATAAGCATGGCGCAGATCTGTTTATGTCAATTCACGCCGACGGCTTCACCAACCCGAAAGCCGCGGGGGCATCGGTCTTTGCCCTCTCCAACCGTGGCGCGAGTAGTGCGATGGCAAAATATTTGTCGGAACGCGAAAACCGCGCTGATGAAGTCGCCGGGAAAAAAGCGACTGACAGGGATCATCTATTGCAGCAAGTGCTGTTTGATCTGGTGCAAACAGATACCATTAAAAACAGCCTGACGCTTGGCTCGCATATTCTGAAGAAGATTAAACCAGTGCATAAGCTGCACAGCCGCAACACCGAACAAGCCGCGTTTGTGGTGTTGAAATCACCGTCGATTCCTTCGGTGCTGGTGGAAACCTCATTTATCACCAACCCGGAAGAAGAGCGACTGTTAGGCACGGCGGCGTTTCGTCAGAAAATCGCCTCTGCCATTGCCGAAGGCGTGATCAGTTATTTCCATTGGTTTGACAACCAGAAAGCACACTCGAAAAAACGGTAAGTTATGAAGCCCGACGCACACCAGGTTAAACAGTTCCTGCTCAACCTTCAGGATACAATTTGCCAGCAACTGAGCGCCGTAGATGGCACACAGTTTGCCGAAGATAGCTGGCAGCGCGAAGCTGGTGGCGGCGGGCGTAGCCGGGTGTTGCGTAATGGTGGTGTTTTCGAACAGGCGGGCGTCAACTTTTCTCACGTCCACGGCGACGCGATGCCCGCTTCTGCCACTGCTCATCGCCCGGAACTTGCCGGGCGCAGTTTCGAGGCGATGGGTGTATCGCTGGTAGTGCATCCGCATAATCCGTATGTTCCCACCAGCCACGCCAATGTGCGCTTTTTTATTGCCGAAAAACCGGGTGTCGATCCCGTCTGGTGGTTTGGCGGTGGTTTTGACTTAACCCCTTTCTATGGCTTTGAAGAAGACGCCATTCACTGGCACCGCACCGCCCGCGACCTGTGCCTGCCATTTGGCGACGATGTTTATCCACGCTACAAAAAGTGGTGCGACGAATACTTCTACCTTAAACATCGCAATGAACAACGCGGCATTGGCGGGCTGTTCTTTGATGACCTGAACACGCCAGACTTCGACTACTGTTTCGCCTTTATGCAGGCGGTAGGCAAAGGTTACGCCGACGCATACTTGCCGATTGTTGAGCGACGTAAAGCAATGGCATATGGCGAGCGCGAGCGCAATTTCCAGCTCTACCGTCGCGGTCGTTATGTCGAATTCAACCTGGTCTGGGATCGCGGTACGCTGTTTGGCTTACAAACCGGCGGGCGCACCGAATCAATCCTGATGTCAATGCCGCCACTGGTACGCTGGGAGTACGATTATCAACCGGAAGAAGGCAGCCCGGAAGCGGCGTTGAGTAAATTTATTCAGGTCAGGGATTGGGTGTAATTTCATCACCCTAACTCCTGCATCCGCTGATGCAGCGTCAGTGATGGCTTCTCGGCAAACAGTTGCTGATAATCCGTCGCAAATTGCCCAAGATGCCAGAATCCCCACTGCATGGCGGCGTCTTTTACCGTCAGACTTTGCGACCACGGGCTTATCAGCTCGCGGCGCACGGCGTTCAGGCGAATGCGTTTCAGCCACGCGTTCGGGCCAATGCCCAAAATAGTGTGAAATGCGTTTTGTAAGGTGCGGCGACTGACGTGCAGTTGATTGCACAAGTCCAGCACCGTTACCGGTTCGGACATATTCTCCAGCACATATTCGCGGGCGCGGGAAAGCAATCGTCGATAGCCCTGATGGCTGATGCTTTCCGCCGTCACCATTGGCTGCGCTTCTTCCAGCATCACTCCCATCGCCAACAACAAGTTATCGCCAAGCACTTTACGCACAGCGGATTGATGTAAGTTCTCCGGGTTCTCGCAAAACGTCGCCAGCGCCTGTTGAACAAAGCCCCACAGTGCGGCTTTATGCTGCTCCTTCACTTCCAGCGCCGACTGATTACGCAACATATGCAGCACCCTTTCCGGGTTATGCAGAAAGTTTGCGTGACGGGAAATGACATCTTCCGAGATCACCACGCCAAGAATGGTGTAATCGTCCGGCGTACTTAATTCAAACTCAGTGCCGCCAGGCCGCGTAGCTATTTCTGCGCTTCCCAGACATTGCGAACCGATAAATCCCTGTTCACCGCGCGTCGCCGGAATACCAAACCAGAATGAGTTCGGCCAGACCAGACACGACTGGCGCAGCGCCAGACCGGTGTATTCACGGAAAACCTGAATATCATCAAGCAGGATTTCCGTAAATTCACCATGAAACTTTCCCGGATGCAGTTGATCATAAATCTGCTGCCAGGCGGTAATTGTCAAAGCATGTTCATAGACATCTGTTGTCTGTTGTTGATGAACATTATCCACTTCAACCTTCGGCGTGAGCCTCAGATTTTCGGGTAAGGGTTCATGATAAAGATGGTGCAAGTTGGCTGTACGGGTCTTTTTCATGATGTTAATGCCGGGTGTTATATGACACCCGGCACCTCCGACAGGTTAATGGGGCTTGAGACGATAACGACTACTGCGTTTACGCAACGTCCCGGCAGAAAAGAGCTGTTCGAGCGCATTTCTGGCTTTTTCCAGCGGCCAGCCAAAGTGGGCGGCAACTTCTCCGACCGTCATTCCCTGACGTACTGATGTTAACAACGCCAACAACTCGTCGGCAGATTCCGTGACGATCGC
The DNA here is from genome assembly GCF_002965345.1 of Escherichia sp. MOD1-EC5950. NCBI lineage: Bacteria > Pseudomonadati > Pseudomonadota > Gammaproteobacteria > Enterobacterales > Enterobacteriaceae > Escherichia > Escherichia sp. MOD1-EC5950. The sequence continues at coordinate 30,325 of NZ_PTSR01000009.1, forward strand.
TGGCGCGCCAGGTTGCTTTAGCTGTCGGTTAAAGCCAGCAACCAGCCACTGGGTGTCATCATCAGGTCGACCAATTTCCTTGCGGCTGATAACTCGCCCGGTACGCATTGCGGCGGCATAACCGGCATCCAGCGCCGCACGACACGCCGCCAGATCGCCTTCCACCACCAGCGTTAAGCGACCGGGGTCAAGCACTTCATGACTGAGCAGACGCACGTTTGCCGCTTTCAGCATGGCATCTGCCGCATCGATTGCGGCGACCATGCCGTCAACTTCCAACAAACCCAGTGCATTGTTCATCGGCAACCTCCGTTACGCACGTTGGATTGGATTACGCGCGATTTCCAGCACTGCATCAGTAAAGGCGTTACAGGCCGCTTTACACGCTGCCTGGCTACCGGTCAAAAATGCCGCTGAATAGTTGGTTTCTGACGGTGGCGGAACATAAGTCACCAGTTGCACATCAGCAGATTTCAACGCAGCATCAATGCCGTAGGTCGCTTCCAGCGGCGGTGCCACCAGATACGCCATCGGATCACCGAGCGTAATGCCTGCAGTGGAAGAGAGATAAGAACCGGTACGCGAAACCACATGAGCGAGGAATGCCGTATCTTGCTTATCGTTCGCCCACTGGAACGCCGCGCCGTTTTCAATATGCGCTACCATCGCATCCAGACCGGCACGCACTTCCGCCGGGTTTGGCCCGCCGAGCATAATCAATACTTCACCGGCAGTCGGTGACGGGCCGTGCGCCGCGCCGGCATACAGCGAGCGACCATACACCACTTCAACCATCGCCTGTTTTGTCGCTTCATCAGCCGCAATGTAGGTGACATCATCAGAATCGGCGGAAATCAGCCCGAGGCTACGAATATGCGGCGGCAATTTCAGTTCACGCGCAAAATCAGCGTTAACGGAGGCAATCACCCGCATGGCAGTGACCGACGGTCGAATCAAATCTAAAGCTGGCATGATGCCTCCTTATCGGGTCATGTTGATGCCGGATGCTTTCTGCTCCAGCATACGTTTCGCCAAATCCACAATGACGGCTGCGGCTTCAACCGGCGGCGTGCCACCCTGGTGAATGTTAGAGATACAGGTGCGATCGGCCTCCACGGTAGTTGCCATACGCGGTGAGTAAACGGCGTAGCAGGAGAGGCTCTCTGACTGCCCTAACCCCGGACGTTCGCCCACCAGCAGGATCACCACTTTCGCGCCAAGAAGCTCGCCAATCTGGTCTTCAATTTTCACGCGACCATAACGCACAAAAAACGGCGTGCCGACTTTCAGCCCCGCATGTTGCAAGCCCGCCATCAGCGGCGGCAGAATTTCTTCGTAGTTCACGGTGATGGCATCCGTAGACAGACCATCGGAGACAACGACCTGCACGTCAGGATTGGCGACACATTGCGCTTTCAAAGCCTCGACGGCTTCCGCACACAGACGACGTCCCAGATCCGGGCGCGTCAGATAAAGGTTTTTGTCGCTAATTTCAGAACGTACTTCCAGCAGCCCCTGCGCTTTCACCCACTCTTCCGGCACCTCTTTCAGCACCGTATCTTTAGAGCGCGAGTGGTCGGCCAGGAAACGCAACAGCGCCTGGGTACGCGGACGCGGACCGGCACGACCGGTACAGACGCGGGCCACGGTGCTGCGGCGCAGTTCGGTTAATACGTCTGCGCGATGCGGATTTTCAACGCCAATCCACGCCTTCGCTTCAGCAGAACCTAAATCCAGCACGCAGCTTTCCGAGGTCACCGGTGTTGCACAGGTTGTGGTGGCGCATTTTGCTTCTGACGGCGCGGCGGCAGCTTGTCCCATTGACGCCATCACGCTGCGTACAATTTCTTCAATCTGTTTTTGATCCATGATGTGTTATCTCCGCGTCATCAGAAGAACAGTGACGGATCGCCCGCCCGTTTGGTCAGGCGACCGTTTGCCATAATGCCCATGCTTTCCAGCCAGCGTTCAAACTCCGGTGACGGACGCAGATTCAGTAACTGACGCACAGTAGCGGTGTCATGGAACGCCGTGGTCTGGTAGTTGAGCATGATGTCGTCACCCAGTGGCATCCCCATGATGTAGTTGCAGCCTGCGGTAGCGAGCAGGATCATCAGGTTTTCGTTGAGGTTCTGGTCAGCGTCAGCGTGGTTGGTGTAGCAGCAGTCACAGCCCATAGAAATGCCGCTCAGCTTGCCCATAAAGTGATCTTCTAAGCCCGCACGGATAATCTGCCGGTCGTTGTAGAGATACTCCGGCCCAATAAAACCGACCACGGTGTTGACGATAAACGGATCGTAATGACGCGCCAGCCCGTAGTTACGCGCTTCCATCGTCACCTGATCTGCACCGAAGTTGGCACCAGCGGAGAGTGCAGAACCTTGTCCGGTTTCGAAGTAGAGGCAGTTTTCCCCGGCGATACGGTTGAACTCTGCGCCCACTGCGCGGGCTTCGTCCAGCATTGCCAGTTCCACGCCGAACTCTTTCAGCCCTTTCTCGCTGCCACAAATACTCTGGAAAATCAGCCCGCCCGGTGCGCCGCGACGAATCGCTTCAATCTGGGTGGTGACGTGCGCCAGCACGCAGCCCTGAGTCGGAATGTTGAATTTGTCGATCACCCCGTAGATGGTGTCCAGCACGCGGCTTAAGTTTTCCACATCGTCCGTCACCGGGTTGACGCCGATCACCGCATCGCCTACCCCGAAGGAAAGCCCTTCATAGATTTGCGCGGCGATACTTTGTACGTCATCACGGGTATCGTTTGGCTGCAAACGGGCGCTGAAAGTGCCTGGAATACCGATGGTGGTATTGGCCTTTTTGATAATCGGCATTTTCTTTGCGCCGTAGATCAGATCCGCGTTAGAGCAAATCTTCGCCACCGCCGCGACCACTTCCGAGGTCAGCCCTTTACGGGTAAAGGCAATATCATCAACGCTGGTTTCGTCGCTCAGAACGTACTCACGCAGCTCGCTGATGCTCCAGTTTTTAATCTGGTTGTAGGCCGTTTCGTTAACGTCATCCTGAATCAGCCGCGTCACGCAGTCTTCTTCATAGGCAATCACCGGGTTATTGCGGATATCCGCCACGGTCATTTCCGACAACACCTGCTTTGCCGCTACCCGCTCCTGCGAGCTTGTTGCCGCAACCCCCGCCAGCACATCCCCCGAACGCAGTTCGTTGGCCTTCGCCAGCACCTCTTTTACATCCTTGAATTGATAAACATTGCCAAACAATGTGGTCTTTAGTTTCATAAGTCGTTCCCTCAGGAAGGAAATGCGAGTGATTTCACCGTCACCGGCACAACCGATCCGCCAAAAAGAGGCGTACCAATGTCGATATAGTCCCCCGCGCGAACAATCACTTCGTCAATGACTGCCAACGGGAGTTGTTGTAGCTGTGGGCGCAACAACATGCCCAGAGCTTTACCAAAGTCCTGCCCGGCCACCACCAGCAGGGGATGCGGATTCGGAAAACGCGCGACGAAATCGACCAGCGCGTTGATGACCGTCAGTACCGCGGCGTAACGCACGGGAAGCCCGGCGGGAAGCGCCAGCACGTACGCGTCAGAGTTGGGATCAAGATCGAGCTGAATCAGCGCCTGTTGCCAGCCATTCACCAGATCCGTTTCATCAATCGGGATCGCCACCGGCAAATTGCGCAGCGGCAGTTGCACGCCCTCCAGCCAGATAGTGCTGCCAGAGAGCGAAAGGGTATGCGCACCCGCGCCAATCACCGTGGCGCGCACGGTTTGCGCCGGAAACTGCACGCGCATCTCACGCAGGCGCGGATGGTCATGCAGCGCTGTTGCCAGCAGCGGCCCAATATCGGCAAAACAGAACGGGTCAGCGGGCTGATGGCGATAACATTCGCCCACGCCGCCAGAAAGAGTAATGATTTCGGGCGTAACGCCTGCGGGCAGCAAACCGGTTTGCATCAATGCCTGCGCGAGCGGCGAGAGCGTTCCTTCAATCACTTCGACAATCAGTTCCGCCATCCGCCGGGTAACCTGCACCAACTGCGCACCGGTCAGTAAACGGGCGTCAGTGCCTGTGCCGAAGCACTCATCCACAATCATCTGCCCCGGTTTATGAGCGTAAATCACGCGCCCCTGGCAGTCGGTTTCCAGCAGCCGACCGCCGACGTTGAGGCAGGCAGTCCCGCTGATTTTTCCGGCATCGAACAGGGCGTAGTTCGCCGTGCCGCCACCGATATCGATATTCAGCACCCGACATAACCGTTGTTCAGAGAGGGTTTGCGCTCCGGCACCGTGCCCGGCAATCACCGATTCGAGATGCGGTCCGGCACTGGCGACGACAAAATCGCCCAGCGATTGAGAGAGCGTCATCACCGCCGGACGGGCATTGCTGGTTTTCGCGCTTTCGCCGGTGATAATAATGGCACCGGAATCGACGCTCTCCGGTGCAATGCCCGCAGCCTGATATTGCTCAAGGATTAAAGTTTTCAGTTCCGCTTCTTTTAATCCGCCCTGTTTGTCGACAGGGGTAAAGAACACCGGGCTTTGCCAGCTAATTTCGCGTTTGATGAATTCGTAACGCGGCACCTGCGACACTGCCGCACGGTTAACCAGTTCCAGGTGGGAGAAGATCACCTGGGTGGTGGTGGTGCCGATATCGATACCGACGCTCAGTAGCTGGCGAGTGTTCACGATTGCGCCTCCGCTTCGGTTTTAGCCGTGGTCGCATCTTCTTTTGGCACCAGCATCATCGCCACGCCAATCGCCGTAACACCGCCGATCAGCTTGCCGACAATCATCGGGAAGATCATGGCGTTCATGTTGGCAGCGGCGAAACCTAAGTGGTCGCCCAGGGCAAAGGCAGCGGAAACGGCGAAGGCACAGTTGATCACTTTGCCGCGGGTATCCATCTGCTTCATCATGCCGAACATCGGGATATTGTTGGCAAGCGTCGCCACCATACCCGCCGCCGCAATATTGTTCATATTCAGTAGCTTACCGACACTCATCAGCGGTTTTTCAAACCAGCGGGTCAGCAGCAGCACCATCGGGTACGCCCCCAACAGAACGCAGGAAATCGATCCGATCACTTCAATGGCGCGCATCACTTCGCCGGGTTTGTCGCCAGGAGACATAAAGATGGGATCAAGACCGGGGATCAGTTCCCAGCCAAGCAGGAATTTCACCACCGCAGCGGCAAGACCGATGGTGATTAATGCCACGAGAAATTTGGCGAAGATCTGGAAACCGTTGATCATTTTTTCCGGGATGAATTTCAGCCCCAGCGCCACCAGAATCGCGACAATGATCACTGGGATCATATTCATCAGGATCAGCGCGAAGGTAAATTCCACCGGCTGGCCGTTGATCTGCACACCGGAATACATCGCCACCAGACCACCGGCGATACAACCAATCGGAATGGTCACAATACCGGCCAGCACGCCGAGTGCGAGATAACGGCGGTCAGACGGTTCGATGATGCCAAGCGCCACCGGAATGGAAAACACAATCGTTGGCCCCATCATCGACCCGAGAATTAACCCAGAGTATAGCCACGCTGCCACATCGCCGCCCGCCAGTTCTTTGGCGAGGAAGAAGCCGCCCATATCGCACGCCAGCAGTGTTCCGGCGAACATTGACGGGTTTGCGCCGAGCATTTCGTAAACCGGGATGATTACCGGCCCAAGTACGTGTGCCAGTACAGGCGCAAGCGCGGTCATACCGACCATCGCCAGACCCAGAGCGCCCATTGCCATAAAGCCTTCTTCAAACTGGCCGCCCGATCCCTCAATGCTTTTACCGAATTTACCGAGGAAACGCGCTGAACCGCCGAACTGCGACAGAACCCTGTCTACGGCAGCTATCAGCATAAAGAACATCATGATGTACATGATGATTTCATTAATTCCCATCGCCTTTACTCCCTGTTAGTTATTATTTATTGGCGGATGCGGCGTGAACGCCTTATCCGCCCTACATATGCAATCCTGTAGGCCGGATAAGACGCGACAAGCGTCGCATCCGGCACTTGTACCACGCCACTGGCGGATGCGGCGTGAACGCCTTATCCGCCCTGCATATGCAATCCTGTAGGCCGGATAAGACGCGGCAAGCGTCGCATCCGGCACTTGTACCGCGCCACTGGCGGATGCGGCGTGAACGCCTTATCCGCCCTACATGTGCAATCCTGTAGGCCGGATAAGACGCGACAAGCGTCGCATCCGGCGTTTATTGCGCCGCTGCGTACAGGCTGACAATCTGCTCCAGGCTGGCGGTACGCGGGTTGCTACGCAGACAAATATCTTCCTGCGCGGCCTGCGCCCATGCATCGTAATGCGCAGATGTCGCACCAACATCGCCCAGCCGTTTACCAATCCCAACTTCCACAATCAGCTCACTTACCGCGTTAATAGCGTCACGATCGTCCGATTTTTTAGTTCGCAGCGCCCGACCAACCTGGCTAAAGCGTTCACGACAAACCATTCGGTTAAACTCCATCACCGTTGGCAGCAACATGGCGTTCGCCAGACCGTGCGGAATATGCAGCGCCGCACCCGACTGATGCGCCATCGCGTGACACAACCCAAGCCCCGCGCTGGAAAACGCCATTCCGGCCATACATGAAGCCAGCAACATGCTCTCGCGCGCAGCAAGGTCATGCCCGTAGCCCACCGCTTTCGGCAACGATTTACCGATCATCGCGATTGCGCCAATCGCCAGACTGTCGGTAAACGGTGTGGAGTTCAGCGCGCTGTACGCTTCAATGGCATGAGTTAACGCGTCGATACCGGTCATCGCCGTGACATGCGACGGCACGCCTTCGGTCAGCGCGGCGTCGAGAATGGCAACATCCGGCATCAGCGAAGCATGTGCTAATACCTGCTTGCGCCCGCTCACTGCGTCGATAATCACCGTCACGTTAGTGGTTTCAGAGCCGGTTCCGGCAGTCGTTGGAATGGCAATCAGCGGCAGGCGTGATTGCAGAACGCTGTTTTCTGACATCCCGGCCAGTGTGCTATCGGGGTTCGTCACCAGCAACGCAACGGCTTTCGCCGCATCCAGCACCGAGCCACCGCCAAACGCGATCACCCCATCACAACCCGATTCACGCAGTTGCGCCACAGCCGCACAAACGTCAGTAATACACGGTTCGCCCACCGGACACGGCCAGAGCGTGATGGCAATTCCTTTGACGGCCAGACTACGCATAAGGCCAGCGGTCATCCCCGCCTGATGTAAAAAGCTGTCTGCCATTACAAACAGATGTTTCAGGCCACGGGTTTGCGCTTGTTGTCCACAACCGCTCACCGCGCCCAGACCGCTGAGCGTCACTGGCGGAACGCTAAATGTTTTTACCCGTTGCAGATTCAGGGTATCGAATGCCTGAAAGAGCGCCGTTTGCAATTCATTTTGCATAGATCCCCTCCGCTTTCTCTCGCCCGCTACTGGCTATCGCCAGCGGGGTCATAAACAAACTGTGCTGCGGTAAATGCACCTGTAATGCCGGGAATTGTTTGCGAAACAGTTCCGCCACGCCCGATTGCATACAGGAACCACCCGCCAGCCATAAATCAGTAATGCCCTGTCCTGCGATATGTCGGGCGACAATGTCCGCCATTTTTTCGTATACCGGCTTCACCGCAGGCCAAATTTCTTTGCCGTGACCGCGCTTGTAATGCTCCGCCTCTTCCAGCGGAATGCGACGATTTCCGGCGAGGGTCAGAGAGATATGATGTCCGCCAGTCGCTTCATCTGCCGAGTAAGTCACTTTGCCCTGTTTCACAATGGCAATACCGGTGGTGCCACCGCCGATATCCACTACGCCAGCGTTGTCCAGTTGCAGCAGGTCTGCCACCGCCGTTGGCTCATCCAGCACATGACTCACTTCCAGTCCGGCAGATTCCAGCACGTTGATGGAAATACGCGCATCCGTCCCCGGGGGAAATGACGTCGCCGCATGACTAAAACGGCGACCCAATTGCTGCTCAAGGGTGTCAAGATGGCGACGAACAATGGTGACTGCGCCGAAGAAATCCCAGACGATGCCGTCGCGGACCACATCGGCCCAGTCGAGGCATACCGCCACCGGCTGACCGTCGCAGTCGACGACCATCGACACCACATCGCAGGTGCCCAGATCCACCCCCAACCACAGCGGAGATTCCGTCGCCGCTGGCGTCTGGTTACACAACGTTGCCGCTGTTTGCAGACGTGGGGTGAGCCATTGTTCGTCGTGCGCCATCTGTTACTCCTTAAACAATGCGAAACGCATCGACTAATACACAGCGGCGCAGACGAACAAACGTCCGCGCGCTGGTTACCCCTTCACCGGTTGGCGTGGTGATGGTCATCGTGGTCCAGCCTTCTCCGCCCAGCCCCAGCCCGGCAATGCACGACCCGTTCTTGACGAAAATGCTGGTATCAATGGCGTTTGCCATCTGGTTCATGTTGTCGATATTGCGCGAGTGCATTGCCGCCGTGTGGTGGCAACCACCTTCCAGTTTCACCGCCAGCGCAATGGCATCAGCCACGTTGGTGACGCGCACGACAGGCAACACCGGCATCATCAGCTCGGTAACGGCAAAGGGATGTTCTGCAGTGGTTTCCACAAACAGCAAACGCGTTTCTTGCGGGACGTTCAGGCCAATTGCTGCCGCGATTTTCGCCGCGTCACGACCTACCCAGTCACGGCTGACGGTGCCTTTTCCGCGCTCGTCGATATTTTTCAGCAACACAGATTGCAGTTGCTGTGCCTGCTCTGCGGTCAGTTTCACCGCGTGCTGGCCTTCCATCAGGCGCATCAGTTCATCGGCTACGCTATCAACGACAATCAGTACCTTTTCATCGGCACAAATGATGTTGTTATCGAAAGAAGCGCCTTTGACGATGGACTGCGCGGCACGGGCGAGGTCGGCGGTTTCATCCACCACCACCGGCGGATTACCGGCACCTGCGGCAATCAGGCGTTTATTGGTGTGTTTACGCGCCGCTTCCACTACCGCTTCGCCACCTGTCACCACCAAAAGGCCAATGCCCGGAAACCTGAACAAGCGTTGCGCGGTTTCGATATCCGGATTTGCCACGGTAACCAGTAAATTTTCTGGCCCGCCTGCGGCGACAATCGCCTGGTTGAGTAACGTAATCGCCCGCTGAGAGACTTTTTTCGCCGCCGGATGTGGGGCGAAAATGACGCTGTTGCCCGCGGCGATCAGGCTGATGGCGTTATTAATTACAGTTGCCGCCGGATTGGTTGACGGTGTCACCGAAGCCACCACGCCCCAGGGTGCGTTTTCAATCAAGGTCAGGCCGTTATCACCGGTCAGCACCTGCGGAGAAAGGCATTCAACACCCGGCGTACCGCGCGCCTGAGCGACGTTTTTGGCAAATTTATCTTCAACGCGACCCATGCCGGTTTCACTAACGGCAAGTTCCGCTAAATCTCTGGCGTGCTTTTCACCTGCTTCACGAATAGCAGCAATGGCTAACTGGCGCATCGCCACACTTTTTAACTCAGGTTGCGCCACTTTAGCAGCCGCAACGGCGTCATCCAGGGAAGCAAAAACGCCCATCTCATGAACGGCGGCGGGCGGTGTATCACTGCTTTGCATTTTCAGCAGCACCGCTTTCACCACCTGTTCAATATCCTGTTGATTCATGATGTTCTGCCTTATTTGTGGAAAATGACCTGACCGCCAGACACCACCTCATCGACAATGCCAATCACGCACAAGTCGACCGGCGACGTTTCGCTTTTATGCGCCTGGCGGGCGGAACTGCCACTCACCAGCAACACCCACTCTCCGGTTCCTGCGCCAATATTGTCGATAGCGACGGCACACTGCCCATCGGGATTTCCCTGTGGATCAATCATTTCCACCATCAGCAATTTGTCATGCGCCAGTCCGTGATGGCGCACGGTGCAAACAATTTGCCCAGTGACGACAGCCAGTTTCATACCCGCCTCCGTGGCGTATTTCAGGTAAAAGCTCCCCCTACCCTCCGCAGAAGGTAAAATGAACAAGGAGAGAGCGTGACGCCCGAATCGACGTCACACAGGGTGATTACAGGTTGCTGCTGTCGCCTTTCAGGCCGATCGGAAAGACTTCTTCCAGGTCGCCGTGCGGACGCGGGATAACGTGTACGGATACCAGCTCGCCAATACGCTGTGCCGCTGCGGCACCGGCATCGGTCGCGGCTTTACAGGCAGCAACATCACCGCGAACCATTGCAGTCACCAGACCGCCACCAATCTGCTTAACACCAACCAGTTTGACGCGCGCGGCTTTCACCATCGCATCAGAAGCCTCAATCAGTGCAACCAGGCCCCGGGTTTCGATCATTCCTAATGCTTCCATTGTGTTTTCCTCTTTATAGGGGTCCAGAACGGGACCGTTCATTCAACCAGTGTGGGTAAACTGCTTTCGCGGTTCACTTTTGTCTGACGCGGTACGGCGGCCACCAGCGCCAGCTCGATAATTTCCTGCACGCTACAACCACGCGAGAGATCGTGCATCGGCGCGGCAAGTCCTTGTATCAATGGCCCGACGGCACGATATCCGCCAAGTCGTTGTGCGATTTTGTAGCCAATATTTCCCGCCTCTAGCGACGGAAAAACCATCACATTGGCGTTGCCCTGAAGCGGGCTGGCAGGCGCTTTTTGCGCTGCCACTTCCGGCACAAAGGCGGCGTCAAACTGCAACTCGCCATCCACTACCAGTTGTGGCGCGCGTTCACGGATTATTTCTGTCGCCTGCTGAACGTTAGCAACGCAGGGGTGGCGGGCGCTGCCGTTGCTGGAAAATGACAGCATCGCCACGCGCGGCTCTTCTCCGGTGATAGCCCGCCATGTTTCGGCGCTGGCAAGCGCGATATCAGCCAGTTGCGCCGCCGTTGGTTGCGGCACTACGCTGCAATCGGCAAAACCCAACGCCGGGCCGCTGTACTGCGGCAACATCAGGAAAATGGAGGAGAGCGTTTTACAGTCAGGTTGCAAACCAATAATGCGTAATCCGGCACGCAACACATTCGCCGTGGAAGAGAGATTGCCCGCGATACAGACATCCGCTTTACCGGCGCTAACCATCGCGGCGGCGAACATCAACGGGTCGGTGAGTTTTTCCAGCGCATCCGGCGGCGTTTTTTCTCCCGCACGGGTCAGCCAGCGCTGGGCAAATTCTTCCCGCATTGCGAGGTTGCCATGCGGATCAATGGCCTGTAGTCCATCCATCGCCACACCATGAGTGAACGCAAACTGGCGAAGTTCAAACGGACTGGCGACCAGAATGGGCGTCGCCAGGCCTTGCTGATGCAGATATTGCGCAGCTTTCAGCACACGCTGGTCTAACGCATCCGGAAAAACCACTCTGGCGGGCGCTCGCAACGCCAGTTCACGACAGCGTTCAATAATCATTGCGTTTCCCCCAGTCGTTGTTGGATCTGTTTCACCGTTAGCGGCTGCTTCGTTACGCTCAAAATCATCATCACGTAAAACGTGCTGGAAAGGCGGTTCAGCGCCTGCAAGATGTCCGGACGCAGTACGTTAAAACTGCGGGTAATAAACACCTGCGCCGCGACGGTTTCGGTTTCCCGCACTTTGGTTCGCAGCAGGTTCAGCAACGCCGCATCGCGTCCGTGGCTGGCTTCCGGCACCAGATGATCGTGGTCGAGATAACGCAGCGGCTGGTGAGAAAGCCGATGCAGCTCTTCGTCAGAAAACCCGACAATCGCCTGATCGGCCAGCGGTTCCCCCAACGCATCGGCACGCATAATGTTGCCAAGACGCGAACGGATATCCGCCAGCCACGGCTGCCACGGTTCCGCCAGTTCAATTTGCAGCCACACTGTCAGCGCAATGGTGCTGTCGAGGACAGCGCGAAAACCCAGGCGCGGATCGCTTTTAGCGACCATTTTTTCCGCCGACAGGTGAGTCAGCGTGTCAGGCTTTTTTGCCACCGGCTGGCGACACAGTTCGCAGCACGCTTGCGGATATTCATCGCTACTGGTCAACCCGTGAACACGCTGCGGCTGCTGCAGTTCATCGTCAACAAACAAACTCCCCTGCTCATCAATAAACTTGATGCGCAGATGGCGGCTTTCCAGCAACTCCCGGGCAGAGGGCGTCAGGCGACTGTCCGCAGGGAGATGGATCTCTGCGCCTTCGCTGAGCGTATGGTTTGCTCTTAGCCATGCTTCGGTGATGAAATCTTTCATAGGGATTGCCAGTTCGCCGGCCAGGCGACATACAGGAACTTCACGCTGGATGTCGTACCAAATTCGATGCTGGAACCTTTCGGGATAAACATCACATCGCCCGCTTTGGCGATCATGGTTTCGCCTTCGTGGCGAACATGCAGTTCCCCTTCCAGTACCATGTCGATTTCGTCGTAGTTCAGGGTCCACGGGAAGAAGGCGTTTTCCCACTGCATAAAACCGGCGGCCATGCTGCTGCCGTCGTCTCCGGTCACGAGATCAGTCAAGCCCACGCAGTGCGGTTGTGCGCCATCGAAACGACCAAATTTCACGCTGCCGCCATCAATCACTTTGATGCCGCCTTTGCCGGTCACCGATTTAAAGCTCGGCTGCATTGCGCCCTGCTCCAGCGACTGTTTTTCCTTCATCACTTTTTCCATCAGTTGCGCGACCAGGCTTTCGGTAAACTGGCCTTCCGGTAACTGGGCGATGATGGTTTCGCGGATGCGCTGGTTTTCGGTTTTATCGGCTGGAGCACTGGCGGGAACGGATGCCGTTACCGGCGTCGATTCATCGCACTCGATGATGGTAACCCCCAGCAGGGCCGCCACTTCTCGCGCTTCCGGGGTAATAATGCTGGCACGCAGAACCACGGACATTGCCTGTTCGCCGCGTGAATGTGCTTCACGAATATCATTCGCTGTGATGAGTTTTTTCACCTGCTTCCTCCTGTTCGGTGAGAGATGCCAGATAATCCACCAGTTGCTGCACGCTTTGCGGGTCGTGGCTGTTTAGCGCGAAAATCGGTTCTTCGAAGCCCGTCTCAAGCAATAGCTGTCGCGTAGCGGCGATGTCAGCATCTGGCATGTCCGTTTTACTGATGACGGCGATTTGCCGTTTAATAACGCCAATATCCAGCAACCCGACAGGTAATCGGCTTTCCGGGTCATTCGCGCCGTGGACATAGATCAGCATGTCCACATCCTGTAGCGTGGTAATTAAGGCGTGATACAGGCGGGGATGGCTAAAATATTCACCTGGAGTATCAATATCACCCTTATCATTAAATTCCACAGCCTGCGTTTTTCTGGCGAGAGCGTAATTCCCCTGCAAAGCATTAAAAAGCGTTGTTTTTCCTGCCCCGACGGCCCCCACAAACGCGATTCGTTTCATGAATGCCTCGTATTAACTTTTCGTCATTTCACACAGCGTATAATTTAATAAGCGCCCTAAACCGCTAACGGTTTGTAATAAAGCTTCTTCCACTGCGCCCACCGAGCCATAAATCACCAGAGCACCACTGAAGCGGTCGAGAAAACCAATGTGTACGTCGGCGGCTTTCAATGCTAAATCACCGGCAATCATCGCCGTTTCGCCGGGAGTTAGCGTCATAATGCCGATTGCACCTGCATCCGGAACACCGATTTTCTTCGCCAGTTCCTCGCCAGGGTGCGCAATGAGATGTGCCAGCGTGACCTGTTTCCCGGGCACAAATTCCTGAATGATGCGTTCTTTATCCATGAGTCGCCGCCTGTGAAAAACTTGCGGCTATCGTGACAATTTTTCGTCAGAGTAAATAACAAAATTCGGCAAGCGAGTTTGAAAGGTGAGGTAGATCACTAAGAATGGGGAGATATTTTATGTAATGCATAAATTTTCACGTGCAGCACATGAATATAATTAAATTGATATTGATTTATTTTTATATGGCGTACTTTATTATTCGAAAAACCAGTAATAATCCTTTCTGATATATTGCGGCAAATCGCTTACCCCGAATAATTCAGGGTAAGCGTGATTTAACATTAAGAATTACAGCGGTTGAGTTTGCGCTTCAACCACGGCCAGCGCCACCATGTTAACGATACGACGCACTGACGCGATTGGCGTTAATACGTGAACCGGTTTTGCCACGCCCATCAGCACCGGGCCGACCGTCACACCTTCCGAGCTGGAAACGCGCAACAAGTTGTAACTAATGCGGGCGGCTTCCATGTTCGGCATCACCAGAATATTGGCGGAACCTTTCAAAGGGCTGTCCGGCATACGGTCGTTGCGAATCGCTTCTACCAGCGCCGCGTCACCATGCATTTCACCATCAATCATCAGTTCAGGAGCACGTTCTCTCACCAGCTCCAGCGCTTTACGCATCTTGCTTGACGACGGGCAGTCAGAAGAGCCGAAGTTGGAATGCGACAGCAGAGCAACGCGCGGCTCAATACCGAAACGACGGACCGTTTCTGCCGCCATCAAGGTGATCTCCGCCAGCTCTTCTGCATCTGGCTCATTATTGACGTAAGTATCAGCAATAAAGGTGTTACCACTCGGCAGCAGCAGCGCGTTCATTGCGCCAGCGGTGTGAACACCATCGCGATAGCCAAACACATTTTTCACCACGCTGAAGTGTTCGTGATATTCGCCCACCGTACCGCAGATCATTGCATCGGCTTCGCCACGCTGAACCATGATCGCGCCGATCACAGTCGGGTTGCTGATCAGAGCACGCTGCGCCTGTTCCTGAGTTACACCACGACGCTTCATGATCTGGAAGTATTCGCTCCAGTACTCTTTAAAGCGCGGATCGGATTCGTTATTGACGATCTCAAAATCAACGCCCGCTTTGATCTGCAAACCCAGTTTCTGAATGCGCATTTCGATCACATTTGGACGACCAATAAGAATTGGTTTTGCCAGTCCCAGCGTTACCAGTTCCTGAGTCGCGTGCAGAACGCGCGCCTCTTCCCCTTCAGGCAGGACAACGCGCTTCGGCGCTTTGCGAGCCTGGGAGAAAATCGGCTTCATAAACAGGTTGGTTTTGTAAACGAACTCGGTCAACTTGTCGATGTAGGCGTCAAAGTCGGCAATCGGGCGCGTCGCCACACCGGACTCCATTGCCGCTTTTGCCACCGCTGGCGCGATCTTGACGATCAGACGTGGATCGAACGGTTTAGGAATAATGTATTCCGGGCCAAAGCTCAGATCCTGATCGCCATAGGCAGAAGCAACCACTTCGCTCTGTTCCGCATGAGCCAGTTCAGCAATTGCGCGTACCGCTGCCAGTTTCATCTCTTCGTTGATGGCCGTTGCGCCAACGTCCAGCGCGCCACGGAAGATGAACGGGAAGCAAAGCACGTTGTTGACCTGGTTCGGATAGTCGGAACGACCGGTACAGATGATGGCGTCCGGACGCACTTCTTTCGCCAGCGGCGGCAGAATTTCCGGTTCCGGGTTCGCCAGCGCCAGAATCATCGGCGCGCGAGCCATTTTCTTCACCATCTCCTGGGTCAGCACTTTCGGGCCGGAACAGCCGAGGAAAATATCCGCGCCTTCAATCACATCGTCGAGGGTACGTTTGCCGTCATCCACAACTGCATATGCCGCTTTGGTTTCCGCCATGTTCGGCTCGCGCCCCTGATAGATAACGCCTTTTGAGTCGCAAACTACGATGTTGTGTTTTTGCAGACCCAGCGCCACCAGCAGGTTCATACAGGCGATTGCCGCTGCACCTGCGCCAGAAACCACCATCCTTACGTCGGAGATATTTTTCTCCACCACGCGCAAGCCGTTGAGGATGGCGGCGGTGCTGATGATTGCCGTACCGTGCTGGTCGTCATGGAATACCGGAATGTTCATTCGCTGGCGCAGTTTCTGCTCAATGTAGAAACATTCTGGCGCTTTAATGTCTTCAAGGTTGATACCACCGAACGTCGGTTCGAGTGCGGCGACCACTTCAATAAATTTATCCGGGTCCAGCTCATCAACTTCGATGTCAAACACATCTATCCCGGCGAATTTCTTAAACAGAACGCCCTTGCCTTCCATTACCGGTTTGCCTGCCAGTGCTCCAATGTTACCGAGCCCCAGCACTGCCGTACCGTTAGAGATCACCGCCACCAGGTTACCGCGCGCTGTATATTTGTAGGCTTTTAACGGATCTTTTTCGATTTCAAGACAAGGCGCGGCGACGCCAGGCGAATAGGCCAGCGCCAGATCACGCTGCGTTGCCAGAGGTTTGGTCGGAGAAACCTGGATTTTCCCTGGGACTGGAAATTCATGGAAATCAAGTGCACTTTGTTTTAACTGGTCATCCATTTGGTTGTTCCTTTCACGTAACGTTCACAAAAATGTGTGGGTTGCTGCCTTCGCCCACAACGTGGCGCACATTATCACCTTGCCGGAGCTTTCAGACTTTGAGCAAGTCCAAACTCTCCACATCGAAATAATGTTTCGGTAATAATCCTATAACACTGATGTTACCTGCTTAATCCAGCAATACCATGCCTGTCTGCTATGCTTTTTTGATGCGTTTCGCGAAATTTGTCAGAAGTGTGAATTAACGCACTCATCTAACACTTTACTTTTCAAGGAGTATTTCCTATGAACGAGTTAGACGGCATCAAACAGTTCACCACGGTCGTGGCAGACAGTGGCGATATTGAGTCCATTCGTCACTACCATCCTCAGGATGCCACCACCAATCCTTCGCTGTTACTCAAGGCTGCCGGATTATCACAATATGAGCATTTAATAGACGATGCTATTGCCTGGGGTAAAAAAAACGGTCAAACCCAGGAACAACAAGTCGTCGCGGCCTGTGACAAACTGGCGGTCAATTTCGGTACAGAAATTCTCCAAATCGTACCCGGTCGTGTGTCGACAGAAGTTGATGCACGCCTCTCTTTTGATAAAGAAAAGAGTATTGAGAAAGCGCGCCATCTGGTGGATTTGTACCAGCAGCAGGGCGTTGAGAAGTCACGCATTCTGATCAAGTTGGCTTCGACATGGGAAGGAATTCGCGCGGCAGAAGAGCTGGAAAAAGAAGGTATTAATTGCAATCTGACGCTGCTGTTTTCCTTTGCTCAGGCACGAGCCTGCGCAGAAGCAGGCGTTTTTCTGATTTCACCGTTTGTGGGCCGTATTTATGACTGGTATCAGGCGCGCAAACCAATGGACCCATATGTGGTAGAAGAAGATCCGGGCGTCAAATCAGTACGCAATATCTACGACTACTATAAACAGCACCGTTACGAAACCATCGTGATGGGCGCAAGTTTCCGCCGTACCGAGCAAATCCTCGCTTTAACCGGTTGTGACCGTCTGACCATCGCGCCGAACTTGCTGAAAGAGTTGCAGGAAAAAGTCTCGCCGGTGGTACGTAAATTAATCCCGCCTTCTCAGCATTTCCCGCGCCCTACCCCTATGAGCGAAGCGGAATTTCGTTGGGAACACAATCAGGATGCGATGGCGGTAGAAAAACTGTCTGAAGGCATCCGCCTGTTCGCTGTCGATCAACGCAAACTGGAAGATCTTCTTGCCGCCAAACTGTAAACCAGCCACGGAGTGTTCTATGTCCCGAAAAGACCTTGCCAATGCGATTCGCGCGCTCAGTATGGATGCGGTGCAAAAAGCCAATTCTGGTCATCCCGGCGCGCCGATGGGCATGGCCGATATTGCCGAAGTGCTGTGGAACGATTTTCTTAAACATAACCCCACCGACCCGACCTGGTATGATCGCGACCGCTTTATTCTCTCTAACGGTCACGCATCGATGCTGCTCTACAGTTTGCTGCATCTGACCGGTTATGACCTGCCGCTGGAAGAGCTGAAGAACTTCCGTCAGCTACATTCAAAAACACCAGGTCACCCGGAGATTGGCTATACGCCGGGCGTAGAAACCACCACGGGGCCGCTGGGTCAGGGGCTGGCGAACGCAGTCGGACTGGCGATAGCAGAACGCACGCTGGCGGCGCAGTTTAACCAGCCGGATCATGAGATTGTCGATCACTTCACTTATGTGTTTATGGGTGATGGTTGCCTGATGGAAGGCATCTCCCATGAGGTCTGTTCACTGGCGGGAACGCTGGGACTCGGTAAGCTGATTGGTTTTTACGATCACAACGGGATTTCGATTGATGGTGAAACTGAAGGCTGGTTTACCGACGATACGGCAAAACGCTTTGAAGCCTATCACTGGCATGTTGTCCACGAAATCGACGGTCACGATCCGCAAGCGGTGAAGGAAGCTATTCTCGAAGCACAAAGCGTGAAAGATAAGCCGTCGCTGATTATCTGCCGCACGGTGATTGGCTTTGGCTCGCCTAATAAAGCGGGTAAAGAAGAGGCGCACGGCGCCCCACTGGGTGAAGAAGAAGTGGCGCTGGCACGGCAAAAACTGGGCTGGCATCATCCACCCTTTGAGATCCCCAAAGAGATTTACCACGCCTGGGATGGCCGCGAAAAAGGCGAAAAAGCGCAGCAGAGCTGGAATGAGAAGTTTGCCGCGTATAAAAAAGCCCATCCACAACTGGCAGAAGAGTTTACCCGCCGGATGAGTGGCGGTTTGCCGAAAGACTGGGAGAAAACGACTCAGAAATATATCAATGAGTTGCAGGCGAATCCGGCGAAAATCGCGACCCGCAAAGCCTCGCAAAATACGCTTAACGCTTACGGCCCAATGCTGCCGGAGCTGCTTGGCGGTTCAGCGGATCTGGCTCCCAGCAACCTCACCATCTGGAAAGGTTCTGTGTCGCTGAAGGAAGATCCGGCAGGGAATTATATTCACTACGGGGTGCGTGAATTTGGTATGACCGCTATCGCCAACGGCATCGCGCACCACGGTGGATTTGTACCGTATACCGCAACGTTCCTGATGTTTGTTGAATATGCCCGCAACGCCGCGCGTATGGCGGCACTGATGAAAGCGCGGCAGATTATGGTTTATACCCATGACTCGATTGGTCTGGGGGAAGATGGCCCGACGCACCAGGCGGTTGAGCAACTGGCCAGTTTGCGCTTAACGCCGAATTTCAGCACCTGGCGACCGTGCGATCAGGTAGAAGCGGCGGTGGGCTGGAAACTGGCGGTTGAGCGCCATAACGGACCGACGGCGCTGATCCTCTCCAGACAAAATCTGGCCCAGGTGGAACGCACTCCGGAGCAGGTGAAAGAGATTGCTCGTGGCGGTTATGTGTTGAAAGACAGCGGCGGCAAGCCGGATATTATCTTGATTGCTACCGGTTCAGAGATGGAGATTACCCTGCAAGCGGCAGAGAAACTGGCGGGCGAAGGACGCAATGTGCGCGTGGTTTCCTTACCCTCGACGGATATTTTTGACGCCCAGGATGAGGAATATCGTGAGTCGGTGCTGCCCTCAAACGTTTCTGCCCGCGTAGCGGTAGAAGCAGGTATTGCCGATTACTGGTACAAATATGTCGGTCTGAAAGGGGCGATTGTCGGAATGACAGGTTATGGCGAATCTGCTCCGGCGGATAAACTATTCCCGTTCTTTGGCTTTACTGCCGAGAATATTGTGGAAAAAGCGCATAAGGTGCTTGGGGTAAAAGGCGTCTGATGCTGATTGCCGGATGCTGATTGCCGGATGCTGATTGCCGGATGCGACGCTGACGCGTCTTATCCGGCCTACCGCGTCTTATCCGGCCTGGCGCGTCTTATCAGGCTTACATGTTCCCGCCATGATGTTTAACGGGTGATCCACAACGTGGGCCAGGCGTCTGGTCCATGCCAGTTATCGCAAGTTGGCTCTGCGGCGTAACGCACCAGACGAAAGCGCTGGCCGTCAAAACGCCAGCGAGTCTGGATACCACAATCGCTTAACCCACGCCCTTTCGCTAACGTCACCAGTTCACGCGACTTTTCATCAAATGTCGCGTTCATCAACTCCAGTTCATTCGTCTCCTGACCGTTGTTGAACGGTAAGCGCAACCTTACCGGGCGCGATGCCAGCGGTTTTTTACGCGAAACGATCCACACCAGATCAATGGTGTTATACGCGCCAGCCTCACAGCCAATCATCATTAATGCCTTGTCGTCGGTCAGCGCCGTGACGCTCACTTCACGACGCAACGGGTCAAGCGAACAACGCAGCCCCTTCATCCGCCAGTTACCGTAATCCAGCAAATCATTACGTTCTTCAAGTGAGAGTGGCGTTGGCGTTGGATTCACTACTGCGACCTCTTTCAGTGCAGGCGCAGGCGGCACGCTAAGCGGCGGCTCATCCCCTTTCTTGATCCACGCGGTTTCACTACCAACGCGCTTTTGTTGGGCATCAATAAATATCAACGCCGCTTTTAAACCGCTCAAAGAAATGGTCTGCTCGCCGTCACGTAAGGTGATTGCCTTCCCATCCTGAACCCTCTTTAAAAACGCGGTGATGGTCGCCGTATCATCGGTCACTAATAACCACGGCGAAATTCGCCACTTATCTCCTATTAATGCCAGCGGCTTGCCATCTAATAGTAGTCGTGGCGCTATCTCCTCTTCCAACGCATCCGGTGATTTCAAACCACCACGCTCAATACGTAAAACGGCGTCGGTATGCGCCCCGGCACTGCGGCTAAGAGTCATCACCAACCCATTGTGATCGCCTGTGTTGCGCGCTACGCAGAAATTTTGATTATTACAAGTGACCTGCCAGTCGGAAAACGTCCGTTGCGCTGGTGCTGCCCACGCTAAAGACGTCGGCAACAAAGCGATAAACATGAGAAGGAAAATGCGATAGCGCATGGACGGTACGACCCCAGAAGTTCAAACAAACAGCACAAGTCGTATCTTCGTTGCGCAGATAGCGCGGCTCAATCGGATTTATCGGATTGAGCCAATAATAATCAGCGAAATATTATTGTTACTTTTCAGTCCATTAAATGTGACGCTTGCAAATAGTTAAGCAATAACACCGTCTTACCGTCACGTATCTCGCCAGTTTTGATCATCTCCAGCGCCTGGCTGAACGGCAGCTCGAGCACTTCAATATCTTCATCTTCTACGCCGCCACCCGCGTTAGCGCGCTGACTGTCACTGTATTCCGCGATAAAAAAGTGGATTAACTCGGTCACACCGCCAGGCGACATATACAGTTCAAATAATTTGCGTACTTCACCAACTTCATAACCCGTCTCTTCAATCGCTTCTTTGCGAATACAGACTTCCGGTTCATCGTTATCCAGCAGCCCGGCGCAGGTTTCAATCAACTGCCCACTTTCATTGCCATTAACCCAGGTGGCAACGCGGAACTGACGAATCAGCACCACGGTCTTTTTCTTCGCGTTGTACAGAAGGATCGTCGCGCCATTACCGCGATCATAAACCTCACGTTTATGGCGGATCACTTCGCCATCTTTGCGCGTAAGATCATAAGTAATGTTGTGCAGGGTGAAATAGTTATCGGAGAGAATTTTGTCTTTGATGAGGGTGATTTGTTGCGTCATACCGACTCCACAGCGCGAAATGAACTGTTATCTTACGCTGTGAAGTCGGGTTTGTCTGTGTATGAAATTAGTGAGATTTGACTGATTTTACCCCCAGCCAGTCAATAATTCCCTGCGCCGCATGACGCCCTTCCGCCATTGCGGTAACCACCAGATCCGCACCACGCACGGCGTCGCCACCGGCGAAGATTTTCGGGTTCGTCGTCTGGTAACGGTACTGGCTTTCAACGTCCGCCACAATGCGGCCCCATTTATCCACAGTGACACCGTGCGACTCCAGCCACGGCATCCCGTGCGGGTTAAAACCAAACGCCATAATCACCGCGTCGGCTGGCATGACAAATTCACTGCCTTCAACCGGCACCGGACGTCGACGTCCTTGTGCATCCGCTTCACCAAGACGCGTGCGCAGGAAACGAATTCCGCAAACGTGACCTTGTTCATTCAGCTCAAGCGCCACCGGCTGGACGTTAAATTCGAAGTTCGCTCCCTCTTCGCGGGCGTTTTTCACCTCTTTTTTCGAGCCAGGCATGTTAGCTTCGTCACGACGATAGGCACAGGTGACGTTACTCGCGCCGTGACGCAACGCGGTGCGCACACAGTCCATTGCGGTGTCGCCACCGCCCAGTACCACGACATTTAGTCCGGCGGTATTGATAAACGGCTCTTCCGGTAATTCTTCAAGCCCCATCACCTGTTTGGTGTTAGCAATGAGGAACGGCAGAGCGTCATAAACGCCCGGCGCATCTTCATTGGGTAAGCCCGCTTTCATGGAACGGTAAGTACCTACGCCAACGAAAACCGCATCATACTGTTCCAGCAACGCATCCAAAGAGACATCTTTGCCCACTTCACAATTGAGTTCGAAGTGAATTCCCATCGCGCTGAAGATTTCCCGACGACGCGCCAGCAGAGATTTATCCAGTTTAAAAGAAGGAATGCCAAAGGTGAGCAGGCCGCCGATTTCCGGATGGCGATCGTACACCGTCACCTCAACACCGTTACGCGTCAGGACATCCGCACAAGCCAGCCCCGCCGGCCCCGCGCCGATAATCGCCACCCGCTTGTCGACTTTGGTGACGTGGCTTAAGTCAGGCCGCCAGCCTTTCGCCAGCGCCTGATCCGAAATGTAGCGTTCAATGTTGCCGATGGTTACCGCGCCGTGTTCATCGCGAATGGTGCAGGCACCTTCACACAGGCGGTCTTGCGGGCAGACACGCCCGGTAATTTCTGGCAGGGTGTTGGTCTGGTGAGAAAGCTCGACCGCTGCGTCGATGTTTCCGGCTTTCACCAGTTCAATCCACTGTGGAATATGGTTATGCAGCGGGCAAGTCCATTCACAGACGCTGTGTTCACCGCACTTCAGGCAGCGCGAGGCTTCTCGCTGCGCCTGATCGGCACGAAACGGTAGATAAATCTCATCAAAGCCAGTTTTACGCGCTTCAATTGCCAGTTTATCCGGCTCGCCGCGCGCGGGCGTTGCCTGCATTTGCTCAACTTTACTCATCACCGGCATTTCTTGTGCCGTTGTACTGGCATGCCAGGGTTGATGTTCCTGACGAGCGGTGCGTAAGCGGCGGGATTTCGCCATGCCGGATAATGTGGAGTCGGTGACCAGTTGCAACGCATCCGCCGGGCAGTTTTCGACACAGGCGGGGCCGTTTTCTCGCCCTGCGCACAGGTCGCATTTATGCGCTGTAGCTTTCACTTTACCCGCAGCGACGGGGGTCAGGACGATTTGCATGGTGCCAAACGGACAGGCCACCACGCAGGATTTACAGCCAATGCACTTTTGTTGATTGACCTGAATACTGTCATCAACATGGCTGATCGCGCCATTGGGGCAGCTACGGGCACAGGGCGCATCTTCGCAGTGATGGCAGGTTACCGCACTACGCTGTTGCTGATGTTTAATAACCGTAATTCGGGGGTGAAAATGGTGTTGGCTCAAGACATGTTGTTCATCATTGTGAGCCATGACACAGGCGATTTCACAAGCATGACAACCCAGACATTGCTGACTGTTGGCCATAATAAAACGATTCATAACGACCTTCTTTTTTGGTTGTAAAAACCTTATTCTTTATATGAGTGTTGTTATTACCCGACTTACAGGGGAATCGGCAATATTCATTTGCCCAGGGCAAGTAACTATTTCGCTATAAACTGTGGCAGATCAAATAATCTCATCGCTTATTAAATTGCGTTTCAGCGACCTGAAACATTAATTATTTTATGTGGAGAAGACGCGTGTGATTGTCAAACGACCCGTCTCGGCCAGTCTGGCCCGGGCCTTTTTTTACATTGTGCTGCTGTCGATCCTTTCCACTGGTATTGCTCTGCTAACTTTGGCGAGCAGTTTGCGCGATGCCGAAGCGATCAATATTGCCGGATCGCTACGTATGCAAAGTTATCGTTTGGGTTACGATCTGCAACGCGGCAGCCCGCAGCTCAATGCGCATCGCCAACTGTTCCAGCAGGCACTGCATTCACCGGTATTAACCAATCTCAACGTCTGGTATGTGCCAGAAGCGGTAAAAACTCGCTATGCGCATTTAAATGCCAACTGGCTGGAGATGAATAACCGGCTCATTAACGGCGATTTGCCGTGGTATCAGGCTAATATCAATAGTTATGTCAATCAGATAGACCTGTTCGTGCTGGCTTTGCAGCACTACGCTGAACGCAAAATGCTGCTGGTGGTGGCGATTTCTCTGGCTGGCGGCATCGGTATTTTCACGCTGGTCTTTTTTA
Source organism: Escherichia sp. MOD1-EC5950 (assembly GCF_002965345.1). Classification (NCBI taxonomy): domain Bacteria; kingdom Pseudomonadati; phylum Pseudomonadota; class Gammaproteobacteria; order Enterobacterales; family Enterobacteriaceae; genus Escherichia; species Escherichia sp. MOD1-EC5950. Next base: position 54,469 of record NZ_PTSR01000009.1, read on the forward strand.
CTCTGCGCCGCATACGCCATCAGGTGGTTGCTCCGCTGAATCATCTGGTGACCGCCAGTCAGCGTATTGAACACGGGCAGTTCGACTCACCGCCACTGGATACCAGCCTGCCGAATGAACTGGGGCTGCTTGCAAAAACCTTTAACCAGATGTCGAGCGAGCTGCATAAGTTGTACCGCTCGCTGGAGGCGTCAGTAGAAGAAAAAACCCGCGATCTCCACGAAGCGAAGCGCCGTCTGGAAGTGCTGTACCAATGCTCGCAGGCGCTAAATACCAGCCAGATTGATGTACATTGTTTCCGTCATATTTTGCAGATTGTTCGCGACAATGAAGCGGCTGATTACCTGGAGCTTAACGTTGGTGAAAACTGGCGGATTAGCGAAGGAAAGCCAAACCCTGAACTGCCGATGCAAATTTTGCCGGTGACCATGCAAGAGACAGTGTATGGCGAACTACACTGGCAAAATAGTAACGTGTCAGCGTCAGAACCGCTGCTTAACAGCGTTTCGTCGATGCTGGGCCGTGGTTTGTACTTTAATCAGGCGCAGAAGCATTTTCAGCAGTTGCTGTTGATGGAAGAACGCGCAACCATCGCCCGCGAGTTGCACGACTCGCTGGCACAGGTGCTTTCTTACTTACGTATCCAGTTGACATTACTGAAGCGTTCGATACCGGAAGATAACGCCACCGCACAAAGTATCATGGCCGATTTTTCCCAGGCGTTGAATGATGCTTATCGGCAGTTGCGCGAGCTGTTGACCACTTTCCGTCTGACACTCCAGCAGGCGGATCTCCCCTCTGCGCTGCGTGAAATGCTGGATGCGTTGCAAAACCAAACCAGTGCCAGACTGACGCTCGACTGCCGTCTGCCAACCCTGGCGCTGGATGCACAAATGCAAGTGCATTTGTTGCAAATTATTCGCGAGGCGGTGCTGAATGCGATGAAGCACGCCAACGCCAGCGAAATTGCCGTCAGTTGCGTCACCGCGCCGGACGGCAATCACACGGTCTATATCCGTGATAACGGTATCGGCATCGGTGAACCGAAAGAACCCGAAGGTCATTATGGTCTGAATATCATGCGCGAGCGTGCAGAACGGCTGGGTGGTACGCTGACTTTTTCGCAACCTTCTGGCGGTGGCACGTTAGTGAGTATTAGCTTTCGCTCTGCGGAGGGTGAGGAAAGCCAGCTTATTTGACATCCATGCTCGAAATAAGCCGACTTTAAATAAGGCTCTACGACTGATATAAGCCTGATACATTTACTTACCCGGCGGCGAAACAACACCGGGTAAGCCCTCTGTATTTTACCAACTGTAACGCAGGTTCAGACTGCCATTAAGATCGTTATAGTTATGGCTTCCTGTCTCACCAACAACCTGGCCAGTAATACTCCACTGGCAGTCCTGGTTCGCCTGAATCCCTACTTTCGCCTGCGCCCGGTTAGTCGGGCTATCCTGTTTCATCTCCGCGCCATCGAACGAAACTGAAACATCACCGCTAGTGTACAACCAGTTCACTTCGGCAAATGGCTGGATCATGGATGTTGCGTTCCTGTGCAATTTACCATCCACACGCAGCCCCAGACGGGTGGTCCAGCTATCACTATCCTGATCGTCAATACGAGTGCCGTTATTGTCGATAACGCTGTCAGCATCATACTTCTGCCAGGTCGCCTGCGCCTGTGGTATCAGGCTCACTGTATTCTGGTTACTCAGCGCAATATCGTGGCGGTAGCCCGTCTCCAGCGAGATGGCATGTGCCGTGGAGTCATAACCCTCAGAACCTACGTCACCGTTACTCACGCTGTTGTTGTAGAAGCCATACTGATACCAGCTATCGACATAAACCCCTTGATGGTTTTGCGCATCAGCAAACCAGGTCGCATATACTCCGAGATTGTAGCCATCAACATTACCTGTCGCGCTGAACCGACTGCCGTCCGCGCCACGATTACCCTCGCTGTCGGTGTCTGCGTTGATGTAACTGGCCATCACGCCGACTTTCAGACTCTGCCTGTCGTTATCCCACGCCAGGATATCGCCGCCCAACTGAAACTGCGAATAGTTGTTGTTGATATCAACATTGCCGTCAGCCGCCTGCGACCCGGCATTACCCGCCTTGAAACGCATCCAGACACTGCCATCTTCATTATGGTACTGACTACCTTCGCGATCGTACAACGTCTGCATTTGCAGGTTACGCACCATCCACTGGTTACCGAGGTAAGCGCCGATATCAGGGCGATATTGCGGCGTTACCGGGACATCGCCACTATCATCCGGTTCCGGTGGAACGGTGGATTGTGAGCGTAAATACCAGTCGCCTTCATCTTCATACAGACGGTATTCATACAGCCCAATCTGCACCTGGTTACCCTGGGTAAAGGCACCTTCTGACTGGCCGCCGACATCGATCACTTCAATACCATTTTTCGTCTGTGCGCCTTTACCATTGACGTTAGCAACATAGACCGTCGTGTTACCCGAAGTATCACCGGAGATGACCAGTTTATCGGTTGGTGAACTGTCGTCGCCCAGTTGCGTGTTGAAATACAGATTACCGTTGTCGCCAGTGTAGTTACCGTTGATGGTTAGTGTGTTGCCCGTTTCGCCTTCATGGCTCATAGCAATCTTGCCACTGTTGTAGACATCGCCGTTCACTACGCCGCTGCCGCCGAAAGTGGCACCAGAGTCAACATTTACAGCCCCCTGGCCAGACGCATCCGGCACGCCAATTACTCCGGTATCCGTCAGCCACAATGTGCCTTCGGTGACGCGAGTTTCACCGCTGTAAGTGTTGGCAGTGTTCAGGATCAACGTGCCGTCACCCGCTTTGGTCAGCGTTGAACCATCCCAGCGAGTGGCGTCGTTCGGGGCAACATCGGCCAGTATGGTGTTCAGCGTAAAGCTGCCATCGGGATCGCTCAGGGTGAAGGTTCCGTGAGCATCTGTGACCGCACTGTTTTCATCTGCGTACCAGGACAGCGAGGTAGCGAGCTCGTACTGCGAGTTATCCGTGGGGTTAATACGACCCGCGACCGTCAGGAAGTCGATCGCTCTCGTCTTCATTCCGGCGACGGTCAGGTCGTCAAAGTCGCCGTTGATGGTGCCATCGGTGTCGATCAGCGTGAAGGTGTAGGGATCATGGCTGAGCGGCTCCTGAATATTACCCACCCCAGTAATATTCAGCGTACCGTCCAGCGAGGCGCTGTCGGCGGTGATGATTGGGCTACTGGCGTCTTCCCCAAGGTTGATATTCAGAACGCTGCCATCCTGCTGGGTGAATACGCCGGTGTTAAGCGTTGAACCCGCCGCCAGCGTGGTGGTGCCGCCGCTAAATGTCGTCAGGTTCGCCAGCACGTATTATTCCTTTTTAATTAAAGTTCAATAAAGCGCCTTATTTTGAGGAAAGAAACAAACTCACCGATTATGATTTTCACAACAGAGAACTTTTTATCCCAATGCTCTGGTAATAAACACATATTGCGCGCAATATAATTTAATAAGATTTGGCGCAATATCCCTCTTACCCATAACAAGTATTGAAAAACATCCAAAAACATTCATCAGAGTAAAGTTTTTTATTTTTGGCGCTAACACGCCACCGTTGCTGATATTTAACCAACAACATAAAATCATTATTATCGACAAGTTAGTGATTAATCACTTCCATATTACATCTTCATCTACCGTTCACTAGTTAATAGTGGGCTACTGTTAGCCTGCCTGAAACAAGGTGCCAAAACAGTCTTTAAAATGTTCCGCACAAAGAAAAAATATAAATAAAATCAATTAATTATACTCAATAAACATAAACACATGTAATGCAAAAGTTAATAAAAAACCATTGCAAACCATGCCAATACATTTTATTGGCAATAGTTCATCCGGAGCGACACCCCCTCCATGAAATAGATATTAAAAATAGTGACAGTTTATTTAAATAAAGTCATATAGTTTTTATAGATCGATAAATGAAAATCGATCTATAAAACAGATCGATCCATATGAAGAATAGTTCACGGTGTACCTACCAAGATGATTAAAATATTTTCTCAGAAAGCTAAGAATATTTACAACATCACTTAGCATATGATTTTCAACAAAAAAAATGGTCTTCTCATTTTAAGAACCATAGAGGAAAAAGATACCCGACGTTAATTAATAAGATAGAGAGCAAGTCATATTCGTATAAAACAATAGATATCAAAAATAATTCCACACAAACAAAATACAAGAATCATACATGACATCGATTTAATATCTCTATATATTCATATGATTATTAGCAGAAGTCATAAAATAGTGTTTAGTATGTTGATGAGCGTCAGCAAAAACGAGCAGTTTCCTCGCTTATTGATATGGAACCAGACAAACGAAATATCCGCTTTTTGCAAGCTCTCCGGGAAAAACGATGCCGGGCAACGATTCCGTTAAGAAGAAATTTTGTTAACATCCTGCTGCGGCTTTACATTTGTAAAGGTGAGTTTTCGCTGACAGGGTTCGAATGATGCTCTTCCTTGCGATATCAAAATAAAAAATCGCTGTATTTTTTATCAAAAATTCAACAAATTAGAAAAACATTCCGTTCATGCACCGCAATGGAAAGAGATAGCTGCCGTTACTTTACGCTTATGCAAACTTTGCTACCGAGTGCTGATAATTTACATTATCTCCTTTTTTTCTCCACGATTGGCTCGTACCTTGCCGCTACAGTGAAGCAAGGTATGCCCATAACGATACGCAGAAACACGAGGTCCTCTTTTAATGGCGAATTTCTTTATTGATCGCCCCATTTTTGCCTGGGTACTGGCAATCCTGTTGTGTCTGACAGGAACCCTGGCGATTTTTTCATTGCCTGTTGAACAATACCCGGATCTCGCCCCCCCTAATGTGCGAGTAACGGCTAACTATCCTGGCGCGTCGGCCCAGACGCTGGAAAACACCGTGACCCAGGTTATTGAGCAGAATATGACTGGCCTCGATAACCTGATGTATATGTCGTCACAAAGCAGCGGCACCGGCCAGGCGTCGGTGACGCTCAGTTTTAAAGCAGGCACAGACCCGGACGAAGCAGTGCAACAGGTGCAAAACCAGTTGCAATCAGCCATGCGTAAACTCCCCCAGGCGGTGCAAAATCAGGGCGTAACGGTACGTAAAACTGGCGATACCAACATTCTGACCATTGCCTTCGTCTCTACTGATGGTTCAATGGATAAACAGGATATTGCCGATTATGTTGCCAGTAATATTCAGGATCCGTTAAGCCGTGTTAATGGCGTTGGTGATATTGACGCTTACGGTTCGCAGTATTCGATGCGTATCTGGCTTGATCCGGCAAAACTGAACAGTTTCCAGATGACCGCCAAAGATGTCACTGATGCCATTGAGTCGCAGAATGCGCAGATTGCGGTTGGGCAACTTGGCGGAACACCTTCTGTTGATAAACAGGCGCTAAATGCCACCATTAACGCTCAGTCGCTGTTGCAAACGCCTGAACAGTTCCGTGATATCACCTTGCGGGTGAATCAGGACGGTTCAGAAGTAAGGCTGGGCGATGTCGCCACCGTCGAAATGGGAGCGGAGAAATATGATTATCTTAGCCGCTTTAATGGTAAGCCAGCCTCGGGTCTGGGAGTAAAACTGGCCTCCGGCGCGAACGAAATGGCAACGGCGGAGCTGGTGCTCAACCGTCTGGATGAACTGGCGCAGTATTTCCCCCCCGGACTGGAGTACAAGGTGGCATATGAAACCACCTCGTTTGTTAAGGCCTCCATTGAAGACGTGGTGAAAACTCTGCTGGAAGCTATCGCACTGGTTTTCCTCGTCATGTACCTGTTCCTGCAAAACTTCCGTGCCACGCTGATTCCGACTATCGCCGTACCGGTAGTGTTGATGGGAACCTTCTCCGTGCTTTACGCCTTCGGTTACAGCGTCAACACCTTAACCATGTTCGCGATGGTGCTGGCGATCGGCCTGCTGGTGGATGACGCCATCGTGGTGGTGGAAAACGTCGAACGTATTATGAGCGAAGACGGACTTTCGCCCCGCGAGGCGACGCGGAAATCGATGAGTCAGATCCAGGGCGCGCTGGTCGGGATTGCGATGGTGCTTTCGGCTGTTTTTGTGCCAATGGCCTTCTTCGGCGGCACCACCGGGGCTATCTATCGCCAGTTCTCCATCACTATTGTTGCGGCGATGGTGCTGTCGGTACTGGTGGCGATGATTCTCACTCCGGCACTGTGCGCCACGCTACTTAAGCCACTGAAAAAAGGTGAGCATCACGGGCAGAAAGGCTTTTTTGCCTGGTTTAACCAGATGTTCAACCGCAACGCCGAACGCTACGAAAAAGGGGTGGCGAAAATTCTCCACCGCAGCCTGCGCTGGATTGTGATTTATGTCCTGCTACTTGGCGGCATGGTGTTTCTGTTCCTGCGTCTGCCAACGTCGTTCCTGCCACTGGAAGACCGTGGCATGTTCACCACCTCGGTGCAGTTGCCCAGCGGCTCGACCCAGCAACAAACCCTGAAAGTGGTGGAACAGATCGAGAAGTATTACTTCACTCATGAGAAAGACAACATCACGTCGGTGTTTGCCACGGTCGGTTCTGGCCCTGGCGGCAACGGGCAAAACGTGGCGCGGATGTTTATCCGCCTGAAAGACTGGAGCGAACGCGACAGTAAAACCGGCACCTCGTTTGCCATTATCGAACGTGCAACGAAAGAATTTAATAAGATTAAAGAAGCCCGAGTTATTGCCAGCAGCCCGCCAGCAATTAGCGGTCTTGGCAGTTCTGCGGGTTTTGATATGGAGTTGCAGGACCACGCCGGGGCGGGTCACGATGCGCTAATGGCAGCACGTAACCAGTTACTGGCGCTGGCGGCAGAAAACCCGGAATTAACCCGTGTGCGCCATAATGGTCTTGATGACAGTCCGCAGTTGCAGATTGATATCGACCAACGTAAAGCCCAGGCGCTGGGCGTTGCCATTGACGATATTAACGACACGCTGCAAACCGCGTGGGGTTCGAGCTATGTAAATGACTTTATGGATCGCGGTCGCGTGAAGAAAGTCTATGTGCAGGCTGCCGCGCCGTATCGCATGCTGCCAGATGACATCAATCTGTGGTATGTGCGTAACAAAGACGGCGGCATGGTGCCTTTCTCTGCCTTCGCGACCTCCCGCTGGGAAACAGGTTCGCCGCGTCTGGAACGCTATAACGGTTATTCCGCGGTAGAGATTGTCGGGGAAGCTGCGCCGGGCGTCAGTACCGGTACTGCAATGGATATTATGGAATCGTTAGTTCAGCAATTGCCGAACGGCTTCGGTCTGGAGTGGACGGCAATGTCGTATCAGGAACGGCTTTCCGGCGCGCAGGCTCCGGCGCTGTATGCGATTTCATTGCTGGTCGTGTTCCTGTGTCTGGCAGCACTGTACGAAAGCTGGTCGGTGCCGTTCTCGGTGATGCTGGTCGTGCCATTGGGGGTTATCGGCGCGCTGCTGGCAACCTGGATGCGTGGGCTGGAAAACGATGTTTATTTCCAGGTGGGACTGTTAACGGTCATTGGTTTATCAGCGAAAAACGCCATTCTGATTGTCGAGTTCGCTAACGAGATGAATCAAAAAGGCCACGACCTTTTTGAAGCAACGCTTTATGCCTGCCGCCAGCGTTTACGCCCGATTTTAATGACCTCGCTGGCGTTTGTCTTCGGCGTACTGCCGATGGCAGTCAGCAGCGGTGCTGGCTCCGGCGGACAACATGCGGTTGGTACTGGCGTAATGGGGGGGATGATTTCCGCTACCATTCTGGCAATTTACTTCGTACCGCTATTCTTTGTGCTGGTACGTCGCCGCTTCCCGCTGAAACCCCGGCCGGAATAAACAATAAAAAAGGCGACATGCCAACGTGTCGCCTTTTTCAACTTTCTGATAAAGAACCTGTTCATCAGGTTCTTTCATTTTACCTTTTGTCCTGGTAATTACTTACGAAGCATAACTTCGATAAAGTCTTTCCAGTTCCCCAGTTCACGTTCAATCATAACAACCTCTCTTATAATTATGGGTATTCTACGGAAACAATATACCGTGGTGAAGCTAATTTATTCGATTGCTGTGATTACTACCTCCGGGGCAAAACCTATGTAAATACTATGGCCCTGAGACAGGGATTTTTATGTGATGCAAAGCAACATTTCAACATATTCATACGGATTCTAATACTGAATCAATTCTGCTTGAAATACAGACAGATACCTAGGGGAATATTCTTAATAATTGCGTTCAAACTGCTCACAATTATTTAATAGTTGTTAAGTGAAATACCTTAATAATGTTATATTCTCTGACAATCATTTGCAGGGGAAATGTATTGCCCGTTAAATGATTATTTATTCTTAATAATCGCAAAAGGATTCATTATGGTTACCCTTTACGGCATCAAAAACTGTGACACCATTAAAAAAGCCCGCCGTTGGCTGGAAACCAATAGCATTGACTTTCGCTTTCACGATTACCGTGTTGATGGTCTGGACAGTGAATTGCTGAACTCATTTATCAACGAATTAGGCTGGGAAGCGTTACTCAACACCCGTGGCACCACCTGGCGTAAACTGGACGAAATCACTCGCAATAAAATCACCGATGCGGCGTCTGCTGCGGCATTAATGACTGAAATGCCTGCAATTATCAAACGCCCATTGCTCTGCGCGCCCGGGAAGCCTATGCTGCTGGGTTTCAGTGAATCCAGTTATCAGCAATTTTTCCATGAGGTGTAGTCTATGTCGTGTCCGGTTATTGAGCTGACACAGCAGCTTATTCGCCGCCCATCCTTAAGTCCTGATGACGCAGGGTGTCAGGCAATTATGATCGAACGTTTACAGGCGATCGGTTTTACCGTCGAACGCATGGACTTTGCGGATACGCAGAATTTCTGGGCGTGGCGTGGACAGGGAGAAACGTTAGCCTTTGCCGGACATACCGACGTTGTACCGCCTGGCGATGCCGACCGTTGGATCAACCCACCATTTGAACCGACCATTCGTGATGGTATGTTATTCGGGCGCGGCGCGGCAGATATGAAAGGGTCGTTGGCGGCGATGGTCGTGGCGGCAGAACGCTTTGTCGCGCAACATCCCAACCATAAAGGTCGACTGGCGTTTCTGATCACCTCAGACGAAGAGGCCAGCGCCCACAACGGCACGGTCAAAGTGGTTGAAACCTTAATGGCGCGTCGTGAACGGCTGGATTACTGCCTGGTTGGCGAACCGTCGAGTATCGAAGTTGTCGGTGATGTAGTGAAAAATGGCCGTCGCGGCTCGTTGACCTGTAACCTTACTATTCATGGCGTGCAGGGACACGTAGCCTACCCACACCTTGCAGATAACCCCGTGCATCGCGCAGCACCTTTCCTCAATGAGTTAGTGGCTATCGAGTGGGATAAGGGTAATGAATTTTTCCCGGCAACCAGTATGCAGGTAGCTAATATTCAGGCGGGTACTGGCAGTAATAACGTCATTCCGGGTGAGCTGTATATACAGTTTAACTTTCGTTTCAGTACTGAACTGACAGACGAAATGATCAAAGCGCAGGTTCATGCGTTACTGGAAAAATATCAGCTACGCTACACCGTTGACTGGTGGCTTTCCGGACAGCCATTTTTGACCGCGCGCGGTAAACTGGTCGATGCGGTAGTCAACGCTGTTGAGCACTATAATGAAATTAAACCGCAGCTACTGACCACAGGCGGAACGTCCGATGGGCGCTTTATTGCCCGCATGGGGGCGCAGGTGGTGGAACTCGGGCCGGTCAATGCCACCATTCATAAAATTAATGAATGCGTCAATGCTGCCGACCTGCAGCTACTTGCCCGTATGTATCAACGTATCATGGAACAGCTCGTCGCCTGATGAGTAGTTCTGCAAGAGGAAATAAGCATGGACTGGCTGGCTAAATATTGGTGGATTCTGGTGATTGTCTTTTTGGTGGGCGTTCTGCTGAATGTGATCAAAGATCTCAAGCGCGTCGACCATAAGAAATTTCTCGCCAACAAGCCGGAGCTTCCCCCGCATCGTGATTTCAACGATAAGTGGGACGATGACGACGACTGGCCGAAGAAGGATCAACCGAAGAAGTAAACTGGAGGAGCCGGACAATGTCTGGCCTTCAACCGTAGGCCTGATAAGACGCCTCAGCGTCGCATCAGGCACCATAGCCGGATGCGGCGTAAACGCCTTATCCGGCCTACGCACCTGGCACCTGTTTTTCACATCATTTCAATCACATCATTATCGCCGGGCTTACCGCCGCTTAACGCTTCGTCGAAGTAATGTTTCGGAATGGTATAACGCAAGTGATCCAGGGCAAATTGCATACTGCGATTATCGATCGCATGCCCCAAATCTTCCACGATATCCAGCGTGACATCACCACCAGCGTTAATTAACGCTTCTTGTGCCGCAACCGCATGTGCCAGATCGATAACCGGATCTTCACCACCGTGAATCAAGTGAATTGTCGTGGCAGTAGATGCGCTTTCCGGCAGGCTGGCATAACGCCCGTTAAAGGCTATTACGCGTGAGGCAAGACCCGGTTCGGCCTTAATGCTCTCCAGTGCCATAATCGCCCCTTGTGAGAAACCGATCAGCGCCGTGGCGTTAGCCCCTACTCCGCTCTGTTTCTGCCAGTAGCGTACCGTCTCAATAAACGTCGGCATGATGGCATCTACCCTCGCCTGGCGATTTTCTTCCGTTATACCCTGCACCGAAAACCATTGACGCCCTGCCGGATTACCACTCGGCTCCGCGCCGCCGACACTCACCACCAGCGCATCCGGAAACAGCGGCGCAAACCAACTGCCGATTTCCCCCATCGCCACTGGATTATCCCCAACACCGTGGAAAAGCAGTAACAACTGTTGCGCTGGTTTGTCCGGACTTTGAACAACAAAATGGTCATGTTTCATGGCGAACTCCTTAACTGATGTCAGTAATTTTACGCCGCTGACTCACAATGACCATGAGAGAAAATTGAAGGAGTCAGTGAAAAAATTGCCATTGCGTTATGCCATCGCGCAGGCGTTCAGTGCGAACATCATCAAGTGCCAATAGCGCCTGCACGGCTTCTTCGCGTTGGCGGGCCAGCAATGCCTTACGGCCTGAAAGTTTAAGTGTGGTACATAACCGCGCGTCGCTGACGCTTTTCTGCAAGCGTCCACGCAGCGCCGGTAACGCCAGTTCACTGGTTTGTAGCAGACGCGTTAAACAACCTAACGACGTTAAAAGCGGACGATTAGCGAAAGCAAAACCAGCCAGTTCAAGCCAGTCGTCGTCAGAAAGCACGGTGTCGTTTAGCCGATCAACCGGAATAGTTTCGCCATTCCACTGCGCGAGAATTTGCGCATCGCGGCGTAAACGGTCATGCTCACGCTCCGCCAGTTGTTTCCCCGCTTCGCTAACAGGTAACAGCGCTATCGCCGTATAACAGCCGCTGCTGGCTTCGCGATGGTTACCTATCCGCACCAGCACAAAACCACATCGTTGCCAGAAGCGCCATAATTCATCGGTGTAACCAAAACTCACAGAAAGATAATCGAGGTCATACGTATATTTCAGGGCGCTGACAATAAGCTGTTGTCCTATGCCTTCCCGTTGACGCGCCGGATGAACGGCTATCCGACTGACACGCCGCCCGCGTAATGTCGCCGCCAGTGGATTGCTGCCGTGCGCTGCCAGCGATTGAGCCACCAGATTTCCCCGCGGACGACGAAAACCGGCCCAGACCGCCTGACTGAGTTGTTCAGATAATCCGCCTTCATCCACCAACCATAGCGCCCCGGCGATCTCGTTTTCGCAAGTCGCCTGTAGGAAATGTTGTCCGGGTGCGTCCATCATCCGCCGTAAATCCAGTGGCGACGTCCGGTAGTGCGCACCAGACAATAATTGATAAACCTTTAACGGTGTTTCCGGCTCACTGCGCCATAATATCTGTTCAAATGGAGAAATGGTGATCTCGCCTTGTGGTGCGTGCGTGAAATTTTCATCGTCAAAAACCAGTGCCTCGCTGACCACTTTTTCCAGTGGACATCCCTGCGCCCAACGGATCGGTTGTTGCAATTCAAAACGTTGCAGATGCGGAAAACGAGCGCAAAATTTCAGCAAAAATCCGCGCCCGGTGCCTTCATAGCCCTGCACCGTAGTGGTTAACAAAGTACGCGGAAAACGCGATACCAGTTGATGCAGTAACGGTGCGGGAATGGCTGCGGCTTCATCGACCACCAGCCAGTCGGCTTTCTCATTGCTGGCTAATAATACATCTGGTGCCACAAAGCGATACTTCTCGCCCGCAAACTGTGCCAGCACATCCGTTGCGGCTTTCGCAGGCGCAGTAACAATCGCACGACCTGCGATACGGGAAATGAGTTGCCCCGCCAGTGCCGACTTACCGCGCCCGCGCGCAGCAGTTACCGCGGCCACACCAGGCGGCATGGTCAGAAGCTGCTGTAGTATCTGTTGCTGTTCCGGCTGTGGTGCGCCAGTAGCGGGTTGCCAGTCAGTACGGGGAACAAAGTCAGCCAACGTTAGCGGCTGGTTTTGTCGCCAGAGAATAGAATCGTTCTCCGTCGTAAGGACGCATTTGAGATGTTGGACAAAATGTGGAGTAGCAATGGGACTGGAACAATCACTCCAGCGCAGAGAATCGGCATCGGGATGGTTTTCCCATTCTTCCCATACAGGAAGCAACAAAACCAACCAACTTCCCGCTTTCAGTGTCCCACTAAGCGCCGCAAATGCTGCAGCATCAAAACCCTGGTGGGCGTCAAATACGGCATGACAGAACTCGCGCCCCAGCAAAGTTTGTAGCGCCGATGGCGTACAGTGGTTTTCAGTAGTTGGCTGCGGCGAAACCCACAACCAGTCACCGGGTAATGTGTCACGCAATTTCAGTGCATGTTCACAGCACCAGCCCTCTTCCCCGCTCAACACCAACAAGCGGCGAATCCCTTCGCGTTTCATTTGCGCTGTTAATGTGTGTAGCGCAGTCAGTTCAGCCATCCCTGCCCCGAGAGTTAAATACTTTTACCGAAAGTATTGCATTGTGCCGGATCGCCACTATCGAAACCACGTTTAAACCAGCTATAGCGTTGTTGAGAAGTACCATGAGTAAAGCTGTCCGGCACCACCTGCCCCTGACTTTGCTGTTGTAAGCGGTCATCGCCAATAGCTTGCGCCGCATTCAGAGCCTCTTCCAGATCGCCAGTTTCCAGAACGCCTTGCTGCTGCATACTATGTCCCCAGACACCGGCAAAGCAGTCGGCTTGAAGTTCCATACGCACAGATAAGCGGTTCACTTCCGCCTGCGTCGCATTTTGTTGCAGTTGACGGACTTTCGGCTCGATACCTAACAGTTTCTGTACATGATGACCGACTTCATGGGCGATAACATACCCTTGGGCAAAATCGCCATCCGCGCCCAGCTTGTCTTTCATGTCATCATAGAAGGAGAGATCGATATAGACCGTGCCATCCGCCGGGCAATAGAACGGCCCCATAATGGACTGCCCGGCTCCGCAACCGGTGCGCGTCATCCCGCGATACATCACCAGCTTCGGTTGCTGATAAGTCTTCCCCATCTTCTCAAATTGCTGCCCCCAGGTATCTTCTGTGGTAGCCAGAATCACCGAGGTAAATTTTGCCGCTTCGTCTTCATTTGGGCTAATTGAACGCGTTGATTGCTGCTGAGAAACAGGTTGTCCAGTCATCAGCCCGGTTAAATCAACACCATAGTAGCCAGCGACCAGCACCACTACCAGTAAAATCAGCCCACCTTTACCGCTTGGCAGGCGAAAACCGGGACCGCCCATTGACGGACCACCAGAACTGTTTCGCCTGTCTTCAACATTGTCACTTTCACGACGCCCTTGCCAGCGCATAGATACCTCAACAATATATTCATTATAGTGATGATCGTAGGTGGTTCAGAGGAAGATTACCACAGGAAAACAGGAGGAAATGATGGAGGAATGAGCGTTCAATTCACGTCTTACAAAAGCGGTTGTCTTGCCGTGCCAACAGCACGGCAAGATGATGAGCGAAAAAATCAGTCCAGCTCTACACCCAGGCGGCGGGCGACGGCTTCATAGGCTTCGATCACGCCACCGAGGCTCTGGCGGAAACGGTCTTTGTCCATTTTCTCCAGCGTTTCTTTGTCCCACAGACGGCTGCCATCCGGGGAGAACTCATCGCCCAGTACCACTTCACCTTTGTACAGACCAAACTCCAGCTTGAAATCGACCAGAATCAGACCGGCATCGTCGAACAGTTTTTTCAGCACGTCGTTCGCTTTGTAGGTCAACTCTTTCATACGCGCCAGGTTCTCTTTGCTTACCCAGCCAAAGGTTTCGCAGTAAGATTCGTTAACCATCGGGTCGTGCATTGCATCGTTTTTCAGGAACAGATCGAACAGCGGCGGGTTAAGCTCAATACCTTCTTCGATTCCAAGACGTTTCACCAGAGAGCCAGCGGCGCGGTTACGTACGACACACTCAACCGGCACCATATCCAGCTTTTTCACCAGACATTCAGTATCAGAGAGCAGACGCTCCATTTGAGTCGGGATACCCGCTTCAGCCAGTTTGCTCATAATGAAGTAGTTGAACTTGTTGTTCACCATACCTTTGCGATCAAACTGCTCAATGCGCGCGCCATCACCTGCTGACGTATCATTGCGGAATTCGAGCACCAACAGATCCGGGTTTTCCGTGCTGTATACGGTTTTCGCTTTACCACGATACAACTCAGCTTGCTTTTGCATCTTTATCACTCCTGGGTGTGAATTAACGTTTTAAAATCTTTTGCTGTCTGGTGTGCCAGATGTTTTGTCGGATGCGGTGTGAACGCCTTATCCGACCTGTGTCCGACAAACAAATTTCGTGCGAATTAACGCTAAAATTGCGTTTTTCTGTCGACGCACACGTTTGCGTATCATATCAGAAAAAAGGGCCGGATGATTCCAGCCCTGTATTTTTACTTGCTAAACGCAGCCTGGAAGACAGATACCAGTGCGTCGTTTTGGCTTTGAGTCAGCGTATGACCTTTCGGATCGATGAACTGTAAGCTGCTGCGGTTATCTAAATCACCGACCTGCAGTTTATAGTCGCCGGATGCCAGGCCTGGATCGCGAGCGCCCAGTTCCTGCCAGTCGCTGTCAGACAGCGGCTTATAGGTCACGGCCATGCTGCCCTGCGAACGGGTGCTGTCGGTCACTTTCATGCCCACTTTTTCCAGCGCCGCTGGCAGACGTTGCCAAACCACGTTGAACGGCCCGCGAACAACCAGCATTGGTAAACCGGTGTCGTCAGCAGCACTTTGTACGTCCATGGTGGTGGAAGCACGATTTTGCGCTGCATTCGCCGCGTCAGTAACGGATTTATCCAGGCCAGCGGAAATGACGTTCATCATCTCCGCGCTGTAACGCTGCATGGAAGCCGCGTCTGCAACCGGTTTGCCCGCCTGCTCCAGGTTCAGCAGTTTCACCGTTACCGCCTGCTGATAACCCTGCGGTTTAACAGAGATTTGATAACGGCCGCGATACTGCTCGTCTTCGTCCAGACGGTTCCATTGCACCCAATCGGTGGTCAGCGTCTGACCGGCATCATCGCGTTGGGTTATGGTGTAGTTTTTCGCCTGCAGCACGCTAACCACCTGCGGCCACAGAGTATTGCCACGACCATTTTCTACCAGCAGTGAAGCGGTATCGCCCGTGAACTGGGTACGTGCGCCAGATACCAGCGCCAGCGGCTGGGCTGGTGGACGAATATCCAGTGCCTTACCGACAGCACCGCTACCGTTGGTCACCGGGATTGCATAATCACCGGAGGTCACCGGCAAAATCATGCCTGCCGGGGCATGAAGCTCCGCAAGCGGTGCTGCTTCCAGGTAGGCTTCATCACCACTTACCTGACGCTTATAGCGTGAGTCAGAACTACAGGCAGCGAGTAATAAAACAAGCGAAACACCCGCAACCTTCGCCAGGCGCGACTTTTGAACAGAGTAAGCCATCAAATCTCCCTAAACTTTACAGCAAACCGGCATGCTTAAGCGCCGCTCTGACCGTCTCACGACCATTGTCGGTGATTGGCGTCATTGGCAGGCGCAGCGTATCGGTCGCCACAAGACCCAGTTCCTTACATGCCCATTTCACCGGGATTGGATTGGGTTCGACAAATAGTTTGTTGTGTAATGGCATCAGACGCTGATTAATAAGGCGTGCCTCGGCAAAATACCCTTCTGCCGCCAGTTTGCACATCTGAGCCATATCACGCGCAGCAACGTTAGCCGTAACGGAAATAACGCCATGACCACCTAATTGCATGAAGTCCAGCGCGCTCGCATCATCACCGCTCAGCAGAACAAAATCGTCTGAAACCAGCTCTTTGATCTGGTTAACACGTGTTAAGTTCCCTGTTGCCTCTTTGATTCCGATAATATTTTTTACTTTCGCCAGGCGGCCGACCGTTTCTGGTAGCAGATCGCAGCCAGTGCGGGACGGCACATTATACAGAATTTGCGGCAGGTCAGTATGTTCAGCGATGGCTTTGAAATGCTGATACAGACCTTCCTGCGATGGGCGGTTGTAATAAGGGGTTACCGTCAGGCAGCCAACGATGCCAGTGTCATTGAAACGCTGTGTCAGGTTAATGGCTTCCGCAGTAGCATTAGCGCCGGTTCCGGCAATCACCGGAATACGCCCGTCAGCCAGTTCCAGCGTCATCATCACCACATCAACATGTTCGTCATGATTCAGGGTAGCGGACTCGCCAGTGGTGCCAACAGAAACAATCGCCGAAGTACCGCTGGCGACATGATAATCAATCAGTTTTTTTAAGCTAGCCCGACAGACATTACCTTTTTCATCCATCGGAGTAACAATCGCGACAATACTTCCCGTGAACATGGGCCATCCTCTGTGCAAACAAGTGTCTCAATGGTACGTTTGGTATGGCATTAAAAGCAAGCAGACAGAACCGTTCTGATTGTTGTATGCATGTTTTTTTTATGCTTTCCTTAAGAGCTACTCTCCCCCTTGAAGGAATAACCGGTTTGACACTGTCATCGCAACATTATCTGGTGATTACTGCTCTGGGTGCCGATCGCCCCGGAATTGTGAACACTATCACCCGTCATGTCAGTAGTTGCGGCTGTAATATTGAAGACAGTCGCCTGGCGATGCTGGGAGAAGAGTTCACTTTTATCATGCTGCTTTCCGGTTCATGGAACGCAATCACCTTGATCGAATCAACGTTACCGTTGAAAGGTGCCGAGCTGGATCTGTTAATCGTGATGAAGCGAACGACGGCTCGTCCGCGTCCGCCGATGCCAGCATCTGTCTGGGTTCAGGTCGATGTAGCAGACTCACCACATTTAATTGAACGCTTTACCGCACTTTTTGACGCGCACCATATGAACATTGCGGAGCTGGTGTCTCGCACGCAACCTGCTGAAAATGAACGCGCTGCACAACTACATATTCAGATCACAGCCCACAGCCCGGCGTCTGCGGATTCAGCAAATATTGAACAAGCCTTCAAAGCACTATGTACAGAACTCAATGCGCAAGGCAGTATTAGCGTCGTCAATTATTCCCAACATGATGAACAGGATGGAGTTAAGTAATGAATCCACTGAAAGCCGGTGACATCGCACCGAAATTTAGCTTGCCGGATCAAGACGGAGAGCAAGTTAATTTGGCCGACTTCCAGGGACAGCGTGTTCTGGTTTATTTCTACCCGAAAGCCATGACCCCCGGCTGTACCGTACAGGCCTGCGGCTTACGCGATAACATGGATGAGTTGAAAAAAGCCGGTGTTGATGTGCTGGGTATCAGCACTGATAAACCCGAAAAACTCTTCCGTTTCGCGGAAAAAGAGCTGCTCAACTTTACGCTTCTGTCTGATGAGGATCACCAGGTGTGCGAGCAATTCGGCGTCTGGGGAGAGAAGTCCTTCATGGGCAAAACCTACGATGGTATTCACCGCATCAGCTTCCTGATCGACGCTGACGGCAAAATCGAACATGTATTTGACGATTTCAAAACCAGCAATCACCACGACGTAGTGATTAACTGGCTGAAAGAACACGCCTGATTACTTTGCTCCATTCCGTGCTGGCTGCGCTTGCGGCCAGCACATCTCACATTCCGGAATGAAGGTTAATCTTGTGCGATTTGGCCATCGGGCCAGGCATGAATCACCGCTTTAATTAGTGTCGCCAGAGGAATGGCGAAGAATACGCCCCAGAATCCCCACAGCCCACCGAAGATCACCACCGATAAAATAATCACCAGCGGATGCAGGTTGACCGCCTCGGAGAACAACACGGGAACTAACAGGTTACCGTCCAGCGCCTGGATAATCAGATACACCGCGAAGCAACTCCAGAATTCAGTGCCTGCTCCAAACTGGAATAGCGCCACCCCCACTACGGGAATAGTCACCACAAAAGCACCGATGTACGGGATAAGCACCGAGAAGCCGACCAGTACCGCCAACAGTAGTGAATAGTTCAGCCCGAAGAGTAAAAAACCCAGCCAGGTGGCTATCCCCACCACGATCATCTCCAGCACTTTACCGCGAATGTAGTTGGTGATTTGCTGGTTCATTTCCTTCCAGACCTGACCTGCCAGCCCACGGTTACGTGGTAGCACCCGACGAACGGCATTCAGCATTTGCTCTTTGTCTTTTAGCAGGAAGAAGACCATCAGCGGCACCAGCACCAGATAGACGGCAATGGTCAGCAATCCCACCAGCGAGGCGAGAGAGATTTTCACCACCGAATCGCCCATTGTGAGCATCCGACTGCGCATGTTGTCGGCCATCGCATCAATGATGCCCGCATCCATCAACGCCGGATAACGTCGCGGCAACGTGGCGGCAAAATCGGAAAGTTTATTGAGCATCCCCGGCATATCGCGGATTAAGTAAATACCCTGCTGCCAGGCAATAGGCAGTACCACGAATGCCATCAGTAGCAGGATGCCAACAAACAGAACCAGCACAATCGACGTCGCCCAACGGCGGGAACAGCCAATAGATTGTAGGCGGACGGTCGGCCATTCCAGCAAATAGGCCAGCACAATAGCCACCAGCAACGGCGCGAGTAGGCCACTAAAGAAAAAGATAATGCCAAAACCGGCAACTAAAATAACCAGCAAGGCAATCGCTTCCGGGTCGCTAAAACGGCGGCGATACCATTGCATCAACATTTCGAGCATAAAGACCTTCCCTGAACCTCAAGAGCGGGATTGCGATCCGCAATTGTATCGAAATGTCACAAAAAAGACTTCGCTTTTTATGACGGATTAAGGAAACTGAAAAGCCATTTGAGTGGGCTAATCTTCGTCGTTACACTCAAAGGCAGTGCGGTGGGAACGATATTTCACAGTATCGGTCAAATGACTATCTCCAGAAATACAGGACAGAGGTTATGTTCAGGCAGTTGAAAAAAAACCTGGTTGCTACCCTCATTGCTGCCATGACCATCGGTCAGGTAGCCCCGGCGTTTGCCGACAGCACAGACACCTTGCCGGATATGGGAACCTCCGCGGGAAGCACGCTTTCCATTGGTCAGGAAATGCAGATGGGCGACTATTACGTTCGCCAGCTACGCGGTAGCGCACCATTAATTAATGACCCACTGTTAACACAATATATTAATTCGTTGGGGATGCGCCTGGTTTCACATGCCAACTCAGTGAAGACGCCGTTCCATTTCTTTCTGATCAATAACGACGAAATTAACGCCTTTGCTTTCTTTGGCGGCAACGTGGTGCTGCACTCTGCCCTGTTCCGTTATTCCGATAACGAAAGCCAGTTGGCTTCGGTTATGGCGCACGAAATCTCCCACGTCACCCAACGTCACCTGGCGCGAGCGATGGAAGATCAGCAGCGTAGCGCACCACTGACCTGGGTTGGCGCGCTAGGTTCTATTTTACTGGCGATGGCCAGCCCGCAGGCGGGGATGGCGGCGCTGACCGGTACGCTGGCGGGAACACGCCAGGGGATGATCAGTTTCACTCAGCAAAACGAACAGGAAGCAGACCGTATTGGTATCCAGGTGCTGCAACGCTCGGGGTTCGATCCGCAGGCGATGCCGACTTTCCTCGAAAAATTGCTCGATCAGGCGCGCTACTCTTCGCGTCCGCCAGAAATTTTGCTGACGCACCCGTTACCGGAAAGCCGTCTGGCAGATGCCCGTAACCGTGCTAATCAGATGCGCCCGATGGTGGTGCAATCGTCAGAAGATTTCTATCTGGCGAAAGCTCGCACACTGGGGATGTACAATTCCGGGCGTAACCAGCTCACCAGCGATTTACTGGATGAATGGGCGAAAGGTAACGTTCGCCAGCAGCGCGCGGCGCAGTATGGTCGTGCTTTGCAGGCGATGGAAGCCAATAAATACGACGAGGCGCGGAAAACGCTTCAGCCATTACTGACGGCAGAACCAACGAATGCATGGTTTCTCGATCTGGCAACCGATATCGACCTTGGGCAAAACAAAGCCAATGACGCGATCAATCGGCTGAAAAATGCTCGAGATTTACGCACCAATCCGGTGTTGCAGCTCAACCTGGCGAATGCTTATTTGCAAGGTGGTCAACCACAGGAAGCGGCCAATATTCTGAATCGCTACACCTTTAATAATAAAGATGACATTAATGGCTGGGATTTACTGGCACAGGCGGAGGCCGCGCTAAATAACCGCGATCAGGAACTGGCTGCGCGAGCAGAAGGTTATGCGCTCGCCGGGCGACTCGATCAGGCCATTTCCTTATTGAGTAGCGCCAGTTCGCAGGTGAAATTAGGCAGTCTGCAACAGGCCCGCTATGATGCGCGTATCGACCAGTTGCGCCAGTTGCAGGAACGCTTTAAGCCTTATACCAAGATGTAATTCGCATTAAAGGAAGAACAATGACCAAACAGGTAAAAATCTACCATAACCCGCGCTGTTCAAAGAGCCGTGAAACGCTGAACTTGCTGAAAGAAAACGGCGTAGAGCCTGAAGTAGTGCTCTACCTTGAAACCCCCGCTGATGCGGCAACGCTGCGTGATTTGCTGAACATGCTGGGGATGAACAGCGCCCGTGAATTAATGCGCCAGAAAGAGGATCTTTATAAAGAGCTGAATCTGGCTGACAGTTCGCTTAGCGAAGAGGCGCTGATTCAGGCGATGGTGGAGAATCCGAAGCTGATGGAACGCCCGATTGTGGTCGCGAATGGCAAAGCGCGCATTGGTCGTCCGCCGGAGCAGGTGCTGGAAATCGTGGGTTAAGATGTACCCCTTCGGTAGCTAAGGCATATTGCCGGATGCGACGCTTGACGAGTCTTATCCGGCCTACAAATACAATGAACTTGATTCGAGTAGGTCGGATAAGGCGCTCGCGCCGCATCCGACAATAAACGTCCCGTTTACAGCTTCAAAATCTCTTTCACAAACGGAATGGTCAACTTACGTTGCGCGGTAATAGACGCGCGATCCAACTGATCCAACGTCATAAATAGCGTGCGCATCTCTCTGTCGAGTCGCTTCAGCAAGAAACGTCCCACATCTTCCGGCAGTTCAAAACCACGCAAACGAGCACGTAACTGTAGCGCCTGCAACTTATCTTCATCAGAAAGCGGCTGCAATTTGTAGATCTGCCCCCAGTCGAGACGAGACGCGAGATCAGGTAATCCCAGATTCAACTGGCGCGGAGGGCGATCGCCGGTGATCAACAACCGCGTTTTGCCCGACTCCAGAATCCGATTGTAGAGATCGAAAATCGCCATCTCCCACAACTCATCGCCAGCAATACACTCAATATTGTCGATGCAGACCAGCGACAAATGCTCCATACCGTCGAGCACTTCCGGGACAAACCAGGTGCGTTTATCCAGCGGGACATAACCCACCGCATCGCCACGCTGCGACAATTCCGCGCAAGCCGCGTGCAGCAGATGGCTGCGCCCCGCGCCTTCGCGTGCCCAGAGATAAATGTAACCGCTATGTTCCTGACGCAGCACATTTTGCAGCGCGGCCAGTAGAGAGGAGTTATCCCCCGGCCAGAAACTTGCAAAGGTTTCGTCGTCAGGAAGATAAAGTGGCAAAGAGAGCTGTGCCGGTGTGTTCAGAGATACCTCAACCAGGGATTCCACAAAATCGCGAGAAGTTTACCACAGAATTCCATTATGTTTGAACCGGGCAGCAACACTGCCCGGTCTGTACATTATTTATCTGTTATATCCGCGTCTTCTGCGTCCAGCACCACTTCTTCAGGGCGCAGCACGCTAATCAGTTTGAAGATCAGGCTTAAGCCGATACCGACGATAGTCGCCAGCGCCATGCCTTTCAGCTCCGCCGCGCCGATGTTTACCTTCGCGCCACTGACGCCGATGATCAAAATAACAGAAGTCAGGATCAGGTTCTGAGCTTTGTTGTAATCCACTTTCGATTCAATCAGCACACGAATACCAGAAGCACCAATCACGCCGTAAAGCAGCAGTGAAACGCCGCCCATCACCGGCAGAGGGATCATCTGGATAGCGGCAGCCAGTTTACCAACGCAGGAAAGCAGGATGGCGAAAATCGCCGCGCCGCCGATTACCCATGTACTGTATACGCGGGTGATCGCCATAACACCGATGTTTTCCCCGTAGGTGGTGTTTGGTGTGGAACCAAAGAAACCGGAGATCACGGTCGACAGACCGTTAGCGAACATCGAACGATGCAGGCCCGGATCGCGCAGCAGATCTTTCTTCACAATGTTAGCCGTTACGACCAGATGCCCCACGTGTTCGGCAATCACCACCAGCGCCGCTGGCAGAATAGTCAGAATAGCAAACCACTCGAAGCGCGGTGTATAAAGGGTTGGCAGTGCAAACCAGTGAGCGTTAATAATCGGCGTGGTATCGACGATCCCCATCGCAAAGGAGAGCGCATAACCCACCAGCACGCCAATCAAAATCGGGATAATCGCCAGGAAACCACGGAACAGCACGGAACCTAAAACCGTGACTGCCAGGGTGGTAATAGAAATGATGACGGTTTTGGAATCAGGTGTTTGCCCTTCAGCCGGGAGTAAGCCAGCCATACCGGCAGCTACGCCTGCCAGCTCCAGACCGATGACGGCAACGATCGCGCCCATTGCTGCGGGCGGAAACAGGACGTCCAGCCAGCCGGTTCCCGCTTTCTTCACAATAAAAGAAACCAGGCAGAACAGCACGCCGCACATAATAAAGCCGCCCAACGCGACTTCATAACCCAACGGCAACAACAATAATACCGGTGAAATAAAGGCAAAGCTGGAACCGAGATAAGCCGGGATTTTGCCTTTACAAATGAAGAGATACAGTAGCGTTCCGATACCGTTAAATAGCAGTACGGTCGCCGGATTAATATGAAATAAGACGGGCACCAGGACGGTTGCACCAAACATGGCGAACAAATGTTGCAAACTAAGCGGGATTGTCTGTAAAAGTGGCGGTCTTTCACTCACCCCGATAGCACGGCGCGTCATAGTATATTCCTCTGTATTATGTGTTATAGGCGCTTTACTCAAAAAAAAGCCGACTCTTAAAGTCGGCTTTAATTATTTTTATTCTTTATTTTGTACCAAAGATTTTATCACCGGCATCGCCAAGACCCGGAATAATGTATCCGTGCTCGTTCAGTCCCTGGTCAATCGATGCGGTATAAAGCTCAACGTCCGGGTGCGCTTTTTCCAGCGCAGCGATGCCTTCTGGAGCTGCCACCAGCACCAACACTTTAATGCTGCTGCAACCTGCTTTTTTCAGTAGGTCAATGGTGGCGATAACTGAACCACCGGTTGCCAGCATTGGGTCAACGATCAGCGCCATACGCTCATCGATGTTAGACACCAGTTTCTGGAAGTACGGCACCGGCTCCAGTGTTTCTTCATTACGGTACATACCGACTACGCTGATACGCGCACTCGGAACGTTTTCCAGAACGCCGTCCATCATCCCCAGACCGGCACGCAGAATCGGCACTACGGTAATTTTTTTACCTTTAATTTGGTCGATTTCCACCGGGCCGTTCCAGCCTTCGATGGTTACTTTTTCAGTTTCGAGGTCAGCGGTCGCTTCGTAAGTCAGCAGGCTACCCACTTCGGAAGCGAGTTCGCGAAAGCGCTTGGTGCTGATATCTTGCTCACGCATCAGTCCCAGCTTGTGTTTGACGAGTGGGTGTTTGACTTCCACGATCTTCATACTCTTTCTCCTTTGAGGGGCAGCCACAAAAAAAATCGACGGATTATACCGCCTTTCTTCAAGGCGGCAATATTATTTTCGTTGATTTTAGTCAAACCCATAGAAAATTTAGATAAATACATTTAACATTCAAATAGTTAAAAAAGATAATTATCCTGGCAATAAATCATTCGTTGCCTCTGCTCGCGCATTTTTTCACCTCTCGCTCAGCAAAAAGGGGGTAAAAAAGGTTGTGTAAAGCAGTCTCGCAAACGTTTGCTTTCCCTGTTAGAATTGCGCCGAATTTTATTTTTCTACCGCAAGTAACGCGTGGGGACCCAAGCAGTGACCGATAAAACCTCTCTTAGCTACAAAGATGCCGGTGTTGATATTGACGCGGGTAATGCTCTGGTTGGAAGAATCAAAGGCGTAGTGAAGAAAACGCGTCGCCCGGAAGTGATGGGCGGTCTGGGCGGCTTCGGTGCGTTGTGTGCGCTGCCGCAAAAATATCGCGAACCCGTGTTGGTTTCCGGCACTGACGGCGTAGGCACCAAGCTGCGTCTGGCGATGGACTTAAAACGTCACGACACTATCGGTATCGATCTGGTCGCCATGTGCGTTAACGACCTGGTGGTGCAAGGCGCTGAACCGCTGTTTTTCCTCGACTATTACGCAACCGGAAAACTGGATGTTGATACTGCCTCATCGGTGATCAGCGGCATCGCGGAAGGGTGTCTGCAATCGGGCTGCTCGCTAGTGGGTGGCGAAACGGCAGAGATGCCGGGGATGTATCACGGCGAAGATTATGACGTAGCTGGTTTCTGTGTTGGGGTGGTAGAAAAATCAGAAATCATCGACGGTTCGAAAGTCAGCGACGGCGATGTGCTGATTGCTCTCGGCTCCAGCGGCCCGCACTCGAACGGCTATTCGCTGGTACGCAAAATTCTTGAAGTCAGTGGCTGCGATCCGCAAACCACTGAACTCGACGGCAAACCATTAGCCGATCATCTGCTGGCCCCAACCCGTATTTATGTGAAATCGGTACTGGAGTTGATCGAAAAAGTGGATGTGCACGCCATTGCGCATCTGACCGGTGGCGGCTTTTGGGAAAATATTCCGCGCGTATTGCCGGAAAATACCCAGGCAGTGATTGATGAATCCTCCTGGCAATGGCCGGAAGTATTCAACTGGCTGCAAACGGCAGGCAATGTCAGCCGCCATGAAATGTATCGCACCTTCAACTGCGGCGTCGGGATGATTATCGCCCTGCCGGCTCCGGAAGTGGACAAAGCTCTCGCCCTGCTCAATGACAACGGTGAAAACGCGTGGAAAATCGGTATCATCAAAGCCTCTGATTCCGAACAACGCGTGGTTATCGAATAATGAATATTGTGGTGCTTATTTCCGGCAACGGAAGTAATTTGCAGGCAATTATTGACGCCTGCAAAACCAACAAAATTAAAGGCACCCTACGGGCAGTTTTCAGCAATAAGGCCGACGCGTTCGGCCTTGAACGCGCCCGCAAAGCCGGTATTGCAACACATACGCTCATCTCCAGCGCGTTTGACAGTCGTGAAGCCTATGACCGGGAGTTGATTCACGAAATCGACATGTACGCACCCGACGTGGTCGTGCTGGCCGGTTTTATGCGCATTCTCAGCCCGACGTTTGTTTCTCACTACACCGGGCGTTTGTTGAACATCCACCCTTCCCTACTACCAAAATATCCCGGTTTGCATACCCATCGCCAGGCGCTGGAAAATGGTGATGAGGAACACGGCACATCGGTGCATTTCGTCACCGATGAACTGGACGGCGGACCGGTTGTTTTACAGGCAAAAGTCCCGGTATTTGCAGGTGATACGGAAGATGAAATCATCGCCCGCGTGCAAACCCAGGAACACGCTATTTACCCACTGGTAATTAGCTGGTTTGCCGATGGGCGTCTGAAGATGCACGAAAACGCCGCGTGGCTGGATGGTCAACGCCTGCCGCCGCAGGGTTACGCCGCCGACGAGTAATGCCCCCGTAGTTAAAGCGTCAGCTCTACCGTTGGCGCTTTTCAATTCCCTTGTAAATCGCAAGCTCCAGCAGTTTTTTTCCCCCTTTTCTGGCATAGTTGGACATCTGCCAATATTGCTCGCCATAATATCCAGGCAGTGTCCCGTGAATAAAACGGAGTAAAAGTGGTAATGGGTCAGGAAAAGCTATACATCGAAAAAGAGCTCAGTTGGTTATCGTTCAATGAACGCGTGCTTCAGGAAGCGGCGGACAAATCTAACCCGCTGATTGAAAGGATGCGTTTCCTTGGGATCTATTCCAATAACCTTGATGAGTTCTATAAAGTCCGCTTCGCTGAACTGAAGCGACGCATCATTATTAGCGAAGAACAAGGTTCTAACTCTCATTCCCGCCATTTACTGGGCAAAATTCAGTCCCGCGTGCTGAAAGCCGATCAGGAATTCGACGGTCTCTACAACGAACTGCTGCTGGAGATGGCGCGTAACCAGATCTTCCTGATTAATGAACGCCAGCTCTCCGTCAATCAACAAAACTGGCTGCGTCATTACTTTAAGCAGTATCTGCGTCAGCACATTACGCCGATTTTAATCAATGCTGACACTGATTTAGTGCAGTTCCTGAAAGATGATTACACCTATCTGGCGGTGGAAATTATCCGTGGCGATACCATCCGTTACGCGCTGCTGGAGATCCCATCAGATAAAGTGCCGCGCTTTGTGAATTTACCGCCGGAAGCACCGCGTCGACGCAAGCCAATGATTCTGTTGGATAACATTCTGCGTTACTGCCTTGATGATATTTTCAAAGGCTTCTTTGATTACGACGCGCTGAATGCCTATTCGATGAAGATGACCCGCGATGCCGAATACGATTTAGTGCACGAGATGGAAGCCAGCCTGATGGAGTTGATGTCTTCCAGCCTGAAGCAGCGCTTAACCGCAGAACCGGTACGTTTTGTTTATCAACGCGATATGCCCAGTGCGCTGGTTGAAGTGTTGCGTGAGAAACTGACCATCTCCCGCTACGACTCCATCGTACCCGGCGGCCGTTATCACAATTTTAAAGACTTTATTAATTTCCCCAATGTCGGCAAAGCCAATCTGGTGAACAAACCACTGCCGCGTTTACGCCATATATGGTTTGATAAAGCCCAGTTCCGCAACGGTTTTGACGCCATTCGCGAACACGATGTGCTGCTCTATTATCCTTATCACACTTTTGAGCACGTGCTGGAACTGCTACGCCAGGCCTCGTTCGACCCAAGCGTACTGGCGATTAAAATTAACATTTACCGCGTGGCGAAAGATTCGCGCATCATCGACTCGATGATCCACGCCGCGCACAACGGTAAGAAAGTCACCGTGGTGGTTGAGTTACAGGCACGTTTCGACGAAGAAGCTAACATTCATTGGGCGAAGCGGCTTACCGAAGCGGGAGTACATGTGATCTTCTCTGCCCCGGGGCTGAAGATTCATGCCAAATTATTCCTGATTTCGCGTAAAGAAAACGGCGAAGTTGTGCGTTATGCGCATATCGGAACCGGGAACTTTAACGAAAAAACGGCGCGCCTTTATACCGACTACTCGCTACTGACTGCCGATGCGCGTATCACCAACGAAGTACGGCGAGTGTTCAATTTTATTGAAAATCCATACCGTCCCGTGACATTCGATTATTTAATGGTGTCACCGCAAAACTCTCGTCGCCTGCTGTATGAAATGGTAGACCGCGAGATCGCCAATGCTCAACAAGGGCTACCCAGCGGTATTACCCTGAAATTGAATAACCTGGTCGATAAAGGTCTGGTTGATCGTCTGTATGCGGCCTCCAGCTCCGGCGTGCCGGTGAATCTGCTGGTGCGCGGGATGTGTTCACTGATCCCTAATCTGGAAGGCATTAGCGATAACATCCGTGCTATCAGCATTGTCGATCGTTACCTGGAACATGACCGGGTTTATATTTTTGAAAATGGCGGCGATAAAAAGGTTTACCTGTCCTCCGCCGACTGGATGACACGCAATATTGATTATCGTATTGAAGTGGCAACGCCACTGCTCGACCCACGGCTGAAGCAGCGGGTACTGGACATCATCGAAATTCTGTTCAGCGATACAGTCAAAGCGCGTTATATCGATAAAGAACTCAGTAATCGCTACGTTCCCCGCGGTAACCGCCGCAAAGTACGGGCGCAGTTGGCGATTTACGACTACATCAAATCACTCGAACAATCTGAATAACCCTATGCCAATACACGACAAATCCCCTCGTCCACAGGAGTTTGCTGCGGTCGACCTTGGTTCAAACAGTTTCCACATGGTCATTGCCCGTGTGGTGGATGGCGCAATGCAGATTATTGGTCGCCTGAAACAGCGTGTGCATCTGGCGGACGGTCTGGGGCCAGATAATATGTTGAGTGAAGAAGCAATGACGCGCGGCTTAAACTGCCTGTCGCTGTTTGCCGAACGCCTGCAAGGATTTTCTCCTTCCAGCGTCTGTATTGTTGGGACCCATACGCTACGTCAGGCGCTGAATGCCACTGACTTTCTGAAGCGAGCAGAAAAGGTTATCCCCTACCCGATTGAAATTATCTCCGGTAATGAAGAAGCACGTCTGATTTTTATGGGCGTGGAGCATACCCAACCGGAAAAAGGCCGCAAGCTGGTTATTGATATTGGCGGCGGCTCAACGGAACTGGTGATTGGCGAAAATTTTGAACCCATTCTCGTGGAAAGCCGCCGAATGGGTTGCGTCAGCTTTGCCCAGCTTTATTTCCAGGGTGGCGTCATCAATAAAGAGAATTTTCAGCGCGCACGCATGGCAGCGGCGCAAAAACTGGAAACCTTAACCTGGCAATTCCGGATTCAGGGCTGGAACGTGGCAATGGGCGCTTCCGGCACCATTAAAGCCGCCCATGAAGTGTTGATGGAAATGGGCGAGAAAGACGGGATTATTACCCCGGAACGTCTCGAAAAACTGGTGAAAGAAGTTTTACGCCATCGTAATTTTGCATCGCTTAGTTTACCGGGCCTTTCCGAAGAACGGAAAACCGTATTTGTCCCTGGACTGGCAATTTTATGCGGTGTGTTTGATGCCTTAGCTATCCGTGAACTGCGGCTTTCTGACGGTGCGCTACGCGAAGGCGTACTTTATGAAATGGAAGGCCGTTTTCGCCATCAGGATGTACGTAGTCGTACCGCCAGCAGCCTCGCCAACCAGTATCACATTGACAGTGAACAGGCACGGCGGGTGCTGGAAACCACCATGCAGATGTACGAACAGTGGCGGGAACAACAACCGAAGCTGGCGCATCCGCAACTGGAAGCCTTGCTACGCTGGGCCGCCATGCTGCATGAGGTCGGGTTAAATATCAACCATAGCGGATTGCATCGCCATTCGGCCTATATCCTGCAAAACAGCGACTTACCGGGTTTTAATCAGGAACAACAATTGATGATGGCGACGCTGGTACGCTATCACCGTAAAGCGATTAAGCTCGACGATCTGCCGCGCTTTACGCTGTTTAAGAAGAAGCAGTTTCTGCCCTTAATCCAGCTATTGCGCCTTGGCGTATTGCTAAACAACCAACGTCAGGCAACCACTACCCCACCGACATTAACGCTGATTACCGATGACAGCCACTGGACTCTGCGTTTTCCGCATGACTGGTTTAGCCAGAACGCGCTGGTTCTGCTTGATCTGGAAAAAGAGCAAGAATACTGGGAAGGCGTGGCTGGCTGGCGGTTAAAAATTGAAGAAGAAAGCACGCCTGAAATCGCGGCTTAAGATGAAATGAAAACGGGCCAACATGTTATGTCGGCCCCAATAAATTACGCGCTTTCCCGGACAGGTTCTCTTTCATCCAGCATATCCACTAACAGTTGCGGTTCACCAATCAAAAAGCCTTGCAGGTAATCAATACCCAAAGAATGAACCGCCTGGCGAATCTCTTCATTTTCAACATATTCCGCAACCACTTGCATTTTCTTCATTCGCGCCAGATGACAAATTGACGCCACTATCTGGTAATCCAGACTATTCGAGACAATATTGCGTATGAAGCTGCCATCAATTTTTAATAAATTGGCATTCACATTTTTTAGCCGCGCATAACTGGCATAGCCGGTGCCAAAATCATCAATTGCAATTTGGCATCCTAACTCCTGAAGATGCTGCAACGTATTCTGTGCCTGTTTAACATTGGTCAGGATATTACTTTCTGTTACCTCAAAAATAAGCTGCCACGCTTCTATTTGATATTTAGCTAAAAAATGACTGACGTTCAAAGGAAAATGCGCCTGACAAACGGAAGTTGGCGACAGGTTAATAGCAAATCGGCGGGCAGGCATTTTTTCTCTATTTTCCGCCATAAATTGCAGTGTATGTTCGATGACCCACATGTCGATGCTGGACGATAAGCCAAATTCATGCGCAACCGGTAAGAAATTGTCAGGATTGATGAGTTCATCGTTCTCTCCTTTCATGCGCAGCAGAATTTCATGATAGACATCACCACGCACCCCAGTAATCGGCTGGGCCATCAGGCAAAACTGGTTATGCTCAAGCGCCTGCTGTAGCCGATTCATCATCGCCACTTTGTCTTTTAATTCCCGTTGTAAATACATTGCCCCACGACGTTGCATATTTTCCGGGGTATTGGTCACGATGGAAAGTTCGGCAACCGTATTTAACTCCCCGAGCAGCAGGTATATATGATTAACCGGTGAGCGGACATAGCAATAACTAACGCCAATCTGAGGTTGTAACGGCATTCCATCCCAAAAGAAACGAAACTGCTTCAGATGGTTATCCAGCGCGGTAATGCGCTCCTGGTGTGATTCTGTATTCAATCGTAACGCAAGGTCGTTGCCGGAAAGCTGATAAACAGATTCGCCCGGCTCCAGCAATGATGTCAGCCAGTGTGAAATTTTTTGTTTATATTGAATGCGTAGCATGATGCCATAGTTCTTTACCAGCATTTCCATGCCTGGGATGCGTAAATAACATAGCACGGACCAGGGTGCATCGCGCAGCGCGCGGTTCAGGGCGCGAATATTTGGCAGATGAACAACCGGGTCCACATAGGCAAGCCGTTGAATGCGTCTGACCACCGCTCGCTGACGGGTTGCCAGTACAGCCATATAATTGACAATAAAAGAAAAAACTAAATAACTGGAGGAAGTTATGGTCAGTTGCGTGGTATATCCTGGATAAAGGGGAATGTAATTCTGATAGCAGTGAATACTGATCATCAGCACTACCGCCCAGAGCAGCGATATAAACTTATAGCCGTAGCGCATTGCTCCCCACATCATCAGCGGCAACAATAACGATAACGTATAGTTGGTGCTAAAAATTGTGCTTTTTTCATTTAACGGCATACATAACAGCAACAGCAACGTACCTAAAGCCAGTAACCAGATCGCAAATTCTTTTTTGGTCACTTTTCTGTCAACCTGCTGTTTTAACTGCGAATAATAGCTACGTAAATAAAGTGGATTTCGCACCACCCGAATGATGAAATAGCACAGCGGGACACCGATAAGATTACCGACCAGCAGGGCCTGATAATTGATTAAGGTTCCAAGGTTAAAAGGCATGACGCCTACCAGATTTTCTTTGCTCGCCAGTAATCCTACAAACGCCGCAAACTGGAAAAGCACCAGGAACAACGTTGCAGGAAAAAAAATCTGCCAAAAAATTCGCTGGGAAATTAAGCGGGTATCGCCATGTGAAACGTTGTTACGCCGGGGAGTAAAGACCCTGTAACCGCCCCAACAAATAATAATAATGATAATAAAATTAGCCGTTAACGAAAGCGTTTCGTAAAGGCCAAGCTCCGCATACTTACGAACAAAAATGCCTAATGCTATACCCGGTAATGCTGCCCAGCCAAAAAACATCATCATGCTGATCATCAGAGCCAGGGGCAGATAAAAGAGAAATACTTCACCAGAGGAAATATGCGCGAAAGTATTTATTTGTGCGAAAACAGGTAAAATTAAAGAAGGCAGGATCAGCGGAAGCCCCCACCATTTATCACGTATTTTTATATAAGTTGCATTCAGTTTCATAGATGCTCAGCAGAATCCCCCACATCCTGAAGGGGTGTATTCAGACAGGCATCCCACCTGACTTCGAAAGATGATTACTCATCGCTATAGAGGACATTGATTCTAAGTGTCATATGAAAGTTCCAATTGATATATATCAAACAAAATAACCCTGATTAATGAATTATTACGTTTATTATGTTAATTCATCATTATTACATCAGCACTGTAAATAATTAAATTAATTTCCATAACATTAAAATATGTATCCACTGACGCTTTTTTACATAACGAAGAATTGACCATTTTTTCCTGATGTGCCTTAATGTAAGTACCGTCTCCTGAGTGGGACATACTTCAAGGAACCTTTTGTGAGTCAGGCAACCAGTATGCGAAAACGACACCGATTTAACAGTCGTATGACCCGTATCGTACTACTCATTAGCTTTATCTTCTTCTTTGGCCGCTTTATCTACTCGTCCGTCAGTGCCTGGCAGCATCATCAGAGCAAAAAAGAAGCTCAACAATCCACACTCTCTATCGAATCATCGGTACAACGTTAGCGGTTACCTTCGTCATCCTTCCTGAACAAGACGGCTCAATGTTGTCAGATGCTGTTGCTCTTTGTTGTTATCAAAGCGGCAAGCATTCTTTCACCTTAAATCTCGCCTCTTTGCCCTGACTGACGATCATCTTGCCTAAGGACGGAATAAACATTAAATTAATATATATATTTCAATTATATTTTTTATTAATTTATTACCCTGGTGAATTTTAATAAATTAAATCTATTCCTTTATCCGCAATACATTTACTTTCTTCTTTTGATGATCTTAAATGTCTTATTTTTCGTAATGTGTACAACAAGGAATAGTGATGAAATTTAAAAAATGTTTTCTGCCTGTGGCAATTTTAGCGTCATTCACCCTGGCAGGATGCCAGTCAAATGCTGACGACCATGCCGCCGATGTCTATCAAACCGATCAACTGAATACAAAGCAAGAAACTAAAACCGTTAATATTATCTCCATTCTTCCCGCAAAAGTTGCCGTAGATAACTCACAAAATAAACGGAATGCGCAAGCCTTTGGCGCACTTATTGGCGCTGTCGCAGGCGGCGTTATCGGCCATAACGTTGGATCTGGTAGTAACTCCGGAACAACGGCTGGTGCAGTTGGTGGCGGAGCTGTAGGCGCGGCAGCGGGTACTATGGTGAATGATAAAACCTTAGTGGAAGGTGTCTCTTTAACTTATAAGGAAGGCACCAAAGTGTACACCTCCACTCAGGTGGGTAAAGAATGCCAGTTCACAACGGGTTTAGCCGTTGTTATTACCACCACTTATAACGAAACGCGTATTCAGCCAAATACAAAATGTCCTGAAAAGAGCTAACTATCAGGAGGACTCATGAAGAAAGTTTTTCTTTGCGCCGCCATATTAGCTGCTGTTAGTAGCCCGGCTTTCGCCTCTTCATTACAGGATCAACTCTCTGCGGTCGCAGAAGCTGAACAGCAAGGCAAAAATGAAGAACAAAGGCAGCATGACGAATGGGTTGCGGAGCGCAACAGGGAAATCCAGCAAGAGAAGCAACGGCGCGCAAACGCTCAGGCCGCAGCGAATAAAAGAGCGGCAGCAGCAGCAGCGGATAAAAAAGCTCGCCAGGATAAACGGGACGCCGAATTCACTGCGGATAAAAAGCGCGATCAAAGTTATGAAGATGAGCTGCGCAACTTAGAGATTCAGAAGCAAAAACTGGCGCTGGCAAAAGAAGAAGCGCGCGTTAAGCGTGAGAACGAATTTATCGATCAGGAACTGAAACACAAAGCAGCGCAAACCGATGTTGTACAATCTGAAGCTGACGCTAACAGGAATATGACTGAAGGTGGTCGTGATTTGATGAAAAGCGTGGGTAAAGCAGAAGAGAATAAATCAGACAGTTGGTTTAATTAATCGTCTTTCCACTACCAGGCCTGTAATTCGTGAGGATTATGGGCTTTTTAATTGCATAAAAAACCCTCCAGTGGATGAACAGAGGGTTTTGTTACCAAAATATGCTGAAGCCTCGTACGAATAGAAAACCTCAGCATTTAGTGTTCGGGTTTATTCCCACTCAATAGTAGCTGGCGGCTTACCGCTGATGTCATACACCACGCGGGAAATACCATTCACTTCATTGATAATACGGTTGGAAACGCGCCCTAAGAAATCATATGGCAGGTGCGCCCAGTGTGCGGTCATAAAGTCGATGGTTTCGACAGCACGCAGAGAGACAACCCAGTCATATTTACGACCATCGCCCATTACGCCTACGGAGCGTACTGGCAGGAAGACAGTGAATGCCTGGCTGACTTTGTCGTACAGATCAGCTTTACGCAGTTCTTCAATGAAGATGGCATCCGCACGGCGCAGCAGGTCGCAGTACTCTTTCTTCACTTCACCCAGCACGCGAACGCCAAGGCCAGGCCCCGGGAACGGGTGGCGGTACAGCATGTCGTACGGCAGACCCAGCTCCAGACCAATCTTACGCACTTCGTCTTTGAACAGCTCTTTCAGCGGTTCAACCAGGCCCATCTTCATCTCTTTCGGCAGGCCGCCTACGTTGTGGTGAGATTTGATAACGTGCGCTTTACCCGTCGCAGAAGCGGCGGATTCAATAACGTCAGGGTAGATAGTCCCCTGCGCCAGCCACTTTACATCTTCCAGTTTCAGCGCTTCTTCATCGAATACTTCAACGAAGACGCGACCGATGATTTTACGTTTAGCTTCCGGATCGTTTTCACCCGCCAGCGCAGCCAGGAAACGCTCTTCTGCCGGAACGTGAATGATGTTCAGGCCGAAGCGATCACCAAACATATCCATTACCTGTTCAGCTTCATTCAGACGCAGCAGGCCGTTGTCGACGAATACGCAGGTCAGGTTTTTACCGATAGCACGGTGCAGAAGCATCGCAGTAACAGAAGAGTCCACGCCACCAGAGAGGCCAAGGATCACTTTATCATCGCCCACCTGCTCGCGAATGCGGGCTACGGCGTCATCGATAATTTTTGCTGGTGTCCACAGTGCTTCACACTGGCAAATATCGCGCACAAAACGCTCCAGCATACGCATCCCCTGACGGGTGTGAGTCACTTCCGGGTGGAACTGTACGCCATAGAAACGTTTTTCTTCGTTAGCCATTATGGCAAACGGGCAACTTTCGGTGCTGGCTACGGTAACGAAACCCTCAGGAATTGCAGTTACCTTATCGCCGTGGCTCATCCACACGTCAAGCAGCGGTTTGCCGTCCGCACTTAACGCATCTTCGATGCCACGAATGAGCGCGCTATCAGTTTGTACTTCAACCTGTGCATAACCAAACTCACGCTCGTTAGAGGCTTCAACATGGCCACCTAACTGCATCGCCATGGTCTGCATACCATAGCAAACGCCGAATACCGGTACGCCTGCTTCAAAGACATACTGCGGCGCTCGCGGGCTGTTTTCTTCGGTGGTGCTTTCCGGGCCGCCGGAAAGAATAATGCCGCTTGGGTTGAAGTCACGAATTTGTGCTTCTGTCACATCCCATGCCCACAGTTCACAGTAAACGCCCAGCTCACGCACGCGGCGCGCAACCAGTTGGGTGTACTGTGAACCGAAGTCCAGAATGAGGATGCGATGCTTATGAATGTTTTCCGTCATTGACGCTTATTCCGAGGCAAGTGAAACAGGTAATATAAATCGCCCGACATGAAGTCGGGCGAAGAGAATCAGGAGCCCATACGGTAGTTCGGGGACTCTTTGGTGATGGTCACGTCATGAACGTGGCTTTCCTGAATGCCAGCACCGCTGATACGTACAAACTCCGCTTTAGTACGCAGCTCGTCGATAGTACCACAGCCGGTCAGGCCCATACAGGAGCGCAGACCGCCCATCTGCTGGTGGATGATCTCTTTCAGGCGACCTTTGTAAGCCACACGGCCTTCGATGCCTTCTGGCACCAGTTTGTCAGCGGCGTTGTCGCTCTGGAAGTAACGGTCAGAAGAACCTTTGGACATCGCGCCCAGAGAGCCCATACCACGGTAAGATTTATAAGAACGGCCCTGGTAGAGTTCGATTTCACCCGGAGATTCTTCCGTACCTGCCAGCATGGAGCCTACCATCACCGCGCTTGCGCCAGCAGCGATAGCTTTAGCGATATCGCCGGAGAAGCGAATACCACCGTCAGCGATAACTGGAATACCGGTGCCTTCCAGGGCTTCTACTGCGTCAGCAACGGCGGTGATCTGCGGAACACCTACGCCAGTGACGATACGGGTGGTACAAATAGAACCAGGGCCGATACCAACTTTAACCGCGCTACAACCGGCTTCCGCCAGCGCACGAGCGCCTGCAGCAGTGGCGACGTTACCGCCGATGATTTGCAGATCCGGGTATTTGGCTCGGGTTTCGCGAATACGTTGCAGAACACCTTCAGAGTGACCGTGAGAGGAGTCGATCAGCAGAACGTCAACACCAGCGGCCACCAGCGCATCAACACGCTCTTCGTTACCTGCGCCAGCACCAACCGCCGCACCAACACGCAGACGGCCTTGCTCGTCTTTACAGGCGTTCGGTTTACGCTCCGCTTTCTGGAAATCTTTCACGGTGATCATGCCAATCAGGTGGAATTCATCATCAACCACCAGCGCTTTCTCAACGCGTTTTTCGTGCATTTTGGTCAGCACAACTTCACGGGCTTCGCCTTCACGCACGGTCACCAGACGCTCTTTCGGCGTCATGTAAACGCTAACCGGCTGATTCAGGTCGGTCACAAAACGCACGTCACGACCGGTGATGATACCAACCAGTTCGTTTTCTTCGGTTACTACCGGGTAGCCAGCAAAACCGTTACGCTCGGTCAGTTCTTTCACCTCGCGCAGAGTCGTGGTTGGCAGAACAGTCTGCGGGTCAGTCACCACGCCAGACTCGTGTTTTTTCACGCGGCGAACTTCTTCCGCCTGGCGTTCAATGGACATGTTTTTGTGGATAAAGCCAATACCGCCTTCCTGAGCCAGGGCAATAGCCAGGCGCGCTTCCGTTACGGTATCCATTGCTGCGGAAAGCATAGGGATGTTCAGACGAATAGTTTTCGTCAGTTGAGTGCTGAGGTCAGCGGTATTCGGCAGGACGGTAGAATGAGCAGGAACGAGGAGAACGTCGTCAAACGTCAGAGCTTCTTTAGCGATACGTAGCATGGGCAATATCTCGACCAGAGTGGTTAATAAATATTGCCGCGGCATTATACAGAGCGTAACCGATTGCATCTACCCCTTTTTGCAAAAAATGCTTGCTATCCCCTGCTGGCGGGTTACTATCGACTGAATAACTTGCTGATTTAGAATTTGATCTCGCTCACATGTTACCTTCTCAATCCCCTGCAATTTTTACCGTTAGTCGCCTGAATCAAACGGTTCGTCTGCTGCTTGAGCATGAGATGGGACAGGTATGGATCAGCGGTGAAATATCTAACTTCACGCAACCGGCTTCCGGTCACTGGTATTTTACGCTCAAAGACGATACCGCCCAGGTGCGCTGCGCAATGTTCCGTAACAGCAACCGCCGGGTAGCCTTTCGCCCACAGCACGGGCAACAGGTGCTGGTTCGCGCCAATATTACGCTGTATGAGCCGCGTGGTGACTATCAGATAATCGTTGAAAGTATGCAGCCCGCCGGTGAAGGCTTGTTGCAACAGAAGTATGAACAGCTAAAAGCGAAATTGCAGGCTGAAGGTTTGTTCGATCAACAGTTTAAGAAGCCACTCCCCTCCCCCGCGCACTGTGTAGGTGTCATCACCTCAAAAACCGGTGCCGCGTTGCACGATATTTTGCATGTGCTTAAACGCCGCGATCCGTCTCTACCCGTGATCATCTATCCTACCTCCGTACAGGGTGATGATGCGCCTGGGCAAATTGTTCGCGCCATTGAACTGGCGAATAAGCGCAACGAGTGCGACGTATTGATTGTCGGGCGCGGCGGCGGGTCGCTAGAAGATTTATGGAGTTTTAATGACGAACGCGTAGCGCGGGCGATTTTTGCCAGTCACATTCCGGTTGTCAGCGCCGTTGGACATGAAACTGATGTGACCATTGCCGATTTTGTTGCCGATTTACGAGCACCCACACCATCGGCTGCCGCCGAAGTGGTGAGCCGTAATCAGCAAGAATTACTCCGTCAGGTGCAATCTGCCCGTCAGCGACTGGAGATGGCGATGGATTATTATCTCGCCAATCGCACCCGGCGTTTTACACAGATTCATCATCGATTACAGCAGCAGCACCCACAGCTACGGCTGGCGCGTCAGCAAACCACTCTCGAACGTCTACAAAAGCGGATGAGCTTTGCACTGGAAAATCAGCTAAAACGTGTCGGACAGCAACAGCAGCGATTAACACAGCGACTAACCCAGCAAAATCCGCAGTCACGTATTCATCGCGCGCAAACGCGGATTCAGCAACTGGAATATCGTCTGGCGGAAGTGTTACACGCACAACTTAGCGTAACACGTGAACGTTTTGGTAATGCAGTAACACACCTGGAAGCCGTGAGCCCGCTGTCAACACTGGCGCGTGGATATAGCGTAACCAGCGCCGCCGATGGCACAGTGCTGAAACAGGTTAAGCAGGTCAAAGCGGGCGATACGTTGACCACGCGGTTAGGTGATGGCGTGGTGGTCAGCGAAGTCAGTTCAGTTATGAAAACCCGCAAACCACGTAAAAAAGCGGCTAATCCGTAGGCCGGATAAGATGCGCCAGTATCGCATCCGGCAATATCACCATGCCAACACCAGATATAATCCGGGCATCACTGAATGTACCCTGGCGTATTACTCATACTTCCACACTGTTTTGCTATATCACATTTGCCTGAATCAACTCAGTGTCCCAACGCCCAGGTTTCGTTGGCGACATTTGGTGCCACCACAACAACTGCACCAGAAGGTAATTCTGTTTTCAACAGAGGTCGATGTGTTTTTCAAACCCTTGTGTTGCAGAGTTGGTGATGTAATCGGCACTGCGTTTTTTAAATGAAGTTCCTTTATTATTTTGTGCTTCTTGTCGGGTCGCTTCGCTGCCGAACTCGAGCTATGGGTCGTTATTTTGTTTAATGTTTGTCTCCGGTGCGGCAATGGCTGCACCAGAGATCAGTATCATTACAATACAGCGCCCCCAATGCACCATCCCTGAATAATATATCAATACAAAAAATTAATAATGACAGGCAGTATATTCCACACATAAAGGAAAAATCACTCAAGCAAATATAAATACAATTTTAATTAAAATGGTCTAACCGATCTGTTTATCGACCAGACACTGATAAATCTAATTTTTATAGTGTGAATATAAATTTTAAATAAAACTTAATATTCAGGAAGGACAAACTCAACACGTT
Source organism: Escherichia sp. MOD1-EC5950 (assembly GCF_002965345.1). NCBI lineage: Bacteria > Pseudomonadati > Pseudomonadota > Gammaproteobacteria > Enterobacterales > Enterobacteriaceae > Escherichia > Escherichia sp. MOD1-EC5950. The sequence continues at coordinate 94,190 of NZ_PTSR01000009.1, forward strand.
TGCGGGAAATAAGCCCGTGACCATTCTGACAGAAGTAATCTACCGCACCGCAGGCTTTGAGTACCTGCAAAGGCTGATGGCAATCAGGGCACAATGCCTGGAGAGAGAAATTTTTGTCACAGGTTTCACAATGAGCGATGTCACCATTACGCTCGAGAGGTTTCTGACAGATTGGGCAGTTGAGTTCCATATAAACTCCTTCGATAAGTTTCCCCCTACTTACGAGAGGGAAACTATAGATAAGTACTTACCTACTATTACTTATTTTTTTTGATGTGCTTCATCAGACGCTTGCGCTTACGCATCTGGGTCGGCGTCAGGGTGTTACGCTTGTTCGCATACGGGTTTTCCCCTTCTTTGAACTGAATACGAATCGGCGTACCCATCACATCCAGAGATTTGCGGAAGTAATTCATCAGATAACGCTTATAGGAATCCGGCAGGTCTTTTACCTGGTTGCCGTGGATTACCACAATCGGCGGGTTGTAACCACCGGCGTGGGCATATTTCAGCTTCACGCGACGACCGCGAACCAGCGGCGGCTGGTGGTCTTCAACAGCCATAGTCATGATACGCGTCAGCATAGACGTGCCTACGCGACGGGTAGAGCTGTCATACGCTTCACGCACTGATTCAAACAGGTTACCAACGCCACTACCATGCAACGCAGAGATAAAGTGCACGCGAGCAAAATCGATAAAGCCCAGACGGAAGTCCAGCGTCTCTTTCACCTGCTCCTTCACTTCCTGGCTCAGGCCATCCCACTTGTTCACCACAATCACAAGTGAGCGCCCACTATTGAGAATAAAGCCCAGCAGGGAGAGATCCTGATCGGAAATACCTTCGCGTGCATCAATCACCAGCATCACAACGTTGGCATCTTCAATTGCCTGCAACGTTTTGATTACCGAGAACTTCTCTACCGCATCGGTAATTTTGCCACGTTTACGTACGCCTGCTGTGTCAATGAGTACATACTCACGTCCATCACGTTCCATTGGAATGTAGATGCTGTCACGCGTAGTCCCGGGCATGTCGTAAACCACCACGCGCTCTTCACCGAGAATACGGTTAGTGAGTGTAGACTTACCCACGTTCGGACGACCCACTATCGCCAGTTTGATCGGCAGACTTTGCGGATCGAAGTCGTCTTCCTCTTCTTCTTCCTCGCCATTCTCTTGCGCTTCAAATTGCGCCCAATATTCCGCGTCTTCATCCACTTCTTCTTGCGGCGCGATATCTTCCATCCACGGTAGCAGAACATGCTCAAGCAGACTCAAAACACCACGACCATGCGAAGCGGCAATCGGGTAGATTTCACCTAAACCAAGTGAATAAAAATCAACGATTGCTTGATCCGGATCCAGTCCGTCAGTTTTATTCGCCACCAGGAAGGTTGGCTTTTCGCGGGAACGCAGATGTTTGGCAATGGCTTCATCCGCTGGCATCAGACCCGCGCGTGCATCCACCATAAACAGCACCACATCCGCCTCTTCAATCGCCAGCAGCGATTGTTCCGCCATGCGGGTTTCTACACCGTCTTCTGTGCCGTCAATCCCGCCGGTATCAATACAGATAAACTCGCGGCCTTCAATTTCCGCACGACCGTACTTACGGTCACGAGTCAGACCCGGGAAATCCGCAACCAGCGCATCTCGGGTGCGAGTTAGACGGTTAAATAACGTGGATTTTCCTACGTTAGGGCGCCCGACAAGCGCGACCACAGGTACCATGTTTAAAGCCTCATTTTTATAAATCATCAGACAACGCCCGCAATTTTCGCGTCGTTGTTAAAAACAGGAAAACGGCCCCTGTCCAGGAGCCGTTTTCAAAGTGAACGACAGAGACGATTAACGTGTAATGGAATACACGGTCCCGTCTTTTGCCTGGATCAGCAGTTTGCCATCAGCGGCAACCGGGTCAGTCTGGAAACCGGAGCTATCAACTTTTTGCTGGGCAACGAAACGGCCATCTTCAACGTTAATCCAGTGCAGATAACCTTCGCTGTCACCCACCACCAGATTGCCATTATACAGCACCGGGGACGTCAGCAGGCGATGCAGCAGATCGCTTTGAGTCCACAGTGTAACGCCACCGTCGATGGTCAGCGCCATCACCCGGTCATTTTGATCGACCAGATAGATGCGGTTGCCGTCGACGATGAAATCATTCACCGAACCCAACTCGCGTTTCCACATAATCTGACCACTGCGCAAATCAAGCGCCGTCAGGTTACCATTATAGGCCAGCGCGAAAACAACACCGTTCACCACAACCGGCGTAGTATCAACATCGCTCAAACGGTCGATTTCGGTAGAACCGGTCGCCTGGGAGATACGCTGCTGCCAAATCATCTGTCCCTGCTGCATCAACACAGCACTGACGCGACCATTATCACCACCGACCACTGCCGCACCAAATGCAGTTGCTGGCGCAGACTCGCCACGCAGAGAGAGCGAAGGCATATCGAGGTTAACTGTCCATTTAACAGCGCCGTCAGCTTCGTTCAACGCCTGCAACTGACCGTTGCTGGTGTGAATCAAAACCAGACCGTCACTGACTACCGGACGAGAAAGTGCTTCACCCGCTACTTTGGTTTGCCATGCAACAGTACCATCGCTGGTGTTCAGCGCGTAAACCTGCGCTTTTTCGCTGCCAATATAGACATGACCACCCGCGACGGTCACGCCGCCGGAAAGTAACGCAGGCTCTTTAGATAACCAGCCATCTTTCTCGGCCAGACTGACAGACCAGATTTCTTTGCCGTCATCCGCATTCATCGCTTTAACCAAACCAGCGCGATCGGCAGCATAGACAACGTTATCCGCCAATGCCGGATGAAGATTAGAGTAGAAGTTACCAATGCCGCTACCAACGGAAGTGCTCCACGCCGTGGTCGGCGTAAACTGGTTTTCAACGGTCGGTAATGGGGACATCTTCACCACATCTTCTTCACTGTTAAACAGCGAACAGCCGCTTAAAAGGGTAACGGAAAGCATTCCTGGCAGCAGTAATTTACGCAATTGCATCGGGTCCCTCTCAGATGGACAAATTATTAATTTTCATCTGCATCATTTCACTCAGTGCCGGGGTAACATCGCTTTTCACGCCTGTTTCCCACGCACTACGCGCACCTTGCTTATCACCTTTGCTCAGCAATGCTTCACCACGCAGGTCAGCAACAATAGCAGCCCAACCTTCACCTTTAATGGTATCGAGGGTTTTCAGCGCGGCATCAGCCTGCTTGAGCTGCACCTGAACTCGGGCAAGACGCAGATTTATCACGGCTTTGAGATTTTCATCGCTCGTGTCCGCCAACCCTTGTTGTAATTGGGTGGCAGCTTTCTCTAGTTCATTTTTGTCAACAAATTGCTGCGCAAGTTCCAAAGAAGCCAGCGCGCCATAAGTATTTTTATTTTCAGCAGCGAATTTTTCCGCCGCCGGGATGCTGTCCGGTTTGCCTTCGCTCACTGCGGTAACCGCATTTTGATAAGCAAGAGAAGTGGATCGTGAGGACTCAACCTGATGGCTGTTCCAGTAGCGCCAGCCAATCAGTGCGCCAACACCTAAAATCACCCCAACAGCCAGTGCTTTGCCATTTTCAGCAAAAAAGCGTTTAACTGCTTCAACCTGGTCGTTTTCGTTCTCGTAAATTTCCACGCTGTCCTTCTCCTTCCTTAACCCAGTAACGTGCGCAAATGCGCGGCTACGCTATCCTGCGTAACTGCCGTTTGCTCACCAGAGCGCAAATCCTTCACTACTGCCGTGCCGTTGGCCACTTCGGACTCACCCAGCACCACAGCAACACATGCGCCCCATTTATCAGCACGGGCAAACTGTTTCTTAAAGTTGCCGCCGCCGTGGTTGGTCATTAATTTCACGCCAGGTAATTCATCACGCAGACGCTCAGCTAATGCCATAGCCGCAGATTGAGTATCAGCACCTGAGGCCACCAGGTATATATCGACAACAGGATCGGCTTTAAATTCCGGATTAACTGCCTGAACTAACAACACAAGACGTTCGAGGCCCATTGCAAAACCCACTGCCGGTGTTGCGCGTCCGCCCAGTTGTTCCACCAGACCGTCATAACGACCGCCTGCGCACACTGTGCCCTGAGAACCAAGACTGTTAGTCACCCACTCGAAAACGGTACGGTTGTAGTAATCCAGACCACGAACCAGACGCTGATTTACGGTGTAGGCGATACCTGCGCTCTCCAGCAGTTTGCAAAGACCAGCAAAGTGCTCGCGAGACTCTTCGTCCAGATAATCGCCCAACGCCGGAGCATCGTTAAGTAGCGCCTGCACTTCCGGATTCTTGGAGTCCAGCACGCGCAGCGGGTTGGTATACATGCGGCGTTTGCAGTCTTCGTCCAGCTTTTCTTTATGCTGTTCGAGGAAAGCAACCAGCGCATCGCGGTAATTGGCACGCGCTTCCAGCGAACCAATTGAGTTCAGCTCGAGGGTAACGTGTTCAGAGATACCCAGCGCGCGCCACCAACGGGCGGTGAGCATAATCAGTTCGGCGTCGATATCCGGGCCTTGCAGACCGAAGACTTCGCAGCCCAACTGATGGAACTGACGATAACGCCCTTTTTGCGGACGCTCGTGACGGAACATTGGCCCGATATACCACAGACGCTGTTCCTGATTGTACAGAAGACCATGCTCGATGCCGGCGCGTACACAGCCCGCCGTCCCTTCAGGGCGCAAAGTCAGGCTGTCGCCATTGCGATCCTCAAAGGTGTACATCTCTTTTTCAACCACGTCGGTGACTTCACCAATCGCACGTTTGAATAGCGGGGTCTGCTCTACAATCGGCAAGCGGATTTCACTGTAACCGTAGCTGCCGAGCACGTTTTTCAGTGTGCCTTCAATGCGCTGCCAGATGGCCGTTTCGCCAGGCAGGTAATCGTTCATGCCGCGAATGGCTTGAATGTTTTTTGCCACGTTTATTCTCTTTCTGAATATAAAAATGAACCCTCAACGCTTCCCTCAATATTTCGGGAGCCATGCGGGTTCAATCATACACGGGAAGCGAGACGCTTCCCATCACGTTATTATTTTTCAACCTGCTGAACGTCAATTCGACGCGCTTCGTCCAGTTGGCTGGCTTTTGCACGAATGCGTGCTTCCAACTGGTCGATCATGTCGTTGTTGTCCAGACGGTCTTTGCGCACGCCATCTTCATAGAGGCCGCTTTTCTTGTTGCCGCCCGTGACGCCAAGCGTGGAAACCAACGCCTCGCCAGGACCGTTCACCACACAGCCGATGATAGAAACGTCCATCGGGGTGATGATATCTTCCAGACGCTGCTCCAGCGCGTTGACCGTACCAATAACGTCGAATTCCTGACGAGAACAGGTCGGACAGGCAATGAAGTTGATCCCGCGCGAACGGATCCGCAGCGATTTCAAAATATCAAAACCGACTTTGATCTCTTCAACCGGATCTGCCGCCAGTGATACGCGCAGCGTATCGCCAATGCCTTCCGACAACAGCAGACCTAAACCAATAGCGGATTTCACTGCCCCGCTACGTGCGCCACCGGCTTCGGTAATACCCAGATGCAACGGCTGATCGATCTGTTTTGCCAACAGACGGTAAGACTCCACGGCCAGGAAGACGTCAGACGCTTTCACGCTGACTTTGAACTGATCAAAGTTCAGGCGATCGAGATGATCAACATGACGCATAGCGGATTCCAGCAGCGCCTGCGGCGTCGGTTCGCCATATTTTTCTTGCAGATCTTTTTCCAACGATCCGGCGTTAACGCCAATACGAATCGGAATGTTTTTATCGCGCGCGCAGTCAACCACCATGCGAATACGCTCTTCATTGCCGATATTACCAGGGTTAATGCGCAAGCAATCAACGCCATATTCCGCCACTTTCAGCGCAATGCGATAGTCGAAGTGGATGTCGGCCACCAGCGGCACATTAACCTGCTGCTTGATAAGTTTGAACGCTTCTGCAGCGTCCATCGTCGGTACAGAGACGCGAACGATATCGGCACCGACACGTTCCAGCGCCTTGATTTGATTGACCGTCGCTTCGACATCCGTCGTGCGCGTATTAGTCATGGACTGTACGGCGATGGGAGCACCATCGCCAATCGGCACATTCCCAACGTAAATACGTGTTGATTTTCTACGTTGAATTGGAGCCTGGTTATGCATGAAAAATCTCCCGCGTTACCCGTCTGTTACTGCGCCGGTGATTGTTCGGCATTTAGGGTCAGACGCGCAACCTGGTTAGTTCTGATAAAACGACTCAGATCGACAGGTTTCCCTTGATACTGGATCTGCACTGCGGCTGGCGCACCAATTTTCAGTTTATACGGTGCCTGACCGGCTAAATTCAAATTACCGCCTTTACGTTGCATCCCGCTGAACAGTTTTTTACCGGCAGCATCGGTAACTTCCAGCCAGCAATCGGCGGTAAAGTTCATGACCAGTGCATTAGGATCAGCCGCTGGCGTTGTTACAGCAGCCTGATCGGTTGGCAATGGTGCTGCGGCATCTGGCGTCGTTGTTGCAACCGGAGCCGCCGGTGTAGTAGTGGCCGCAGTATCAACATTCGCCTGTGAAGGAGGAACAACCGCGTTCTGCTGTGGATCTACAGCAGGAACTGGCGTCGTCACGGCTGGCGCTTGCGTGTTCGTAACGGTGGTCTCCGCCGCCGATGGCGACGTAGTGGTACTGTTCTGATCAGTAGCCGTATCTAACGGTACACTCTGGCTCTGGTTATTATTCAATTCCGCGGTAGATTGATCAGCCATCGTGGTGATCTCTTCCTGCTGGGCTTTGTGATCCTGCCACCACCAGGCACCACTCAGGCCAATCACTACAAACAGAACCAGCCAGGTAAAGGTCATCAACCAGCCATCGCGTTTTTTACGTCGCTTCCCGAGGGAGAAACTCTGCATCGGCGCAACTTTTGCGGCCCGCAGAGGTGCCTGCTTTTCCAGCCCTGGCAGCAGTTCTTCTTCTGGAATATGGACCAGACGCGCATAAGAGCGGATATACCCGCGCAAGAATGTTGAAGCAAGATCGGCTGGTGCCTTATCTTCTTCAATGTCGCGTACCGTGGAAACCTTCAAACAAAGTCGTTCGGCAACGGCTTGCTGGCTAAGTCCAATTTGTTCACGGGCATTACGCAAGCGAGCGCCGGTGGTAAGTGCTTCATTTTGGTCGTGCGTGGCTTCAGTATTCATTCGCTGCAGGTACGTTTAAATGAGAATTGGGATGCCGGTGAACCATCACGCCCACCCACACCGCGAAACATCTGTAAGGTTAACCTTTATCATACAGTATAAGACTGTCTGTGTGCTCGTGACAAAGCCCACGTGAATCAAAGCTAACTTACTGTTGCATCGTTACATACTGCCTTAAAGTCAGCAAAAACGCACCGTTAATATTGATCAGACAATTGCAACTTAATGCGACATTCATAAAACATTACGCCACGGTACATAAAGTAACCGTGGCGTAATGGCTATCAGACCGTTTTAATGTCGATGGTTTCACCCTGCATCCGTTTACGCAGAGTACGTTTAGTACGGTCGATGACATCTCCCGCTAACTGGCCACAAGCAGCGTCGATATCATCACCACGGGTTTTACGCACAATGGTGGTGAAACCGTAGCTCATCAGTACTTTTGAGAAGCGATCGATACGGCTGTTCGAGCTACGACCATACGGCGCACCCGGGAACGGGTTCCACGGAATCAGGTTGATCTTACACGGCGTATCTTTCAGCAGCTCCGCCAGTTGGTGCGCGTGTTCAGTACCGTCATTAACGTGGTCGAGCATCACGTACTCGATAGTAACACGGCCCTGGTTAGCGTTGGATTTCTCCAGATAACGGCGCACCGCAGCAAGGAAAGTTTCGATATTGTACTTTTTATTGATCGGTACAATTTCGTCACGAATTTCATCATTTGGTGCATGCAGAGAGATTGCCAGTGCAACGTCAATCATATCGCCCAGTTTATCCAGCGCCGGAACCACGCCCGAAGTAGAGAGCGTCACGCGGCGTTTAGACAGGCCAAAGCCAAAGTCATCGAGCATGATTTCCATCGCCGGAACCACATTGCTCAGGTTAAGCAGCGGCTCGCCCATGCCCATCATAACAACGTTAGTGATTGGGCGCTGACCGGTGATTTTTGCTGCGCCGACGATTTTCGCCGCCCGCCACACCTGGCCGATAATTTCCGACACCCGCAGGTTACGGTTAAAGCCCTGCTGGGCAGTGGAACAGAATTTACACTCCAGCGCACACCCTACCTGCGAAGAGACACAAAGTGTGGCTCGGTCATCTTCCGGGATATACACCGTTTCGACGCGCTGATCGCCCACGGCAATCGCCCATTTAATGGTGCCGTCAGATGAGCGCTGTTCTTCAACCACTTCCGGTGCGCGGATTTCCGCCACCTCTTTCAGCTTGCCGCGCAACACTTTGTTGATGTCGGTCATCTCATCAAAGTTGTCGCAGCAATAATGATACATCCACTTCATCACCTGATCGGCGCGGAAGGGTTTTTCACCTAACTCTTTAAAAAACTCCCGCATCTGCTGACGGTTGAGATCCAGCAGGTTGATTTTCCCATCTTTCGTGGTGACGTTTTCAGGTGTGACTAATTGTTCAGACATATGCTATTCCGGCCTCGTTATTACACGTTATGGCCCCTGGAGGGTTGAAAAAAGAAACGCCCCGGTGAGCGGCTGCTCGTCCGGGGGCGCTGCATTGTACAAATTCTGGCGCACGGATGCCACGTTTGCACGCGGCATTTACGAAATTATTAACGCGTGCGCGGACACACTTCGCCTTCACCGAAGAAATAAGCGATTTCGCGAGCGGCAGATTCTACGGAATCAGAACCGTGGGTGCCGTTTTCAGTCAGGCTGTCAGCGTAATCAGCACGCAGAGTACCCGCCAGCGCATTTGCCGGGTTGGTTGCGCCGAGCAGATCGCGGTGACGCTGAACCGCATTTTCGCCTTCCAGCACAGAAACCACGATCGGGCCAGAGGTCATGAACTCAACCAGACCATCAAAGAACGGTTTTCCATCGTGTTCAGCATAAAAACCACGAGCCTGTTCAACGGTCAGGTGCAGCATTTTAGTGCCGACAATTTTGAACCCTGCAGCTTCGAAGCGCGCAAAGATACTACCAATGACGTTTTTTGCTACCGCGTTCGGTTTGATGATGGAAAAAGTACGTTCAATAGCCATTTTTACCTCTGTAAATTGTTCTGTTGTTGTCTGTACCAGCGTACGAGATGGCGCGGATTATAATGAGCAACAAGGCCGTTGACTATTGATGAAGGTAACATTTTTTTAAAATAAACCGAGCTTAAGCAACAAACCGTCGTGAAACAGACTACTGCATGGAAAATCTCACCGTCGCTACTTGCCCCATTTCATCCATCACCAGTAATTGATAATCGCCTTTTTCACTCAAACGCAGCGTAACGTTACGCCCACGTTCAGTTAACGGCTCACCATTAAGAAACCACCAGCGTTCACCTGCGCCACCACTGGTTTGCACAGGCAAAGAAGCATCAGCAGCGCCAGGTAATCGCTTAATAATGGTGCCATCACGTACTCCTGTTAGTTGCAACGGGAGTTGGGCATCGCGACCGTATGGCGGGCACATTGTCGATGCCGGAGGCAAACGCACAGCCCGGCGTTCCGGAGCAGGCAGCCAGGGTTCCAGCGGTAGCGGCCAGACATTTATCATTTCTTGTCGCGCCTGTGGACAATCGGCAGCGACTCGTTTGCCATTTTCATCCAGCCAGATAGGGAAACGTATGCCATTAATCCCTTCCTGCTCCGGCAGTAACAGAGTTGGCGGCTGGCTTCCATCCAGTAACCAGGTTGCCAGGCGACGCCGACAGTTACTGTCACCTTCCGGCAAAGACTGCCCGCCCGGCCAGCAGATAACACCACGGCTTACAGAGTTCGGACGTGGGTCTTCTGGCAGATTTGCACTGCGCGACAGTAAGATATTATTGACCTGATTCAACAGCGGTACGGCGCTGGCAAAGCCAAACTGACCAACAACAGGCGTACCGTCCGGCCTGCCGGTCCAGATACCGATGATATAGCGAGCATTTATACCTATCGCCCATGCATCTCGATAGCCATAACTGGTGCCAGTTTTCCATGCCAGTGGTACGATGCGCGGCAAAGCGCCATCCGGCAAGGGTTGCGCTTCATCAGCCATGATCCGGCGGATGATCCACGCAGCCCCCGGCGACATTAAGGGGCGTTCAAGCAGGGGGTCGTCAGGCTGTAAGCGCAATTTACCTGCCTTACCGCGGCGAGCAAAAGCGGTATACGCTGCTGCCATATCTTCCAGTTTTGCACCTGCGCCGCCGAGAATGAGCGACAGATTCGGCGCAGCACCGTTGGGCAGAAACAGCGGTAACCCGATGTTACGCAGCTTTGCCGCAAACCGTTTCGGACCATAGGCTTCCAGCACCTGCACGGCGGGTAAGTTCAGCGAGCGCACCAGCGCCTCGCTCATGCTGATCGGGCCATGAAATCCGCTATCAAAGTTACCTGGTCGATAATCGCCGGTGCGTCGGGGGACGTCCTGCAACAACGATGCCGGATGGATCAATCCCTCATCCAGCGCCAGACCATAGACAAACGGTTTAAGCACCGATCCCGGCGATCGGATCGCATTAACCATATCGACATGACCAAAGCGTGAATCATCATTGAGATCAACCGATCCTACCCAGCCGCGAACACGCATATCAGTATGATCAACCACGATCATCGCCAGTGAACTGCGCGGCGGCAATCGTCCTTTCCAGTTTAGCGCCAGTTCTTCCAGACGCCGCTGAAGGCCTGCATCCAGTGTAGTAACGATTTTGTCGCTTTTACTTTTACCGAGCATCATCCGCGAAAACAGCGGTGCCAGTTTTGGCATCTGTCTGGGTGCCAGCCAGACAGGTTCTTCGATTGACTCTTTTACCTGCTCACGGGACCATACACCTTGCACTGCCATCCGTTTGAGCACTTTATTACGCGCAGCCTCGGCACGCTCCGGCCAGCGATCCGGGCGCAGCCGACTGGGTGCTTGCGGTAATACCGCCAGCATTGCTGCCTCGGAATAGCTTAAATTTGCAGGCGATTTCCCAAAATAAGCCCAGCTTGCTGCCCCAACTCCCTGCAACGTACCGCCAAACGGGGCGCGATTAAGATACAAAGTCAGAATTTCACGTTTAGACAGATGCCACTCCAGTTGAAACGCGCGCCAGAGCTGACGAATTTTGCCGCCAAACGTTTTGGGGTGAGGATCAAGCAGACGCGCCACTTGCATGGTGAGCGTGCTACCGCCAGAGATAACCCGACCAGAAGTCAGATCCTGCCAGGCTGCGCGCGCCACCGAGAACGGGTTTACGCCCGGATGCTTCCAGAACCAGCGATCTTCGTAATTAATCAGTGCTTCAATATAACGTGGAGAAACATCTTCGATTGCTACCGGATAACGCCAGATACCATCTGCATCAGCAAAGCGCCACAGTGGCGTACCGTCCTGCGCCACAACCACGCGTGCGGGATTGACTTCATGTAGCGGCAGAGGCCAGAGTTTATCTGCTCCCCACGCCGCCAGAATGATGATAAAAGGCGCGGCTGCCAGCGTTATCCAGCAGCCGCGTTTTGTTAACAGACGAGGCATTTACGGTCTGACAATCAGCAAATCTTCAGTCGCACCCGTCGCCCGCCATTGGGGAACATACATCGATTCCACCATCGGCTGCGGCATCTGATACGTTCCCGGCGTTACCGCCCGCGCCAGATATACCAGCGTTACCGGTTGATATTCATCAACGGCAACCGCGGCCACAAAGCGATCGTCACGGAACTCAATGTGCTTAATGCTCGCTTGCTGCATTTGATTGAGCAAGTTTTGCACTTCGCCACCACTTTGTTCCAGACTGGCGCTGCCGTTCGCCAGGTTCTGGTTTTCCAGTTCCAGACCCGCTGGCAACAAATCAACCACCAGCGCATCCGGCACGCTGTTACTGGCTTTTACCTGCAACCAGACCAGCACCAGATCGCCACTACGCAACGAGTCCAGAGACTTGCTCTTACCATCAGTACCTAATATATGGCGCTCAATTTGCAGAACATTATTCGCTGGAAGCGGTGCGGACTGCGGATAACCGCTGGCATCCACACGCAGCCATAGCGGTTGGTCGCCACTGTTGGTTACCTGCAAAGTTGCAAGTTGATCGCTATTCAGATTGCTGTTTTGCGCTTTCTCGCCTGTCAGCGGTGCGGCAGAGAAAGACGTTTGCGCCTGCCATTTGCCCGGTAAATCCTGAATCGCACGGGCAGCCAGGAACAACGCGTTACTTTCCTGAGTTGATAGCCAACGTTCACCAAACGCCTGCTGCGAAAGCGTGTTCAATAAGGTGTTCTGATCATCTGGCAACAGTTTGTTCTCTTCCAGCAAGGAGAGCATCAACGCGTTGTCGCGCAGTGGGCTACCGTAATCGCCCAGCCATTTCCGCTCATCATTGCGCGGCGTTTTCAGCGCCAGTGCAATCGCTTCTTCACCACGCGTCGCATCGCCCATCGTTTTCAGCGCAACGCCAAGTTGCAACAGTGGCAAACCCGAAGCAGCATCTGCACGACGCTCCCAGATTTCACGCAGTGCACCCAGCGGTGCTTTTTGCTGCCGTGCCAGTACCAGCGCAGCATAAGACTGTATGGCAAACTTGCTGGCTTTGAGGTTATCCGCATACGGAATCGACATCATGCCCGGATCTTGTAAATAGCGCAGCAGACGCTCATTTCCCCGGTTAATGACTTCTGTCGGCACGCTGTAACCCTGCTCACCTGCGCGAACCAGAAAATCCATCACGTAGGCAGTCAGCCAGTACTCTTCGTCACCGTTTTTATCCCACAGCGCAAAGCCGCCGTTATCACGTTGCATTTGCAGCAAACGCGAAATGCCAATATCGACTGCCGCACGGCGTTTATCATCACTGTCGCCTTTGATACCCAATGCCTGTAGCTGGGCGGCATTGGTATAAAGTGACGGGAACAGGCCGCTGGTGGTTTGCTCCAGACATCCGTAAGGATACGCTTTTAACTCTTTAATATAACGAGCAATGTTCAGCGGTGGTTTGCCGCTCAACAACAACTGTCCTTCCAGCGTAACAGGCGAGAAGTTTTGCAATCCATCAGTTGGCATCGCCCATGTTTCACCAGGCTGCAACGCCGTACCATAATTGACCGTTTGTGCCGGGAATGCCGGACGGACGCCAATTTTCCACTGCTTATGCTGATCGGCAACGGTTTCCCCCGGTAACACTAACCCGCTAATGGTGGCCCGAATTTCGCCATCGCCATAGCCCGTCAGTGCGCGTACCGGGATAAACAGCGTAGTTCGCACGCCTGGCGCTAATTCAACGCCTGCGGGCGAGTTACTCACCAGTTCAAGCAAACCGCTGGCGGTCAGAGCAACGTTCAGTTTTTGCGGTTTATCGGTAAGATTAGTGATATCCAGCGTCAGACGCGAGGTATCGCCGCTGGCCATAAAGCGTGGCATATTCAGTTCCGCTATCACCGGTGCGGCAACAACCACTTTACTTTCGCTGCTGCCGAAGTCATCCGCTGTCCAGGCCTGCGCCATGACTCGTAGCTCACCATTAAAATCGCCAATGGGTAGCGTAACCGTGCCTTCCCCCTGTTCGTTGAGCGTTACCGGCTGTGCCTGTTGCGCAACAATATTGACGTGGTTCACGGGCGGTTTACCCCCGCGTTTCAGCTCATCGCCATCGCCACCAAAGCGCAGCGCTGCCAGACGTCCCTGACCTTCAATAACCTGACCGTAAATATCGTAAATATCAGCACCATAACGTTTCTGACCAAAGAATGCCTGCCACGGATCTGGTGTAACGTAATCAGTGATATTCAGCACACCACTATCAACGGCCGACACCAGCACATTCACCTGTTTTGGCATCTCACCATTTTTATTGCTGGCTTTGATTTTCACGGTTAATGGCTGATTGGGGCGCATTTTTGTTGGTGTTTCCAACGCCAGATCGAGGCGACGGTTTTCATCGCCAAGCGGCAAATGCAACACGCCAACCGCACGTTTTGGCGTCGCGGAACGAGATTTATCTCCCGGACGAACCACCAGCGTACTTAAATAGAGGTCATGTCGATTCCAGGTTTTATCGACCGGAATCATCAAATCCAGCCCTTGTGCCGGGACATCAATCTCTTGCCACCACAGCGGCCCTTCACTGGACTCGACCATCGCGTAGCCTTTACCCGCCGTTGGCGCAGCAATATGCAACTTGATCGTATCGCCAGGTCGATAACTGGCTTTATCCAGTTTCATCGTGACACGGTCTGGTCGTACCGCACCGCTACCGTCGCTATTATCCTGCCAGCTATATCCGGCCCAAAAACGCACGCTACTGACCGCTTCATTCGGCGCTTTGACTTCCAGACGATAAGCGCCCCACTCTACCGGGAAACTCACTTTGCCGGTTTCACCCGCTTGCAGATCCAGTGTTTGCTCATTTTCGATCAGATCTTTTTGATCAAACTGCGACCGCCAGCCTTCATCTTCCGACCAGTTCCAGTAGTAATCACGACGTTCACGAATCAGTCTCACCTGCAAGCCCGACACGGCTTTTTTCACGCCCTGTGCATCGCTATAAACGATATCAAAAGCAGCGTTACTGTCTTCATCAACAATGGGCTGTTTTACCGTGCTGTCAGTGCGGTAATCGTAAACCGATTTTGACGAGAACTGCGGGCGGATCCCTGGCAACGCATCCGCAGGCCAGATAGCCTGTTCAACACGGCGCGTCACCGGGCGGCCGCCGGATTCCAGTAAACTCCCCTGGAAAATAACCTGCAATGGAGAATGTGTTTCTTTCCACTGACTTTCTGTAGAAACTTCGCCGCGCCCTTTATCATCCAGCGTCAACTGGACTTCATCCAATGATCGGGAAAGGTTTTCGGCAGCAATATCACCAAATTCGAAACCGGGTAATGCAGCAACCGCTTCACGCAGTGGCCGCAGGAAAAGCTGCCCCTGCAAGGTATTACCGTTAGCAGGCGCTCCGTACAGGTAGTAACCCACCACAGAGAATTTCACCTCATCTTTCGGCGTTAACGGCGTTTTCTCGCCACTCAGATTCAGCGCCATACGCTCAGGCATGAAATCTTCGACGTGGAAATCCCACATTCGATACTGGTTATCGCCCGTGTTAGCGCGGATATGCCACATGCCTGTTGGCGCACTGCTATCGAGTGGCCAGGTAAAGTGATAGAGGCCATTTTGCGGCTGACTAACGACGCTCCTAAGAACCTGCCCGTCGGGTTTAATCACGTCCAGTTTGACAGGTTGATCCGGTAACATTTTACCGTCCGCATCCCGCAATAACCCATTGAGAATTACCGTTTCGCCAGGGCGATAAAGATCGCGCGGGCCAAACATAAAGAACTGCTTGCTGTAGCCTGGCGCGCCTGCAATGTTAAATTCCGCTAAGTCCAGCGCCGGAAGTTTTAAATCAAGCAACGTTGTCTGACCGTCTTTACGCGCCAGCAGCAGTGCCGCGTTTTTGTCATTTTCCAGTTGCACATGGCCCTGTGCATCACTGGTCGCCTGAGTCAGCGTCTGCCCTTCCTCATTTAATAACGAGACTTCAATTCCTTGCTGAGCCGCGCCGTTTTCCAGGCTTTGGGTAAAGATATCCAGACGATTGTGATAACGGTGGGCCGATACGCCAATATCACTTAACGTAAACAACGTAGCCGGATTACTGTAATCGTAACGTCCGGCCTGATTCATCACCGCCAGATACACGCCCGCCTGCTGAAGCGGCTTGATATCGCCCAGCGGCAGCAATAATTTTTCACGGGTGTTACGCGCAGGATTGAGATCAAAACGCCCGGTGTAGACCAGATCAGCCATCTGCAATAGTTTGTCCGATTGCCAGTTCGCCAGCGAATTGCGGTATTCCCACTGGCTAATGAAAGCAGGCAGAGATTCAGGCTTCACACGGAAGAAGTTAACATCGACATTATTAACGTTGAGCGCCATTACCGGCAGCCCTTCAACGACTTTCCCGGGCAGCAGCGAACCACGGCTGGCAAAACCGACGCTGGGTTGGATATCGCGGGTAGAAATCGTTTTTTCGTAATCTTTACTGAAGGTTGCGTTATTGAGAGCTTTGACCTCCTTGCCAATAGTGACGATCAAATCACGTTTAGGTTCAAGGTGGCGCAAGCGTAGCTCTTTGAGATTATCTGATAGCTCCCAGGCACCATCCACTTTGCCGCTCTTTTTATCGACGACATGGATAACACGCGAGAAATCCTGATCCGGGTCGAGGGGGATGGAGAAAGTCAGCACCAGCGTGGCTGCGCCATCGAGTTGTACTTCAGAGAGATCCAGCAATGTCAGTGCTTTACCGGCACTCTGTTGTGCCAGTTTTTGTCGCTCTACCGCGGAGGTTTTTGCAGAATTCGTATTTCCCGACGATGTGTCTTTAGCAACTTCTGAGGACGCGTCTTTTTTCACCTCTATTGGCGCGTTATCGTTGTTGTCGCACCCTGCCAGCGCCAGCATTAACATGCAGGCGGCTATGCGTAACTTTTTCATCTCTCATCCCTGCCACAATGGCCCGTTAGCAACATCGAATAATTATTATGCGTGAGAAATGACGTTATGTAATTCACTATCACGCCTACAGAATCCGAATTTTAGTGAGAAATGTGGCTCAGACAGCCAAATCAGTCTCTTTTGCTTGTCGCTTTTCGGCAAACATCCGACAATTTAGCTTAACCCCGGCAAAAATGGAGATGCCTATGTCCACGACATGGTTTGTAGGAGCCGACTGGCTCGCTGAACATATAGATGATCCGGAAATTCAGATTATTGATGCCCGTATGGCACCGCCCGGACAGGAAGATCGTGACATTGCCCAGGAATATCTCAATGGACATATCCCCGGCGCAGTATTTTTCGATATCGAAGCACTTTCCGATCACACTTCCCCGCTTCCGCACATGCTGCCACGCCCGGAAACATTCGCAGTGGCAATGCGTGAACTGGGCGTTAATCAGGACAAACATCTGATTGTCTATGATGAAGGTAACCTTTTCTCTGCACCGCGCGCATGGTGGATGCTGCGCACTTTTGGCGTGGAGAAAGTGTCGATTCTGGGCGGTGGACTGGCGGGCTGGCAGCGCGATGGTCTTCTGTTAGAAGAGGGCGCGGTGGTATTGCCGGAAGGGGAGTTTAACACCGCGTTTAACCTGGAAGCCGTGGTGAAAGTGACCGATGTGTTATTGGCAAGCCATGAAAAAACGGCGCAAATTATTGATGCCCGACCGGCAGCGCGTTTTAATGCTGAAGTTGATGAACCTCGCCCAGGTTTACGTCGTGGGCATATTCCCGGCGCGCTGAATGTTCCGTGGACGGAGTTGGTGCGCGAAGGCGAACTGAAGACGACCGATGAACTGGATACAATATTTTTTGGACGCGGCGTCAGCTATGACAAACCAATTATTGTCAGTTGCGGTTCTGGCGTAACGGCAGCCGTCGTGTTGCTGGCACTCGCTACGCTGGATGTGCCAAACATAAAACTGTACGACGGTGCATGGAGTGAATGGGGGGCACGGGCAGATTTGCCGGTTGAGCCAGTGATATAAGCTTTTTATTGCTGGTCTGGTTCGCGGCCTTTCCAGCAGATTGACTTGTGTTGCATAAGCAACGCAGGTGCTTCACAGCGCTTGCTATCGCGGCAATATCGCCAGTGGTGCTGTCGTGATGCGGTCTTCGCATGGACCGCACAATGAAGATACGGTGCTTTTGTATCGTACTTATTGTTTCTGGTGCGCTGTTTTCCCAGGTAAATAATAACCGGAGTTTCTCTGGTAATAATTTACTGGTGGCTAACAACCTTCAGTGCAGCAAGTAAGCCCGAATGCCGCCCTTTGGGGCGGCATATTTTATATTATCCGATTCTGTTTAAAATCACGCAGGAATCCACCCCAGCGACGTTCATAGAATGGCGCAATATGTTCGGTAATAAAGTGGCTAATTCCTTTTTCCCCTTTTTTCACCTGACAAATATCGATAGGTTCATCGCCCGGTAACGTATCGGTCGCCACGCTTCCCGCCGCCTGAATAATTTCTTCGATATCGCCATCTGCTTCAATACCAATAAGCAAATTAGGTTGTGCCTCTTCGCTTTCTTTAATTGAACAAATAAAAGCGCGCTTCACCGGCTTAATGGTTTTAAATAAGGTGGTGAGCGAATCAATCATTTGTGCTGGCGGCTCTGCGACTTCCGATAATATCAGCGACTCGCCACCTTCCAGCACTTCCTGACTGCTCAGTGGGTTTCCCTCTTCACCGATCAGCAAACTGATTTCACGCGGCATAAACTCTTTGCCGGTGGGCAGTTTTGCATTAAGGAAGAGCGTTTCACCAAGGGTCATCTCAAACAGCGTACGAACGGGCATCACGACAAATGCTTGTTCGTCTTCAACCGCCTGTTGAAGTGCTTCTAACGAGGTGAAAAAAGGAATGACGCTGGTGCCATCTTCTTTTTCCCAGTGCTGTAAATCAAGTGCACTATCTTCAGCTACTGCCTCGCCCTGCGCCGCTGTACCCGGCACCCAGACAGTGGATTCCAGTAGAGTACGGAAAAAGGCCGGACGGTGTGCCGGTTCGGTTGCTGCTTTTTCCAGCAGGTCTTCAAGTTCATTTTTTGTTTCGGACATAAGAACCACAAATCATTCAACGTTCTGGGCGCAAGTGCCTGATGCGCTACGCTTATCAGGCCTACAAGTGAATCGCAATTTGTTGAATTTGCAATACTTTGTAGGCTGGATAAGGCGTTTACGCCGCATCCAGCATGAACAAATGCACTTTGCCAACGGTCTGATAAAAAAACCGGATGTGGCTTGAACCGCATCCGGCATAAAAGATTACGCAGTTAACAGATTGGCAATCGTGCGCACACCCAGCCCGGTCGCGCCCGCAGACCACTGCTCAACCGGCGCTTTACGGTAAGTCGCTGAGCAGTCAATGTGCAGCCAACCTTGCTGATAGTTCTCAACAAAGTGCGACAGGAAGCCCGCCGCCGTACTCGCCCCTGCCGGATAAGCCGCGCTTCCGGTATTGTTAAGTTCGGCAAAGTTTGACGGTAACTGGTTACGATGGAACTCCGCCAGTGGCAGACGCCAGAATGGTTCATTCTCCTGCGCGGCACTCGTCAGCAAACGCCCTGCCAGCGCATCGTCAAAACTGAACAGTGCGTGATAATCATTACCCAGCGCGGTTTTCGCCGCTCCGGTCAGGGTCGCAGCATCAATAATCAGTTCCGGTTTCTGCGCGCTGGCATCAATCAGGCCATCTGCCAGCACCAGTCGCCCTTCCGCATCGGTGTTCATCACTTCGACTTTTTTACCGTTGCGATAGGTGATGATATCGCCCAGTTTGAACGCGTTGCCGCTGATCAGGTTATCCGCACAGCAGAGGAACAGTTTCACGCGTTTATTCAGACCGCGCGTAATAGCAAATGCCAGCGCTCCGGTAACCGTTGCAGCACCGCCCATATCGGACTTCATCGAGTCCATAAACGCGGTCTGTTTGATACTGTAACCGCCGGAATCAAAGGTGATGCCTTTGCCTACCAGGCAAGCGTATACCGGCGCTTCTTTATCGCCCGTTGGGTTATAGTCCAGCGCCAGCAATACCGGGGAACGTTCTGATCCGCGTCCAACAGTGTGCAGCCCCATATAACCCTGCTCGCGCAGATCTTCGCCTTTAGTGATCCGGTAAGTCACACGATCGCCCGCAACGTTGCTGATCAGATCAACAGCACGCTGCGCCAGTTGTGATGGCCCCAGTTCTTCAGCCGGTGCGTTGATGGTGTCACGCACCCAGTCGATGATCATCAGGCGGTTATCCAGTTCCTGGCGTTGTGCATCGTCCAACTCCGGCCACTCGACTTTATGCGTACCTTTAGGCGCTTTGTAACCCTGCCAGAACGCCCAGCAACGATCCACATCCCAGCCTTCACCACTTAACTGGACATGCTTAATGCCCAGACCGTCAATCTTGCGCGCCGCACGCTGGATCAGCCCCAAATCGTCAGCCCCGGTCAGGTGCAGGGTAATGCCATCATTATTAATGCTGTAAGTCGCTTTTTCTCCCCAACGCGCATCAGCAGGTTGGGAAGAAAGGGTAATTTTCATCGCTTCTGTCATTTTAGTTATCCTTATTTGTTTAACAGCAAAACGGGCTACCCCCAGGCAGCCCGTTTATTCACTCAGCTTCGTCCAGCCAGACTAACAAAATCGCTTCGAGGATTTTCTCGTTAGATGCCTGCGGGTCGTCGTCGAAATCTTCCAGATCGCAAATCCACTGATGCATATCGGTGAATCGAACCGTTTTCGGGTCGAGATCGGGATACGCATCGTACAGTGCTTCGCCAATTTCGCGGCTATCGGTCCACTTAAGTCCCATACTAACCTCTGTTAATGCTCACGCGCATGGTTGATAGTGTAACGCGGAATTTCGACCACTAAATCTTCATCGGTGACGCGCGCCTGGCAGCTTAAACGGCTTTCCGGCTCCAGCCCCCAGGCTTTGTCCAGCATGTCGTCTTCCTGCTCAGAGCTTTCCGGCAACGAGTCAAAACCTTCACGAACGATACAGTGGCAGGTGGTGCAAGCGCAGGATTTTTCACAGGCGTGTTCAATCTCGATGCCGTTACGCAGCGCAGCGTCGAGAATGGTTTCACCGCTCTTAGCTTCCAGAACAGCACCATCAGGGCAGAGATCCTGATGAGGCAAAATAACAATCTTTGGCATATTAAACCTCGTCCACGGAATGGCCTTTCAGCGCACGACGAACCGACTGGTCCATGCGGCGAGCGGCGAAATCCTGGGTTTGTTTGTCTACGTTTTTAATCGCTTGTTCAATGGCGTCAACATCATCGCCCTGCGCTACTTCACTCAGGTGAGCAGCGGCATCGTCGATGACCTGACGTTCTGCGGTGCTTAACAGCGCGGCATCCGCAGCCAGCGCGCCGTTCAGACTTTCCAGTACGCGCGCCGCTTCGACTTTTTGTTCAGCCAGCATACGGGCTTTTACGTCCTGCTCGGCATAGCTCATTGAGTCTTTAATCATTGAGGCGATTTCGCTGTCGGTCAGACCATAAGAAGGTTTGACCTGAATAGACGCCTCAACGCCGGTGGATTTCTCCATCGCCGTCACACTTAAAAGACCGTCGGCATCGACCTGGAACGTTACGCGAATATGCGCACCGCCAGCCGGTAACGCCGGGATCCCACGCAGCGCAAAACGTGCCAACGAGCGGCAATCCTGCACCAGTTCACGCTCACCCTGCATAACATGGATAGACATTGCCGTCTGACCATCTTTAAAGGTGGTGAAATCCTGGGCGCGGGCCACCGGAATGGTGGTATTACGTGGGATCACTTTCTCCACCAGGCCGCCCATAGTCTCAAGGCCCAGCGACAGGGGGATCACGTCGAGCAGCAGCATTTCACTGTCCGGCTTGTTACCCACCAGAATATCAGCCTGAATCGCCGCGCCAATGGCGACAACTTTATCCGGGTCGATGGAGGTCAGTGGCGGACGACCGAAAAATTCGCCCACCCGTTCACGCACCAACGGCACACGGGTAGAACCGCCAACCATCACCACTTCCAGAACTTCATCAGCCTCAACGCCCGCGTCTTTCAGCGCGCGACGACAGGCCAGTAAGGTTCGTTTAACCAGTGGTGCGATCAGTTCGTTGAATTGTTGACGGCTGATTTCGCCCTGCCAGCCCGCAACATTAACAGTCACGGAATCGGCATCGCTCAGAGCGATTTTGGCCGCAATGGCGGCATCCAGCAGTTCACGCTGAACGCGGTTATCGCTACGGTCAGGAATGCCCGCCTGCTCGCGAATGTAATCCGCCAGCAGATGGTCGAAGTCATCACCACCGAGCGCAGAATCACCGCCGGTCGCCAGCACTTCAAACACGCCGCGACTTAAACGTAGAATGGAAATATCAAAAGTCCCGCCGCCGAGGTCATAAACGGCAATCACACCTTCCTGACCGGAATCCAGCCCGTAGGCGATAGCCGCAGCGGTCGGTTCGTTGAGCAAGCGCAGGACATGCAGGCCAGCCAGACGCGCTGCGTCTTTGGTGCCCTGACGCTGGGCATCGTCAAAGTACGCCGGAACGGTGATAACCACACCATCCAGCTCGCCTGCCAGGGCTTCAGTTGCCCGTGCTGCCAGTGCTTTGAGGATGTCCGCAGAAACGCGCACCGGGTTCAGCAGTCCCGCCGCCGTTTCAATCATCGGCAGACCATTCTCGCTGGCCTGGAATTGATAAGGCAGATGCGGATAGCGTTGCTGGATATCAGCCAGCGAGCGCCCCATCAGGCGTTTAACAGAACTAATGGTGTTGGCTGTGTCAAGCGCTGCATTAGTACGCGCGTCATACCCCACCGAATGCCCTTGCTGTTGATAGTGAACAACAGACGGCAGCAGGTGACGGCCTTCATGGTCGGCTAACGTTTCGGCCTGACCGCTGCGTACTGTCGCCACCAGCGAGTTGGTTGTGCCCAGGTCAATACCGGCCGCCAGACGACGCTGATGCGGCGCAGCACTCAAACCAGGTTCACTAATTTGTAATAAGGCCATGTTTAGCTTCCAGAAATTAAAAATCGAGCAGTTTTTCTTCGAGTTGTTCGGCACTGCTTCGCAGTTTATCGAGAAAACGCAGCTTACGCACGGTATCCGCCGCCGCGTCCCACGCCTCGTTGTCTAACTGTTCAACCATCAACTGATGGCGGGTATCAAACATCTTTTTGACGCGTTTGATAAAGCTTTCCAGCCGCGCTTCGTCTTTCGCCTGTTCGATCTCGTCCAGCTCCTCGCGCAGCTCCAGTTGTTCCATCAGGAACGCGGTGTCGCGCACTGTATGCTGCTCGCTGGCAAGATCAAAACCGTGCAGCGAAAGCAGGTATTCTGCCCGCATCAATGGATGACGCAGCGTTTGCCATGCCTGGTTAATGGTTGCGGATTGCTGGACGGCGGCGAGTTGTTCCGCCTGGCTTCCGCTGGCGAATTTATCAGGATGATACTGACGTTGTAGATCCTGAAAACGCAGGCTCAATGCCTGGGTATCGAGTTGATAACGGGCAGGCAAGCCAAAGAGGGTGAAGTAATCCATAACATTCTCAGGGCTGCGATCCGCCGCAATGACGGCGAATCAGGTAAAACAAACCCCACGCGCAGGCGACCACGGTGGGGTTATCGGTATGCGCATCAGACGTGGAAGCTTTCGCCGCAACCACATTCATCTTTTACGTTCGGGTTGGTGAATTTAAACCCTTCGTTCAGGCCTTCTTTTACGAAGTCCAGTTGCGTACCGTCCAGAAATTGCAGGCTTTTGCCATCGACCACGACTTTCACGCCTTTGTCTTCAAACACGATGTCTTCCGGCGTCGGTTCGTCAACAAATTCCAGTACATACGCCATACCTGAACACCCAGAGGTTCTCACACCCAGACGCAGGCCAAACCCTTTACCGCGGTTAGCCAGAAAGGTATTTACTCGCGCTGCTGCACTGTCGCTCAGTGTAATCGACATAACCAAACCTCAACTCTTATTTTGCTTCACGTTTGCTTTTATAGTCCGCAATGGCGGCTTTGATCGCGTCTTCTGCCAGAATAGAACAGTGAATTTTCACCGGTGGCAGTTCAAGTTCTTCAGCAATATCGGTGTTTTTGATCGCCTGTGCTTCGTCGAGAGATTTCCCTTTCACCCATTCGGTCACCAGAGAACTGGAAGCGATAGCGGAACCGCAGCCGTAAGTTTTAAAACGCGCGTCTTCAATGATACCTTCATCGTTGACTTTAATCTGCAACTTCATCACGTCGCCACAGGCTGGTGCACCCACCATGCCGCTGCCCACGTTTTCGTCGTTGTTGTCGAAGGAACCCACGTTACGCGGATTCTCGTAATGGTCGATAACTTTTTCGCTGTAAGCCATTATAAATTCTCCTGATTCCGATACCGATTAATGATGAGCCCATTCGATGCTGTTCAGATCCACGCCCTGCTTGTACATTTCCCACAGCGGAGAAAGGTCACGCAGACGACCGATGGATTTACGAACTAACTCGATGGTGTAGTCGATCTCTTCTTCAGTAGTAAAACGACCTAAAGAGAAACGGATAGAGCTATGTGCCAGCTCGTCGTTCAGCCCCAGCGCACGCAGCACGTAGGACGGTTCGAGACTTGCCGACGTACAGGCGGAACCTGAAGAAACCGCGAGGTCTTTCAGCGCCATAATCAGCGACTCACCTTCAACGTAGTTAAAGCTGACGTTGAGAATGTTCGGCGCACCGTGTTCCAGGTCACCGTTCAGGTAAACTTCTTCGATATCTTTGATGCCGTTCCACAGACGGTTACGCAGGCCGCGCAGACGTTCCATCTCGGTCGCCATCTCTTCTTTTGCGATGCGATAGGCTTCGCCCATACCCACGATCTGGTGAACCGGCAGTGTACCGGAACGCATACCGCGCTCGTGACCGCCGCCGTGCATTTGCGCTTCAATGCGCACGCGTGGTTTACGACGCACATACAGCGCGCCAATACCTTTCGGACCGTAGATTTTGTGACCGGAGAAAGACATCAGGTCAACTTTCAACTGGCTCAGGTCGATAGGCAGTTTACCCACGCTCTGGGTTGCATCAACGTGATAGATAATGCCACGGGCACGGCACATTTCACCGATAGCCGCGATATCCTGTACCACGCCGATTTCGTTATTCACGTGCATGATAGAAACGAAGATGGTGTCATCACGCATCGCCGCTTCGAGTTCTTTCAGATCGATAATCCCGTTACGCTGCGGCGCCAGGTAGGTGACTTCAAAACCTTCACGCTCAAGCTGACGGCAGGTGTCCAGTACCGCTTTGTGTTCGGTTTTGCTGGTGATGATGTGCTTGCCTTTTTTCTGATAAAAATTGGCTGCACCTTTAATTGCCAGGTTGTCAGATTCGGTTGCGCCAGAGGTAAAGACGATTTCACGCGGGTCAGCACCGACCAGATCGGCAATCTGATTACGGGCGATATCTACTGCTTCTTCAGCCTGCCAGCCGAAACGGTGAGAACGGGAGGCCGGGTTACCAAAGGTTCCGTCCATCGTCATAAACTGCATCATTTTCTCGGCAACACGCGGGTCCACCGGCGTGGTTGCGGAGTAATCGAGATAAATCGGTAATTTCATTGCTCTATAAACTCCGTACATCACTCAATGCAAGGAATCAGGCTACCGGCTGGATGTACGAC
The DNA here is from genome assembly GCF_002965345.1 of Escherichia sp. MOD1-EC5950. NCBI lineage: Bacteria > Pseudomonadati > Pseudomonadota > Gammaproteobacteria > Enterobacterales > Enterobacteriaceae > Escherichia > Escherichia sp. MOD1-EC5950. The sequence goes on from NZ_PTSR01000009.1 coordinate 119,584, forward strand.
CGTGTTTACGAAGTGATAAACACTCCGGCCTGACTCTGAATTCTTTTTATTAAGCGCGTAACTTAACGTCGATCGCGTCTTGTGTGCGGGTACGTGGCGCGTCGTGAGTATGTTGACGACCAGACACATCCAGCACTTCCTGGTTATTGACCAGTTCGCCTAAAGTAATGTTGTTGAGAAAACCGGTGAGACGGTCGCTCAAATCACGCCACAGCGCGTGGGTCAGGCATTTATCGCCGCCCTGGCAGCCGCCTTTACCCTGACAACGGGTGGCATCTACAGATTCGTCAACGGCGCTAATCACTTCACCAACGGCGATGCTGCTGGCATCTTTGCCCAACAGATAACCACCGCCAGGTCCACGTACGCTGGAAACCAGACCATTTTTACGCAGACGGGAAAACAGTTGTTCCAGATAAGAAAGGGAAATTCCCTGACGTTCAGAAATATCAGCCAACGGAACCGGGCCTGCTTCGGAGTTGAGCGCAACGTCCAGCATTGCGGTCACGGCATAGCGCCCTTTAGATGTCAGTCTCATGTCTTACTTCACCTCAAACTCGCCCCTGCCCGGGGTTTTTTATTGTAAAAGTGGGGGTATTGCATAGCAGGGTCAAGTCTGACATTCCCGAGTAAATTGGTCAACTATTTACTTGACTGATTTAGTCAGGTATTTAGCCTTCAGTGCCATTTTCTTATCGTGGCATTTGTACCTGTTGTCGGATGCGGCGTAAACGCCTTATCCGACCTACGGTTCCGTGCACTTGTAAGCCTGATAAGACGCGTTAAGCGTCGCATCAGGCAATGACTGTTATTCGGCCTTGTTGCCTTTATTCTGCTGCTCAATAGAAGCCAGAATCCCACGCAGGATATTTAACTCCTGACTTTCCGGACGCGCACGCGTAAACAGACGACGCAATTTATTCATCACCTGCCCCGGATGGTTTTCACGAATAAAACCGGTTGCCAGCAACGTTTGCTCCAGATGACCGTAAAAACGTTCCAGATCATCCACCAGCGGATACGGCGTCTCTGCATGCTCAACCTGCTCGCCGTTTTCCTGGGTCGCCAGCCAGGCCATACGCACTTCATAGGCGATAACCTGTACTGCCATCGCCAGGTTCAGCGAGCTGTATTCCGGGTTCGCAGCAATCGCGACATGATAATGGCATTTCTGCAGCTCTTCATTGGTCAAGCCGACGCGCTCGCGACCAAAGACCAGCGCCACCGGCGTGTTTGCCGCTTCAGCGACGCTTTTCAAACCGCATTCGCGCGGGTCGAGCATCGGCCACGGCAGCGTACGGGAACGCGCGCTGGTGCCAACGACCAGGCTACAACCAGCCAACGCTTCGTCGAGTGTATCGACAATCTGCGCATTACCAATCACATCACTGGCTCCCGCTGCCAACGCGATCGCCTGGGAGTCAGGTTTCACCAGAGGATTAACCAGCCACAGATTGGTTAATCCCATTGTTTTCATGGCTCGGGCAACAGAACCCATATTGCCGGTGTGTGACGTCTCCACCAGCACAATTCGAATATTTTGCAGCATTGTCTTTCTTCGTCTAAAGATTATTCGCGCATCTTATCATAAAACGAAGACAGATGCCGATCTCGCTGCTATACTCTGCGCCGTTTTCCCGTTCTTTAACATCCAGTGAGAGAGACCGATGCATCCGATGCTGAACATCGCCGTGCGCGCAGCGCGCAAGGCGGGTAATTTAATTGCCAAAAACTATGAAACCCCGGACGCTGTAGAAGCGAGCCAGAAAGGCAGCAACGATTTCGTGACCAACGTAGATAAAGCTGCCGAAGCGGTGATTATCGACACGATTCGTAAATCTTACCCGCAGCACACCATCATCACCGAAGAAAGCGGTGAACTTGAAGGTACTGATCAGGATGTTCAATGGGTTATCGATCCACTGGATGGCACCACCAACTTTATCAAACGTCTGCCGCATTTCGCGGTATCTATCGCTGTTCGCATCAAAGGCCGCACCGAAGTTGCTGTGGTTTACGATCCTATGCGTAACGAACTGTTCACCGCGACTCGCGGTCAGGGCGCACAACTGAACGGCTACCGTCTGCGTGGCAGCACCGCTCGCGATCTCGACGGTACTATTCTGGCGACCGGCTTCCCGTTCAAAGCAAAACAGTACGCCACCACCTACATTAACATCGTCGGCAAACTATTCAACGAATGTGCTGACTTCCGTCGTACTGGTTCTGCGGCACTGGATCTGGCTTATGTCGCTGCTGGTCGCGTTGACGGTTTCTTTGAAATCGGTCTGCGTCCGTGGGACTTCGCCGCAGGCGAACTGCTGGTTCGTGAAGCTGGTGGTATCGTCAGCGACTTCACTGGTGGTCATAACTACATACTGACCGGTAACATCGTTGCGGGTAACCCACGCGTAGTAAAAGCCATGCTGTCAAACATGCGTGACGAGTTAAGCGACGCACTGAAGCGTTAATTTCTCTGGCGGGTGATTTCTCTCACCCGCCCTCGCCTTTCAGGCGCTATTCCAAAATACTTTCTCGCCGCTTTACTTTCCCTCACCGCTCTCCCACCATCTTTCCCCGATTAATGGATTACAAAAAAGTCGCAAGGAAAGGTTATGGTCCTGCCAGTAAACAAGCGCGTTTTCAAGATTCTGTTTATTCTCTTTGTTGTTGCCGTCTGCGTTTATTTAGTGCCGCGCGTCGCTATCAATTTTTTCTATTATCCTGATAACAAAATTTATGGCCCTGACCCCTGGTCAGCAGAATCCGTAGAGTTTACCGCTGAAGATGGCACACGCCTGCAAGGCTGGTTTATTCCGTCATCGACTGGCCCCGCTGAAAATGCCATCGCTACGGTGATCCATGCTCATGGCAATGCCGGAAATATGTCTGCACATTGGCCACTGGTCAGTTGGTTACCCGAACGCAATTTCAACGTGTTTATGTTTGATTATCGTGGGTTTGGTAAGTCTAAAGGAACGCCTTCGCAAGCCGGATTACTGGACGATACACTGAGCGCCATCAACGTGGTGCGCCATCGCAGTGATGTAAACCCGCAGCGACTGGTACTGTTTGGTCAGAGTATTGGCGGTGCGAATATTCTTGATGTTATTGGTCAGGGCAATCGTGAGGGCATCCGCGCGGTGATCCTCGACTCCACATTTGCCTCTTACTCAACCATCGCCAACCAGATGATCCCCGGCAGTGGTTACTTACTTGATGAAAGTTACAGCGGTGAAAATTACATTGCCAGCGTCAGCCCCATTCCGCTTTTACTGATTCACGGCAAAGCCGATCACGTTATCCCCTGGCAGCACAGTGAAAAGTTATATGCTCTGGCGAAAGAGCCAAAACGGCTGATTCTGATCCCCGATGGCGAACACATTGACGCTTTTTCCGATCGTCATGGTGATGTTTATCGCGAACAAGCGGTAGATTTTATCCTCAATACGTTAAGCCCGTAGAATTAACCTTAAGATTAAAACCCGATAAAACAGCATGAAATCACCTTAAGACATGGCATTCAACTGGCCATTGCTGTTTATATCGATAAAAATTCTGTGACGCCTGCCCGCATTTCTGATAAATAGCGTTCCATTCACCATTTCCCTAAGCAAACTTTAGCTATCCTTATCAATTATGCTTATGGGAGATCAACAGATGATGTCTACACTTGCTCCACCATCTGCCCTTTCTGCTCCCCAGCGCCGCTGCCAGATCTTGTTAACGCTATTTCAGCCGGGGTTGACCGCCACCACGGCAACGTTTAGCGAGCTTAATGGTGTGGATGATGATATTGCCAGTTTTGATATCAGCGAAACAGGACGGGAGATCCTGCGCTATCATCAACTCACGCTCACTACTGGTTATGACGGTAGCTACCGGATTGAAGGTACAGTACTTAATCAACGTTTATGTTTATTTCACTGGCTACGACGCGGTTTCCGTTTATGCCCGTCATTTATCACCGGTCGTTTCGCCCCTGCCATAAAGGAAGAATTGAAGCGTCGGGGGATTGCTCGCAACTTTTACGACGATACCAACCTACAAGCTTTAGTTAATCTGTGTTCGCGACGATTGCAAAAATGCTTTGAAGCTCGTGATATTCATTTTCTGTGCCTGTATCTGCAATATTGCCTGCTACAACATCATGCCGGGATCACGCCACAATTTAACCCACAGCAACGTCGATGGGCTGAATCCTGCCTTGAATTTCAGATAGCACAAGAAATTGGCCGCCACTGGCAACGCCGGGCGCGCCAGCCTGTACCACCAGATGAACCGTTGTTTATGGCATTGCTCTTTTCCATGTTGCGGGTTCCCAATCCGCTGCAGGATACCCATCAGCGCGATCGGCAATTGCGTCAGGCTATTGTCCGTCTGGTACAACATTTTCGTGAGCTGGGAAATGTCCGTTTCTATGATGAACAGGGGTTATGCGATCAGCTTTATACTCATCTCGCTCAGGCATTACGCCGCAGTTTGTTTGCCATCGGTATTGATAACACCTTGCCAGAAGAGTTCAGCCGACTTTACCCACGCCTGGTTCGTACAACCCGCGCGGCGCTGGCCGGGTTTGAAAGTGAATACAATGTCCGTTTTTCCGATGAGGAAAGTGGTCTGGTGGCGGTGATTTTCGGCGCATGGCTGATGCAAGCAAATGAAGTTAACGAAAAACAGATTGTTTTACTGACGGACAATGACAGTGAAAGAGAAGCAAGTATTGAGCAACAATTGCGCGAAATTACGCTACTGCCGCTCAATATTAAACATATATCGGTGAAGGCCTTTTTACGAAATGGCGCACCGAGAAACGCTGTGCTGATTATTGCACCTTATACCATCCCGTTACCGCTCTTTTCGCCGCCGCTGATTCATACGAATCAGACCCTGACCGCACACCAACAGGAGCAGATCCGTAAAATGCTGGAATAATCAGCATGAGGGAACCACTTTTGGGCGCAGAAACATTGCCGGAAGCGCCACCAATGCCATCACCCAGAACACGCCGTGCCCCAGATATTGATACAAGAATCCGGCGAAGACGGTCATGATAGCGATACTGCCGCCCATCGCGACGGCAGAGTAAACCGCCTGCAAACGGATCACCTCACTACCCTGACGAGCGGCGATATAGCGCATGGCGGCCAGGTGGCACACGGTAAAAGTGCCGCAATGCAGGATCTGCACCAATATCAACCACGGTAACTCAGTGGTTGCCCCCATAATGCTCCAACGCGCCACTCCGCAAATCGCTGAGATCAACAACATATCGCGAGCGCTACAGCGACGGAAAAGTTTGTTACTCAGCGCAAAGATGATCACTTCCGCCACCACCCCAAGTGACCACAAATAGCCCACCGCCGAAGCCGAGTAACCCGCTGCCTGCCAGTAAATGGCGCTAAAACCGTAATACGCCGCGTGCGCTCCCTGCAATAGACAAACACAAGCCAGAAAGCGCCAGTTCTGGCGAACCAGCGCCAGCCAGGCCGGCCATCCCGTGCTCTCCTGCTGGCGGCTTACCCCTTGTGGTTGAATGGTCGGGCGAATGAGAAAACCAAGTAGCATGGATGCCACGCCCAGCGTCAACATTGCGAGGATCACCCGATAATCAAACACCGTGACCAGTTTGCCCGTCAGCGCCGAACCAATGACAAATGCCACCGAGCCCCACAGCCGCACTTTGCCGTAATCAAGCGGAAACTGCTTTTGCCAGGTATTCGCCAGCGCGTCAGTCAACGGCACCAGCGGTGAGAAAAAGAGGTTAAAACCGACCATTACCACCATTAGCCACGCGACATGCGCGCCAGCCCAGAAGGCAACGGCAAACAGCAGCGTCAGCAACGCCAGCACCCGCAGCGCGGAAATCAGACGAGAAGGATCGCTGACGCGGGGCGCGATTATCAAACTACCGAGAAAACGGGCAACCAGACCGGCCCCTAACAACAGACCGATGGTTTCTGGCGTTAAGCCAATCCCCTCAAGCCAGACGCTCCAGAAAGGTAGAAAAATGCCGTAGCTAAAAAAGTACGTGAAATAACCGAGCGCCAGCCAGCGCGTGGATTGCAAAACCATGAGTCCCTCCCGTCAGGAGGCGTTAGTCTGGAGTTAATCGAATGTTGTTGCAAGTTGGAAAATAAGAATATTCGAGCGAGCTTCCCGGCATGAAGCAGCAAGCACATTGTCAGCGACCTGCGCTATGCCGTTATAGCAAACCAGGATAATTAGCGAATATCTCAACGCCTGGGGCGTGGCGAGGTGCCAGAGTGTGTATTACGTTTAAATCACATCTTTTTGCAAAGGGATTGGTTATGAACACACTACGTTATTTTGATTTTGGCGCAGCCCGCCCCGTTTTGTTATTAATTGCCCGTATTGCCATCATCTTAATTTTCATTATTTTTGGTTTTCCCAAAATGATGGGCTTTGACGGTACGGTCCAATATATGGCCTCGCTGGGCGCGCCAATGCCGATGCTGGCGGCAATTATTGCGGTAGTTATGGAAGTGCCTGCCGCGATATTAATCGTGCTTGGTTTTTTCACTCGTCCGCTGGCGGTGCTGTTTATTTTCTACACGCTGGGTACAGCGGTGATTGGCCATCATTACTGGGATATGACGGGGGATGAGGTCGGGCCAAATATGATTAATTTCTGGAAAAATGTCAGTATTGCAGGCGCATTCCTGCTGCTGGCGATTACCGGACCGGGGGCGATCTCTCTCGATCGGCGTTAAAAACATGCCGGATGCGGCGTGAACGCCTTATCCGGCCTACCGCTCCGGCACCCATTGTAGGCCTGTGCATCCGGCATTTTATAAATTACAGCAACTCAACCCGCAACGACATCTCTAAGGTTGTTGACTCCCCCGGCGCAAGCGCAATGAGATCTCCGCCTTCGGGACGATGATGGTCATCCGGCGCATGACTCATCGGCTCCAGGCAGAAGAAATCAAACGCATACCCTTTATCAAACGTCGGGTCCGAAACAAAGATGAAATAACACGGTGCGGGCGGCGTCGTTTCCATAGTGATGGCGTAACCCTGCTGTGGCTGCTCAATGCGTGCCTGACCATTCCATCCGGAAAAACCATTGTTCACCCACTGACGCGGCAACGGCGCGAGCTGATTGAAATCCAGCTCCAGCGGTAACTGCGCGCAAAACGCCCCCGCCAGCCACTGTTCCCGCTCCAGCCAGTAACCGCTCGCCTGCGCCTGAATCCGCGTTTGCGACGACAACGGAAAATAAGGATGCCAGCCCGTACCAAACGGCAGCGTCTCTGCACCTTCATTGGTGACAGAGAGCGTGACCGTCAGCGCATCTGCCGTTAAATGAAACGTCTGACTTACCCGATAATGATAAACGCCACCGCGATGTTCATACTCCAGACATAAACTATCATCGCTGCGCGTTACACATTGCCACTGGCCCAGCCAGCCATCGCCGTGCAGATAATGCGCGTCCCATTCAACGTTAGGATGTAGCGGATACTCACGCCCTTGCCAGACAAAGCGGTTGCCGCTCACCCGGTTAGCAAACGGCACCAGCGGAAAACAGGAGGCATCGGTTGCCACACCGTTTTTTTTACCCGGACGTAGCAACGCCGTCGTGTCGTGCCAGAAGCCTTCTATGACTCCGCCCTGGTCAGAGATATCCAGCTTTAGCGCCCCATGAAATAAGGTATAGATGGTCATCCGCTAACTCCTTAATCCGGGAAATTAATCACGACTTTCCCACATTTGCCACTTGCCATCAGCGCATACGCCTCACCCGCCTGTTCCAGTGAGAAGCGGTGGGTAATGGCGTTACGCGGCCACAGTTTCCAGTCCGTCAGATCGTGAGCGCATTTTTCCATATGGAACAGGCTGGTCACCCAGGAGCCAATAATCCGCCGTTGATGGTGCATCAGATCGGCGCTGACCTCGAACTCCACTTTTCCAGTTTCCCCGATGTAAACCACGCGTCCCCAGTCGGCGGTGGATTGCAATGCCAGCAAGCGCCCCGCAGCATTACCGGAACAATCGAGCGCAACATCCGCGCCGCCGTGGGTGAGTTCGGCAATTATCTGCGGCAGACCTTCAGTGGTTGCTAAATAACCGTGATCCATCACACCTAACTGTTTCGCCATCGCCAGACGTTCCGGCAACATATCAACGCCGATGATCCGTTTCGCACCGCGACCTTTCGCCAGCATCATCGCCATCATCCCGACCGGCCCCAGACCGACCACCAGCACGTTATCGCTGCCGGAGACTTCGCCGCGCAAAATCCCTTCATACGCCGTGCCAACGCCGCAACTGATAAACGCTCCATCTTCGTAGCTCAGTGCGTCTGGCAGGAGGATCAGATCTTTTTCTTCCGCCAGCAGATATTCGGCATGACCGCCATCACGCTGCCAGCCGTAAGCCGCTTTTCCTTTACCGGTACAGGAGATAGGAAAACCACGACGACAGTTCTGGCAAAAACCACAGCCGGAAATGTGATACACCAGCACACGATCGCCCTCTTTAAAATGTCGACAGCCTTGCCCCATAGCCACAATCTGCCCGCACGGTTCATGACCGTTGATAAATCCCTGATACAACGGTTTATCGGGCGCCGCCGCCGTGGCGCGGTGTTGATGATAGATATAGTGGACATCGCTTCCGCAAATCCCGGAGGATTTCATTTTGATCAGTACCTGGTTAATCCCCGGCGTCGGCACCGCAACTTCCCGTAGATCAACGGTCGAATTTCCTGGTAAGTAAGCTGCCAGCATCGTTTTCATAAGTCCCTCATTAACAATACGATTAATTTTCATCCCTGCCGCACCCGCGCCAGGGGCGTTAATATTTAGCGTTTCGCTTTACTGCTTCGCTGGGTCAGCAAGATATTCGCCAGTACCGCCACCACGATGATGACGCCGCGGACCACCTGCTGGAAAAAGGAGTTAATTCCGAGCAGCACCAGGCCGTTACCGATTAGCGTAATGACCAGAACGCCAAGCAGCGTACCGAACAGGGAGCCGCGACCGCCGGAAAGCGCCGTACCACCAACTACCACGGCTGCGATCACGTCAAACTCCAGACCGTTTGCCGCGCCTGCGTTACCAGAACCGAGGCGCGCCGCCAGTAAAATGCCGGTCACCGCCGCTAATAATCCTGAAAGGGTAAAAATAAGAATGCGTACTCGCCGGACGTTAATCCCGCACAACTGCGCCGCCGTGGCATTACCGCCCACAGCAAAAACCGAACGCCCGAAGGCAGTTTTACGGCTGATGAACACAAACAGCGCAAACAACACCATCATGATCAGCGCGGATACCGGCACGCCGAGAAATTGCCCACCCAGCCAGTCCAGTACCTCGTTTTCGTCAATCGGCACAGGCAGGGCGTTAGTCATAAACAGCCCCATACCGCGCAGGGCGCTCCACAACCCCAGCGTGGCCACAAAACTTGGCACGTTAAACACGCCACGTAACACCCCGGCGAGCGTTCCCATCAGCGCGCCTAACAGCAACACCAACAAACACGCCACCGCCAGAGGAACCTCAAATTGCAGTAAAAATGCCAGGCACACCGAGACAAAAGCGACCATTGGCCCAACGCTGACATCAATTTCACCGGAGATAATAATCAGCGTCATCGCCCAGGCGGCAATACCGATGGTGGCGGCATCGCGTAGCACGTTCATTTGGTTATTTAATGAGATAAAGCCTGGCGCGTTCAGGGAGAAGACCAGATATAGAATGGCTATCACCACCAGCAAACCGATCTCATTAATGTGGCGACTGACAAATTGTTTGAGCGAGACGCTCTTGCCCTGCGGCAATGGTAATGACGAAGCAGACATCTTCAGGTTCCTCGGTAAAATTCATCAGTGCACAGACAGAATGGCGGACATCAGCTCATCCACATTGACCGGCGAGTGAAACTCCTGCGAGAACGTGCCGTGCTGTAACAACAGGATGCGGTCGCACACCAGCGGCAACTCCTCCACTTCACTGGAGATAAACACCACGCTTTTTCCTTCTGCGGCCAGCTCGCGGACAATACGGTAAATCTGCTGCTTGGCTTCGATATCGACGCCGCGCGTTGGCTCGTCGAGCAACAGAATCTGGCTGGCGGCATAGACCCAACGACCGATCACCACTTTTTGCTGATTACCGCCGGAAAGCGTACCAATCGGCGTTTCGCTACTGGCAGCCTTGACTGTCATCCGTTGCATCACCTCTTCGGTCAGGCGGCGGATGGTGGACCATTGCAGCACGCCGTTAGCGCTGATTTTTTGCCGGTTGGTCAGCACTGTATTTTCGTCAACGCCCAGCCAGGGAATGATCGCCGCTTCTTTGCGATTTTCCGGGGTATAGCCGATGCCGCGTTTCAACATGTCGCCGTAATCCGGGCGCGTGATTTTCTCGCCGTTGATAACAATTTCGCCCTGCTCAAACGCTTCCAGTCCAACAATCGCTTTCAGCAATTCACTGCGCCCGGCTCCCAGCAGGCCAGCAATACCGAGCACTTCACCACGACGAAGTGAAAAATTGATCTCCGCAAGTTTTGGTCTGTGGCGTAACGCACGAACATCCAGCACGATCTGGTCAGCAATTTCCTGGGCGGCAACCGGCGCAATATCAACGTGATCGCGTCCAAGCATCAGCGACACAATATGACGGGTGGAGGTGTTTTCGAGCATCACATCGCCCGCCACCTGACCATCGCGCATGACGGTGGCGCAGGAAGCGATACGGCGGATTTCTTCCATCCGGTGGCTGACATAAATCACCGCCACGCCCAGTGCCGACATCTTTTTCACGGCGCTGATCACCAGTTCAACTTCCGCACTGGCAAGCGAACTGGTAGGTTCATCAAGAATGACCACGCGCGGCTCGCCCTTCATCACTCGCGCAATTTCCACCAGTTGCTTTTGCGCCGGACTTAGCGTCGATACAAGTTGTTCAGGGCTAACGTCGACACCCAGCGCCTGTAAGCAACGTTGGGCATCCTGCGCCATTTGCGGGTAATCAATCATGCTGTTGCGGCGTGGCCATTGACCAAGGCAGAGGTTTTCCGCCACCGTCAGCCCCTCCACCAGACTTAACTCCTGATAAACCGCGCGTACCCCCAGTTCAGCGGCACGGCGAGTCAGCGTAGCTTCGTCACCTTCCAGCCGCGTCTCGCCAATCCAGATATCGCCGCTGTCCGGGCGTTCGCTGCCGGTGAGCATTCGAATGAGGGTCGATTTGCCCGCGCCGTTTTTACCTAACAGCGCGCGAACTTCGCCTTTATTGAGCGTGAAATTAACGTTATCCAGCGCAACGACGCCGGGATAACGCTTATTTCCTGCCACCACTTTTGCTACCGGGACTGCCTCTGTTGCCGTGAACATAGGGACCTCTGCGAATCAGCTATTAGGGCAGACCATCAACATGCGTTGCCAGCCACTGCTTACCGTCTTCCGTTTTGGTATAGAGATCGATAGGCACCTGAATCACTTTTTCACCGTCGGCTTTTTTATCGATAACCTTCAATGTTTGCGCAAAAACAGCGTTACCCATTTTCTTACCGGAAATATCCACTACCGCTTTCAGCACCTGGTTGTTTTCCAGTTCCTGGGCAATTTCAGTCGTCATATCTGAACCAAAGACGGCGATTTTCCCGGCCTGATTTTGATTACGTACTGCTTTAACTGCGCCGAGTGTCGCGCCGCCCGATTCCCCCATAATGGCGTTGAGATCCGGCGTGGAGATAATCAGTTTTTCACCGACAGAAATCGCTTTATCTAAAACAGTACCTTCCTGATTCGCGACAATTTGCGCTCCGGGAACACGGGCTTTTAATACTTCTTCAAACCCTTTACGCCGCTGCACACAAACTTCAAAAGCTTCGCAATTTATGACGGCAATTTTTGGTTGTTCAATTTTGTTGGCAATAAAATAATCGGCGGCGGCATTACCCAGTTTTTTACCGAATTCCAGAGGATCGCCCACCAGATACGCCGAGACATATTTATCGACCCCTTTCTGATTAATACAGGTGTTGTAGCAAATCACTGGAATACCCGCCTCACTGGCGCGTCGAACGGTGCGGCTACTGCCATTTTCAGACACTGCCGACAAAATAATGGCATCAACATTACGCGCCACGAGGGTATCAACAAAAGTACTTTCTTTTGAAATATCCCCCTGTGCGTTGGTTTCTATTAACTGTACCTGTACTGAGGAATCTTTTGCCGCATCCTGAACACCCTGACGTACACCGGCGTAATATCCCTGAGTATCAAGATATATTGCGCCAATGGTCATTTCTTTTTCCGCAGCCCTGGCGAATAGTGCGCTACCCAAAAGCGTAGCTATTAAAATTATATTACGGGTTGCTCTCATTTTTTCAGGCATAGTGCCTCCTGTAGGGTTTTTATTTACAACGGCTTATTTTAATTATTTAGTGATGAGCGGCAGCGCATGCCGCTCAAATATTACAGTTAATAGGGTTTAGTGAACGTAGTTAAAAATAAAAGGCATCACGGTGGTGAATAATGCCGCTTTCGGCCAGGCCGGATTAATCGCCGTCAGTTCAGCGCGCACAGATTCATATTGCGCAATCTCCCCTAATCCCGCAGCCGCCAGCATCGACACCATCAGGCATTTTTCTTTATGCTGCTGTTGTAAATCGCCATACAGCGACAACAAGTCCGGTTGTGAAACAGCAAAGAAATCCGCTTCGATACTGGTTTTCGCCATCTGTTGCGCCCACTGTTTCATTTCACTGAACAGTTGCTGTGCCGTTTGTTGTTCGCCCAGCAATCGCAGTGCCATCCCTTGCCAGAAGAGATAATCGACCGGCTGATCGTTGTAATAACTGTGGATGTTAATGGTGCGATCGCCGGTCGCCGCCATTCGTAAGCAGCGCGTCGCCTCAGCTTCATCGCCCTGCGTTTTCGCGCATACTGCCTGCCAGAACCAGATGTCGTTATCAGTCTGCCCAGGTAAACGACCTTCGCTTAAATTCTCCGGATAATGCAACGCGGCATGAAGCAGTTCGCTTGCCTGCTGCGGCTGTCTGGCATCAAGGTGTTGCCAGGCGCGTAACAACTGGTTGAGGATAAACTGGCAGGTAACTTTCCCTTCCCCGCCTTCCCACGGATGGAATTTGCGCGTGGCGAGAATGTCCGCCGCTTTGTCTGCCTGACCGGTGAGATGCCACAAATTGAGCAGTTCTGCGGTCATGTCGTCGCGTTTCAGGGCAATTTCCAGATTATTTTCCAGACGCGCCAGTCGTTTCTCCGGCGAAGATCCGGTTAACTTATCCAGCAAATCGCGTTCGAAAAGCAGACGAGCATCCTGTGGCGCAAGCTGATAAGCATTATCAAGATAACGCGCGGCCAGTTCATCATCGTGCTGCTTATTCCACGCATGGATCGCCAACCCGCGCCAGCCGTCGGCAAACTCCGGCGACATCTCTACGCAACGCTGCCATAAGGCAATGGCTTTGTCGTAGCAACGCTTGTTGTAGTAGAAGCAGGCCAGTAAATGACGGGCGAACCAACACTCTTCAATGCTCTCCAGTGCCGCCACTTCCTCCAGCGTATTCGGGAAACGGACAAACTGCGGAAAGACATCAATGGCTTTTGTCACCAGTTCGCCACGATCAGCTTTCGGCAATAAGCTCGCTTGCAGATAAAGCGGCAACGTGCGTTGGCAGTCCAGTGCGTTCAGCATCTCTGCCGCCAGGGCGGGCATTCCCCAGTTAATCAACTGCCCGGCAGTCATCAGGGCGTTCACGTCGCGCCCCTGACACAGACCTCGCCACTGCGTGAAGGCAGATTCAGAACGACCATCGAACCAGTTCAACCACCACAGGGTGGCGTTCAGCGGATAATCGCGCAGCAGTTTCTCGCGCTGTAAACGCGCATTATCCTGACGGCCGCTTAATACCAGCAGCAGATTATGCAGGCAAAGCACTTCCTGATTAGTTGGGCAGGCGCGCAGGCTTTGTTGGCAAAAATCCAGCCCTGCCTCGAAGTTGCCATTACGCGCCGCCAGTCGTGCCAGACCGTAATAGCCGCCCGCTTTACTGTTGCCGCTCCAGACTGCACGCCAGAAATCCTCTTCGGCTTGTTGATATTGCCCCTGACGTTCGTAAGCACTGGCGCGAATCAAACTTGCCTGTCCGCACTGCGGGTTTTTATTCAGCGCATGTGCGCGTTTTAGCGCCTGACTGGCATATGCCACCGCTTGCGGGAAATCTGCGCGGTTATATTCCAGCATCGCCAGCGCCAGGTTGCAGCGATAATCGAGCGGATCCAACGCCACGCCGCGCAGGTAGTAATCGAACGGCGAACGGCTGGCGTGATGGTATTGCTCCAGATGCTGACCGACAAACCAGGCTTCATCTGTACTGGTAATGTCTTGTGCTGCCAGTGGCGCTTTAGCAACGTCCGGCAACGGTAGTTCTTGCGGCTGATGTTCCTGATAACTCAGTACAATATTGCCGTCAGCATCGGAAAGTTCGATAGTCAATCTGCCCGGATCAATACCGCGTAACACGCCCTGGATGGCGGTCGCTGGTGTCAGGGCTACGGCATCGTCAAGTAACACGTTGCATTTGCCGATTTCGCGGATCGCCAGACGATATCCACTCAACGGGGAGATGGCATACAGCCCCCACTCAATCCCCCGCTCGCTACGCTCTAATTTAATCACCGCGTCGCGGGAGGCGTTTTGCACCATGCCCAGAGAATGATAAGGCAGGAAATACTGCTCGAAACGCTTCTCTTCGTAAGCATCAAGCCAGGTAAAATCGGGCTGGTTGTCAGCAAAAATGCCAGTCATCAGTTCGATATACGGGCCGTTATTGTCGGTCAGGCTCTTATCCCACGCCTGACCAAATTCACTGTGTCCCCAGCTCCACTGTTTTTTACCTGGTGCAATATGGTGGTTGGCAACGTGAAGCAAACCGCCATCTTCATCGTGACACCACGCGCCAACAAAATCGTACTGTGATTTTTCGGCCATATATGATGTTGGAACGGGTACATTTTTATAACGAGAAATGTCCACTCCGGCGGAGTAGTCCACTTTGTAATAGGTTCCGGTGGCAATGGGGAAAGCTGAAACGGCCCGTTTGCCATGATCGAATACCGCAGTCACATCCGGTGGGAAAACACTCTGATGCCCTTCACCACCTTTCACCGCCGGATTGGCCCACCACAAAAAATGACGCGGCGTAGCATTGCCGTTATAGACGCGGCTGGCGATTTCCAGTGCGGCACGGTCAGGGCGCAGCGTGAAACCGGTCATCACCTGTAAACCGTGCATCGGCTCCGTTTCGCCACCCCATACAGTCTGTGCGCCATCTTCATGTGCTTCGATGGCGAAATCAACGGGCATAAAGGTGGTCGGGCGATGGTGTTGCGGCCAGTTAAACTCAATCCCGCCAGAGATCCACGGCCCCAACAGCCCTACCAGCGCCGGTTTTATCACCTCATTGTGATAGACAAAATCGCGCTGTTTTACTTTATCCCACGCGCGATGCACACGACCGCCCAGTTCCGGCAGGATCATCACTTTGATGTAGTCGTTTTCCAGCCATACAGCCTGCCACGATTTCAGGGTTTTCTGCTCGCTCAGCGTATCCGTCACGCCATAGGGATAAACCGCGCCGGACGATCCCTGATAAACGCGATTTTCCAGAAACATGGGATGTATATCCTGCGGCCCGGTTTCATAGGTCGGGATCTCAACGCGCTCTTGCCACACTTTTACTGGAGTCATGGTGCCCTCAATATTAACAAGACATACTGAATTAAAAGATTTGTGGCAGTGTATTGAACAATCTGGCAATGTTTTCGCGGAATAATCACGCAATTAACTAAACAAGGTTTAGTGAAGATGAGAGCCTGCATTAACAATCAACAGATCCGCCACCATAACAAATGCGTGATTCTGGAGCTGCTGTACCGGCAAAAACGTGCCAATAAATCGACGCTGGCCCGACTGGCGCAAATTTCAATTCCGGCAGTCAGTAATATTTTGCAGGAGCTGGAAAACGAAAAGCGGGTGGTGAATATCGACGATGAAAGCCAGACGCGCGGGCATAGCAGCGGCACATGGCTCATTGCACCGGAGGGTGCCTGGACGCTGTGTCTGAACGTTACGCCCACCAGCATTGAGTGTCAGGTCGCTAATGCCTGTTTAAGTCCGAAAGGTGAATTTGAACGCTTTCAGATTGACGCTCCGACACCGCAGGCGCTATTGGCGGAGATCGAAAAATGCTGGCATCGCCATCGCAAACTGTGGCCAGAGCGCACTATCAATCTGGCGCTGGCAATTCACGGCCAGGTTGATCCGGTCACCGGCGTATCGCAAACCATGCCGCAAGCGCCGTGGACAGCGCCGGTTGAGGTGAAATATCTGCTGGAAGAAAAGCTCGGCATTCGGGTAATGGTCGATAATGACTGCGTGATGCTGGCGCTGGCGGAGAAATGGCAAAAAAATTCGCAGGGGCGTGATTTCTGCGTGATCAACGTTGATTACGGCATTGGCTCGTCGTTCGTGATTAACGAGCAAATTTATCGCGGCAGTTTGTATGGCAGCGGACAGATTGGTCACACCATCGTTAACCCCGATGGCGTCGCCTGTGATTGTGGACGTTACGGCTGCCTGGAAACCGTCGCCTCGTTAAGCGCATTAAAAAAGCAGGCGCGGGTATGGCTAAAATCACAGCCGGACAATACTCAACTTGATCCCGAAAAACTGACTACCGCGCAATTAATCGCTGCCTGGCAAAGTGGAGAACCGTGGGTCACCAGTTGGGTTGACCGCAGTGCTAACGCCATTGGTTTAAGTCTGTATAACTTCCTCAACATCCTCAATATTAATCAGATTTGGCTGTATGGTCGTAGTTGCGCCTTTGGCGAGAACTGGCTTAATACCATTATTCGCCAGACAGGGTTTAATCCGTTCGACCGCGATGAAGGGCCTGGCGTGAAAGCGACGCAAATTGGCTTCGGGCAATTAAGCCGCGCGCAACAGGTGCTGGGGATTGGCTATTTGTATGTTGAAGCGCAGTTACGGCAAATTTAATGCCGCGATAACGTAACAAGGCTTCCCGAAGGAAGCCTCGCGATGATCACAAACGTAAGATTGCCTGATGCGCTACGCTTATCAGGCCTACACGGATATTGCAATGTATTGAATTTGCAAAGTTTTGTAGGCCGGATAAGGCGTTCATGCCGCATCCGGCATGAACAACGAGCACATTGTCAGCAAACCACCGTTTCGCTTATGCGTAAACCGGGTAGCGAGCGCAGATGTCGAGAACTTTACCTTTGATGCGCTCGATAACCGCTTCATCATTGATGCTGTCCAGCACGTCACACATCCAGCCAGCCAGTTCTTTCGCTTCTGCTTCTTTAAAGCCGCGACGGGTAATCGCCGGAGTACCCACACGAATACCGGAGGTCACAAACGGGCTCTTCGGATCGTTCGGTACACTGTTTTTGTTCACGGTGATGTTAGCACGGCCCAGAGCGGCGTCAGCTTCTTTACCGGTCAGGTTTTTATCAACCAGATCAACCAGGAACAGGTGGTTATCAGTACCGCCGGAAACCACTTTGTAGCCGCGCTCGAGGAACACTTCTACCATCGCTTTGGCGTTTTTCGCGACCTGCTGCTGGTAAGTTTTGAACTCCGGCTCCATCGCTTCTTTCAGCGCTACTGCTTTACCGGCGATTACGTGCATCAGCGGACCGCCCTGCCCACCCGGGAAGACAGCAGAGTTCAGTTTTTTGTACAGATCTTCGCTACCACCTTTCGCCAGGATCAGGCCGCCGCGCGGACCCGCCAGGGTTTTGTGAGTGGTAGTAGTGACAACGTGAGCATGAGGAACCGGGTTCGGATAGACGCCAGCAGCAACCAGGCCCGCAACGTGCGCCATATCAACGAACAAGTAAGCACCGATGCTGTCAGCGATTTCACGCATTTTCGCCCAGTCAACCACGCCGGAATATGCTGAGAAGCCGCCGATGATCATTTTCGGTTTGTGTTCTTTCGCTTGTTTTTCCAGATCTGCGTAGTCGATATGGCCTGTTGCATCGATACCGTAAGGAACGATGTTGTACAGTTTACCGGAGAAGTTAACCGGAGAACCGTGAGTCAGGTGACCGCCGTGTGCCAGGTTCATACCCAGAACGGTATCGCCTGGTTCCAGCAGCGCGGTGTAGACCGCAAAGTTAGCCTGGGAACCGGAGTGCGGCTGAACGTTAGCGTAGTCAGCGCCGAACAGCTCTTTCGCGCGATCAATCGCCAGTTGTTCGACGATATCAACATACTCGCAACCGCCGTAGTAACGTTTACCCGGATAACCTTCAGCATATTTGTTGGTTAGCTGAGAGCCCTGTGCTTGCATTACGCGCGGGCTGGTGTAGTTTTCGGAGGCGATCAGTTCGATGTGCTCTTCCTGACGTACTTTTTCCTGCTCCATAGCCTGCCACAGTTCGGCATCATAATCGGCAATGTTCATTTCACGCTTTAACATCCGCATCTCCTGACTCAGCTAACAATAAAATTTTTTCGCCTAATTTTGGCGGTCCTGATGGACAACGGCGAACAGTATAACCGAATCATTCTGCGATAACAGGTCTTGACAAAGGAATTTACGCAAACGATTACCTTCAAGCACGTCAAGGCTTTGGTGAATAAAGGACTTACTCCCGGAAACGGATTTCTTTTCAGGTTTGTGATGCAAATTTTTCACTTCATCACATTCCTAATGAAAAACACCAAGGAACCATTTACAGGACAGGGTTATTTTTTATAAGATGCATTTGAGATACATCAATTAAGATACAAAAAAAAGGAAGACTCTATGCTTGACGCTCAAACCATCGCTACAGTAAAAGCCACTATCCCTTTGCTGGTGGAAACAGGGCCGAAATTAACCGCCCATTTCTACGACCGTATGTTTACTCATAACCCTGAACTCAAAGACATTTTCAATATGAGTAACCAGCGTAATGGCGATCAACGTGAAGCCCTGTTTAACGCCATTGCCGCCTACGCCAGTAATATTGAAAACCTGCCTGCGCTGCTGCCAGCAGTGGAGAAAATCGCGCAGAAACACACCAGCTTCCAGATCAAACCGGAGCAGTACAACATCGTAGGCGAACACCTGCTGGCCACCCTCGACGAAATGTTCAGCCCGGGTCAGGAAGTGCTGGACGCATGGGGCAAAGCGTATGGCGTACTGGCAAATGTGTTTATCAATCGCGAAGCAGAAATTTATAACGAAAACGCCAGCAAAGCCGGTGGCTGGGAAGGTACGCGCGATTTCCGCATTGTGGCTAAAACACCACGCAGCGCATTGATCACCAGTTTCGAACTGGAACCGGTCGACGGTGGCGCAGTGGCAGAATACCGTCCGGGACAATATCTCGGCATTTGGCTGAAGCCGGAAGGTTTCCCGCATCAGGAAATTCGTCAGTACTCTTTGACCCGTAAACCGGATGGCAAAGGCTATCGTATTGCAGTGAAACGCGAAGATGGCGGACAGGTATCCAACTGGCTGCACAATCACGCTAACGTTGGCGATGTCGTTAAGCTGGTGGCTCCGGCTGGTGATTTCTTTATGGATGTAGCGAATGACACGCCAGTGACCTTAATCTCTGCGGGTGTCGGTCAGACGCCAATGCTGGCGATGCTCGACACGTTGGCAAAAACAGGCCATAGCGCCCAGGTGAACTGGTTCCATGCTGCAGAAAATGGCGATGTTCACGCCTTTGCCGATGAAGTTAAGGAACTGGGGCAATCGCTGCCGCGCTTTACCGCGCATACCTGGTATCGTCAGCCGAGTGAAGCCGATCGCGCGAAAGGTCAGTTTAATAGCGAAGGTCTGATGGATCTGAGCAAACTCGAAGGTGCGTTCAGCAATCCGGCAATGCAGTTCTATCTCTGCGGCCCGGTTGGCTTCATGCAGTTTGCCGCAAAACAGTTAGTGGATCTGGGCGTGAAGCAGGAAAACATTCATTACGAATGCTTTGGCCCACATAAGGTGCTGTGATTTGATATTGCCGGATGGAGACATCCGGCAACCCCGACGCGGTTTAAATTGCCGCGTCGTCCTCTTCACCGGTACGGATACGAATGACCCGTGCCACGTCAAAGACGAAGATTTTACCGTCACCAATTTTACCGGTTTGCGCTGTGCGAATAATGGTGTCTACACAGGTATCCACAATGTCGTCGGGTACGACGATCTCAATTTTCACCTTCGGCAGAAAATCCACCATATACTCCGCGCCGCGATACAGCTCGGTATGGCCTTTCTGGCGGCCAAAACCTTTAACTTCGGTTACCGTCATACCGGTAATGCCGACTTCAGCCAGTGCTTCGCGGACATCGTCCAGCTTGAAGGGTTTAATAATCGCATCAATCTTTTTCATGCTATTCCTTGAAAAGGTCGCCTGTCTTTTGATCTGCTAAACGTAACACATTACGCCAATTCATTCCTTGAAATCGTTTGCATCCAGTTCGTGTCGGGAAAGCAGTTTATAAAATTCTGTCCGGTTGCGCCCCGCCATTCTCGCCGCGTGGGTGACATTGCCTTTGGTGATTTGCAGCAGCTTGCGCAAGTAGTTGAGTTCAAACTGATTACGCGCCTCAACAAAGGTGGGTAGCGCCGTGTTTTCTCCTTCCAGCGCCTGCTCCACCAGCGCATCACTAATCACCGGAGATGACGTCAGCGCCACGCACTGTTCAATCACATTCACCAACTGGCGCACATTGCCCGGCCAGGTGGCGGTCATCAGGCGCTTCATCGCATCGGTGGAGAACGCACGGACAAACGGTTTATGTCGCTCTGCCGCCTGACGCAATAAATGGTTTGCTAACAACGGAATATCTTCCGTGCGTTCCGCCAGTGCGGGGATCTTCAGACTAACAACGTTGAGGCGGTAATAGAGATCTTCGCGGAACTCACCTCGCGCCATCGCTTTTGGCAGGTCGCGATGAGTGGCGGAAATAATCCGCACGTCGATATCAATATCGCGGTTGCTGCCCAGCGGACGGACTTTGCGCTCCTGCAACACGCGCAGCAATTTTACCTGTAACGGCGCGGGCATATCGCCAATCTCATCGAGAAACAGCGTACCGCCTTCCGCCGCCTGGAATAAACCTTCGCGATTGCTGACGGCACCAGTAAACGCGCCGCGTGCATGACCAAACAGTTCTGACTCCAGCAACTGTTCAGGCAATGCGCCACAGTTAATGGCAATAAACGGTTTGTTGTTGCGTGGGCTGGCGTTGTGGATCGCCTGGGCGAAAATCTCTTTCCCCGTGCCGCTCTGGCCGTTAATCAGCACACTAACGTCAGACTGCGCTACCAGCCTCGCCTGTTCCAGCAAACGCAGCATCAGCGGACTGCGGGTGACAATAGCCTCGCTCCAGCGTCCGTCGGTGGCTGGCGCGGATTGCTCCAGCGCATCGTCAATTGCCTGATACAACGCGTCTTTATCGACGGGTTTGGTGAGGAAACTAAACACGCCTTGCTGTGTCGCGGAAACGGCATCGGGAATGGAACCATGCGCGGTGAGGATGATAACCGGCATCCCCGGCTGCACTTTCTGGATTTCGGCAAACAGTTGCATACCGTCCATTTCATCCATCCGCAGGTCGCTGATGACTAAATCTATTTTTTCGCGATTCAGTACCCGCAACCCTTCAGCGCCACTTTCCGCCGTGACCACGCTGTAGCCTTCGCTGGTCAGGCGCAGACCAAGTAATTTCAACAATCCGGGATCATCATCGACCAATAATAAATGCGCAGGTTTATGGCTCATCAGGGGTGACCTCATTGGTAGATGGCGCGGGCTTTTCACTCTCGTGCGTCGCGTCCGGCGCGAAATTTCCGGCAGGTTTACGGGTCGAGAGCTGACGTTCAATATCGGTCAGATTTTCCAGTTTACGGGTGGTAAGTTCCAGTTGCTGCTGTAGAACGTGATGTTGCTGGCGCAAAGCATCCAGCTCGCTATCGCTGGACTGCTGGAGTTTACTGTAGCGTTGACGCTCTTCCGCCAGTTGCAATTGTAACGCCTGACCATCGCGCCAGAGCTGATACAGCGGGCGAACCTGCGCCGGGATCTCGGTACTTAACGCGTCAATGCGCGCAACTAACTGGCGGCGCTCAAAAGGCGTAATTTTAGCGTCGGCCAGCAAAATTCCCTGTTTAAAGGTATTTTGCCAGCTACCGTCGCCATACTTGCGGGCTTCCTGACGCGATTGCGCTGGCATTAAGCGGTTGGCACAATCCATCGCCCGTAGCCAGTAAAGCGGGTTAGTTTCGGTTGATTTCCCTTGCAGCGCCCAGATGTCACTACATTCAGTAGGAAGATAATCAGCCAGTTGATAAACCGGAATTTTTTCTTCTGCTGGCGTATTAAGAGCTGGTTTATTGTAACTCTGCACACAACCCAGCAATGCCAGACAAGGCAACCCCGCCAGCCATAGCCGCCGGGGCAAAATTTGTTGAAAAATGTGTCGCATATTCACCAGACTTAGAGCCTTTCCCAGTGGGCGTAATTGTTGCAGGAAGTTTGGACATGGACAGCGCGGAGAAACCGGAGCGTACACGTAGTACGTGAGGATTTCGAGCACTGCCCGGGGCCAAACTGGCAAATAAAATAGCCTAATGGGATAGGCTCTTAGCATTATTTCGTGTTTTTTGACGCAGGCAATTCAATACGGAAACAAACGTCTTGCCCGCTCTCATCGACCAGATACAGTTCCCCTTGCATGCGGCGAATACAATCCCTGGCAATGCTTAATCCCAGACCGCTGCCCTTCACCGCCCCTTTTCGCTGGTGACTTCCCTGAAAAAAGGGTTCGAAGATCATGGCGCGTTCCTCTTGCGGAATGGGCATACCTGTATTGATGACATCAATGTAAACCCGCGCGCCATGTAAGCTGCTGTGAAGGCAAATGTTACCGGATTCAGCCCCGTAGTGCACCGCATTGGAGTAAAGATTATCCAGCACGCTCATCAACAACATTGGCTCTGCCTGGCAAACTGTTGCCTGCAGATCGACGTCGGTATGCATCATTTTAGCCCGTGCAGGCAAGCTGTGAGCGGAAACTACCATCTCCACCAGT
The DNA here is from genome assembly GCF_002965345.1 of Escherichia sp. MOD1-EC5950. Lineage (NCBI taxonomy): Bacteria > Pseudomonadati > Pseudomonadota > Gammaproteobacteria > Enterobacterales > Enterobacteriaceae > Escherichia > Escherichia sp. MOD1-EC5950. The sequence goes on from NZ_PTSR01000009.1 coordinate 142,704, forward strand.
GGTGCAAGCTCGACGTTCTCCAGTGCCACCGCGCCGTCCGCCTGTTTACGGTTGTAATCAAGCAGTTGTTCGATCAGCTTTTGCAGATTGCGACTGCTGTTATCGAGAATGCTCACCACCTCTTTCTGCTCTGCCGTGAGCGGCCCAACAACCTGATCAGCAAGTAATTCAGTACCTTCGCGCATACTCGCCAGCGGCGTTTTTAATTCATGAGATAGATGTCTTAAAAACTGATGGCGTTGAGATTCCAGCCATGACAGGCGCTCGCTTAACCAGATAATTCGTTGCCCGACCGAACGTAATTCACGAGGGCCGCTGAACGAAACGCTATTCCCCAGAGAACGCCCTTCCCCCAATCGGTTGATCATCCGTTCAATATTTTTTACCGGACCGATAATCATCCGTGTGAAAAGCAGCACCATTACCAGGCTTACCAAAAACAGTACCAGCGATTGCCAGCCGAAATATTGCCCACGTTCGGCAATTTCTCGTTGCAGTTGCTGCCCACGAGAGAACACCACGGTGCGCGTGGCCTGTACCATTTCAGTATTCGCGTTGGCGAAGGCTTCCAGACGCGCAGCAGCGGCGGCATCGGGGCCGCTGTTGTTGCACTGAAGTTGGGCGAGATTGTTCAAATCCTGACGCAATGCCTGGTAGAGTTTATCGTCCGGCAGCACGCCTGCGTGGGCGTCGAGCATTTCGCTGTAACGCTTGCGCTGGCTTTGGTAGACCTTCGCCAGGGTGGGATCGTCCAACACGCAATACTGACGGTAGCTACGCTCCATCTCCAGCGCCGCGTTGGTCATCGCTTCACTGCGCCGGGCATCGATAAGCGTCGTGCGGTTGACCAGCGCCGCCTGATCGCTAAGTACATTCAGGCTTTGCCAGGCTTGCCATGCCAACACTAACAAGGGCAGCAGGATCAGCAGGAATGCCAGCGTTACCAGTTGTCGTAATGAATGGGGAAAAACGGGCCAGCGTTTCAAGGCATTACTCTCGTCAGACGCGAATAACGTGATGCTAACCGAGGGGCTGTTCAGATACAACAAAGCCGGGAATTACCCGGCTTTGTTGTGGAATAAGGCGGTGCCTAACTCGACGTTTCGCCCGATGGTTGATATAGCTACGCTGATATCAGAAGTTGGACGGCAGGCACCTTGTTGTGCGTCATTCGGTTTTTATGTAGCACGTCCCGAAGGGGCTGACATAAGTGGGTGAATGAGCCACTGGTTACTATTATGCATTAACTGTGCCAATAAACAAAATAGTTTGATAACGTACTGATTGTACGTTGTTTTGATAGGTTTATGAGTGCTTCACGATTTGACTATAAATCAGCCGTTGTGTCGCCTAAAAGAGACGGTTAAAGATAAAATTATTAGTCTTAAATAAAATCAACAGGTTAAATGTCGCCAATAAGCGACACGGTAAACCACCCATTGTCGTGATTTACAGACACAAAAAAGCTCCCGGAGTTGGGAGCATATGATAATGGTTGGTGTTTAATGCCGGATGCGGCGTAAACGCCTTATCCGGCCTGTAAAACCAATGCGTTGCGTAAAATACCCGCAGTCTTACCCCAACTGCTTACGCGCATTGCGGAAAATACGCATCCACGGGCTATCCTCACCCCAGTTTTCCGGGTGCCAGGAGTTGCTGACAGTGCGGAAAACACGTTCCGGGTGCGGCATCATGATGGTGACACGACCGCTTTCAGTCGTGACCGCCGTAATGCCGTTCGGGGAACCGTTCGGGTTAGCCGGGTAAGTTTCAGTGACTTTACCAAAGTTATCAACATAGCGCAGCGCCACCAGCCCTTTGCTTTCCAGTGCCGCCAGATGCGCAGCGTCACGCACTTCCACGCGCCCTTCACCGTGAGAAACAGCTATCGGCATCTGTGAACCCACCATCCCCTGCAACAGCAGCGACGGGCTTTGGGTCACTTCAACCAGACTGAAACGCGCTTCAAAGCGATCGGAGGTGTTACGCACAAAACGTGGCCACAGGTCACTACCAGGGATCAATTCACGCAGATTAGACATCATCTGGCAACCGTTACATACCCCCAGCGCCAGCGTTTGCGGACGATGGAAGAAGGTTGCAAACTCATCGCGCACACGGTCGTTGAACAGGATAGACTTCGCCCAACCTTCACCTGCGCCCAGCACGTCACCGTAGGAGAAACCACCGCACGCGACCAGGGCGTGGAAATCCTCCAGGCCAGTGCGTCCAGCCAGCAGGTCGCTCATATGCACGTCGATAGCATCGAAGCCCGCACGGTGGAACGCCGCCGCCATTTCAACATGCGAGTTCACACCCTGCTCACGCAGCACCGCAACTTTCGGGCGCGCGCCAGTGGCAATAAACGGTGCCGCCACATCTTCGTTGATATCGAACGACAATTTCACATTCAGACCCGGATCGGCATCGTTAGATTTCGCCTGGTGTTCCTGATCGGCACACTCCGGATTGTCACGCAGACGCTGCATCTGCCAGGTGGTTTCTGCCCACCAGACACGCAACGTGGTGCGACTTTCGCTGAATACAGCCTGCCCGTTGGCCGTAATCACAAAACGGTCACCAGAAACAGCCTGACCGACATAATGGACACAATCAGCAAGTCCGTGCTGTGCCAGTACGCCTTCTACGGCTTCACGGTCTGCAGCGCGTACCTGAATCACCGCCCCCAGCTCTTCGTTAAACAACGCGGCCAGGCGATCTTCACCCAGAGTTGCGATATCTGCTTCAATGCCGCAATGACCGGCAAACGCCATTTCCGCCAGCGTCACCAACAGGCCACCGTCAGAACGATCGTGGTAGGCGAGCAGCTTACGTTGGGCGACCAGCGCCTGAATGGCGTCGTAGAAACCTTTCAGTTGAGCAACATCGCGCACATCTGCCGGTATATCGCCAAGCTGACGATATACCTGCGCCAGCGCCGTTGCGCCCAGCGCGTTATTGCCTTTGCCGAGGTCAATCAGCAGCAGTGCGTTATCTTCGGTAGAAAGCTGCGGCGTAATGGTGTGACGCACATCTTCCACACGGGCAAATGCAGAGATTACCAGCGACAGCGGGGAGGTCATTTCGCGCTCTTCATTACCTTCCTGCCAGCGGGTTTTCATCGACATAGAGTCTTTACCGACCGGGATCGTCAGGCCGAGCGCCGGACAAAGTTCTTCGCCCACCGCCTTCACTGCTTCATACAGGCCCGCATCTTCACCAGGGTGACCTGCCGCCGCCATCCAGTTGGCGGAAAGTTTGATGCGTTTAATATCGCCAATCTGCGTAGCAGCAATGTTGGTTAACGCTTCACCGACCGCCAGACGAGCAGAGGCGGCAAAATCCAGCAGCGCAACCGGCGCACGTTCACCAATTGCCATTGCTTCACCGTAGTAGCTGTCGAGGCTGGCGGTAGTAACCGCACAGTTAGCTACCGGTACTTGCCACGGACCGACCATCTGATCGCGCGCCACCATGCCGGTTACGCTACGGTCGCCAATGGTAACGAGGAAGGTTTTCTCTGCCACGGTCGGCAGATGCAGCACGCGTTTCACCGCGTCAGCAATAGTAATCCCTTCACGAACCAGCGCGTCGCCTTTCGCTTTCAGCGTTTGTACATCGCGGGTCATCTTCGGCGTTTTACCAAGCAACACGTCCAGCGGCAGATCGATCGGCTGATTATCAAAATGACTATCGTGCAGAGAAAGATGCAGTTCTTCGGTTGCTTCACCAATCACCGCATATGGCGCGCGTTCACGCTTACACAGTTCGTCAAACAACGGCAACTGATCGGCGGCAACAGCCAGCACGTAGCGTTCCTGGGATTCGTTACACCAGATTTCCAGCGGACTCATCCCCGGTTCGTCGCTAAGAATATCGCGCAATTCGAATTTACCGCCACGCCCGCCGTCACTCACCAGTTCCGGCATAGCGTTAGAAAGACCACCTGCACCAACGTCATGGATAAACAGGATTGGGTTTGCATCGCCCAACTGCCAGCAGCGGTCGATCACTTCCTGGCAACGACGTTCCATTTCGGGGTTGTCGCGCTGTACAGAGGCGAAATCGAGGTCGGCATCAGACTGACCGGAAGCCATAGAAGACGCTGCTCCGCCGCCAAGACCGATGTTCATTGCCGGACCACCGAGGACGACGAGCTTAGCACCAACGTTGATTTCGCCTTTCTGCACATGATCGGCGCGGATGTTGCCGATCCCGCCCGCCAGCATGATCGGCTTGTGATAACCACGCAGCTCTTCGCCATTGTGGCTGTTCACTTTTTCTTCATAAGTACGGAAGTAACCGTTCAGTGCCGGACGGCCAAATTCGTTGTTAAACGCCGCGCCGCCCAGCGGGCCTTCGGTCATAATGTCCAGTGCGGTAACAATACGTTCCGGTTTACCAAAATCTTCTTCCCACGGCTGTTCAAAGCCTGGAATACGCAGGTTGGAAACGGAGAATCCAACCAGGCCGGCTTTCGGCTTCGCGCCGCGTCCGGTTGCGCCTTCATCACGGATTTCACCACCGGAACCGGTCGCCGCACCCGGCCACGGAGAAATTGCCGTTGGGTGGTTGTGGGTTTCCACTTTCATCAGGATGTGAGCCGGTTCCTGATGATAATCGTAACGCCCCGTTTCATGGTCGGCAAAATAGCGGCCTACTTCGGAACCTTCCATCACGGCAGCGTTATCTTTATATGCAGAGAGAACGTGATCTGGTGTGGTTTCGAAGGTGTTTTTAATCATCTTGAACAGCGATTTTGGCTGTTGTTCACCGTCGATAATCCAGTCGGCGTTAAAAATCTTGTGACGGCAGTGCTCAGAGTTCGCCTGGGCGAACATATAAAGCTCGATGTCGTTCGGGTTACGACCAAGCTTTGTGAAAGCGTCTTGCAGATAGTCAATCTCATCTTCTGCCAATGCCAGGCCAAGACGCAGGTTAGCGTCGATCAGGGCCTGACGACCCTGTCCCAGCAAATCAACGCTGGTAACCGGAGCCGGTTGATGATGAGCAAACAACTGCTTTGCATCATCTAACGCAAAAAAGACCGTTTCCATCATGCGGTCGTGTAGTTCAGCGGTAATCTGCTGCCATTGTTCGTGAATCAGCGTACCGGCTTCAACATAGTAAGCAACGCCACGTTCAAGACGGTTTACCTGTTGCAGCCCGCAGTTATGGGCAATATCGGTCGCTTTCGAAGACCAGGGAGAGATGGTGCCAGGACGCGGAGTCACCAGCAGTAGTTTGCCTTGCGGGGCATGGCTGGCGAGTGCCGGGCCATATTTCAGCAGGCGTTCAAGTTGCGCGTGCTCATCATCGTTTAACGGTGCATTGAGGTCAGCAAAATGGACATACTCGGCGTAAATGTTGTGAACCTGGAGCCTGGCAGCCTGAAAACGTGCCAGCAGTTTATTGATTCGGAATGCCGACAGTGCAGGCGAACCACGCAGAATTTCCATCATAAGTCTCTCGTCTTCTAAGCTTTCGGTGTACCCAAAGGGGGGAAACGGGCGTCATTATAAAGAATCTGGCGTGCTGACGAAACCGTTTGCGTGGAAATAAAATCGCCGCCGTGGATTAGCAACGCGTGCCGCCAATATCTGTAATAAGTTGCCAACTGGCGCGGGTTTACGCAAAATGCCGCTCATTTATGATGAAACCTTTCTACATTATTACGATTTTTCAGGCAGGGAAAAGCACGACGCAGAGAATTAACTAATTGAAAAAATTAAAGATTAATTATCTGTTCATCGGTATTCTGGCACTGCTTCTCGCGGTCGCTCTCTGGCCATCCATTCCCTGGTTTGGTAAAGCCGACAACCGTATCGCCGCCATACAAGCGCGGGGAGAGTTGCGCGTGAGTACTATTCACACACCTCTCACCTGGAACGAAATCAACGGCAAACCCTTCGGGCTGGATTATGAACTGGCCAAACAGTTTGCTGACTATCTTGGCGTTAAACTGAAAGTCACCGTGCGGCAGAACATCAGCCAGTTATTTGACGATCTCGATAACGGTGATGCCGATCTGCTGGCTGCAGGGCTGGTCTATAACAGCGAAAGGGTTAAAAATTATCAACCCGGCCCAACCTATTATTCCGTTTCACAACAACTGGTCTATAAAGTGGGTCAGTATCGACCACGTACGCTGGGTAATCTGACGGCGGAAAAGTTGGCCGTCGCACCTGGGCATGTTGTCATTAATGATCTGCAAAAACTGAAAGAGACTAAGTTCCCGGAATTAGGCTGGAAAGTGGACGACAGAAAAGGGTCTGCGGAGTTAATGGAAGATGTTATCGAAGGTAAGCTGGATTACACCATTGCCGATTCTGTCGCTATCAGCTTGTTCCAGCGCGTTCACCCGGAACTCGCCGTGGCGCTGGATATTACCGATGAACAACCCGTGACCTGGTTTAGTCAATTAGATAACGATAATACGCTTTCTGCTGCCCTGCTCGATTTCTTCAATGAAATGAATGAGGACGGCACACTGGCGCGTATTGAAGAGAAATATCTCGGGCATGGCAATGATTTTGATTATGTCGATACGCGCACGTTTTTACGCGCCGTTGATGCTGTTCTGCCACAGTTAAAACCGCTATTTGAGAAATACGCCGAGGAAATTGACTGGCGTTTGCTGGCAGCGATAGCTTATCAGGAATCGCACTGGGACGCGCAGGCGACTTCTCCGACTGGCGTGCGCGGCATGATGATGTTAACCAAAAATACCGCGCAAAGCCTGGGCATTACCGACCGTACTGATGCCGAACAAAGCATCAGCGGCGGCGCGCGTTACCTGCATAATATGATGAGTAAAGTGCCAGAAAGCGTGCCAGAAAATGAGCGGATCTGGTTTGCGCTCGCCGCCTATAATATGGGCTATGCACACATGCTGGATGCCCGTGCCCTGACGGCAAAAACTAAAGGTAATCCTGATAGCTGGGCCGATGTTAAACAACGTCTGCCTTTGCTTAGCCAGAAACCCTATTACAGCAAGCTGACTTACGGCTATGCACGTGGGCATGAAGCCTATGCTTATGTAGAAAATATTCGTAAGTACCAGATTAGTCTGGTGGGTTACTTGCAAGAAAAAGAAAAGCAGGCAACAGAAGCGGCGATGCAGTTGGCTCAGGATTATCCGGCGGTATCGCCAGCGGAATTGGGTAAAGAAAAATTTCCCTTTCTCTCATTTCTTTCGCAGTCGTCATCTAATTATCTGACGCACTCCCCTTCTCTACTGTTTTCCAGGAAGGGAAGTGAAGAGAAACGAAATTAATCTGTCGCGGATTGCGCTTTTTTCTGCGCTTTGATTTCCTGACGGCGCATTCGGAAAAAATCGCTGAGTAGCGCCGCGCACTCATCCGCCAGTATTCCTTCCGTAATTTCCACTCGATGATTCATGCCCGGGTGGTGAAGTACATCCATTAATGATCCGGCGGCGCCAGTTTTCGCATCACGCGCGCCAAAGACCACGCGACCAATACGGCTGTGGATCATCGCTCCGGCGCACATCACGCACGGTTCCAGCGTGACATATAATGTCGCGTCGATCAGGCGATAGTTTTGCAGCACCAGCCCTCCCTGCCGCAGCGCCATGATTTCTGCATGAGCTGTAGGATCATGGCGACCAATAGGTCGGTTCCAGCCTTCACCGATTACCCGGTTGTTATGCACCAATACCGCGCCGACCGGCACTTCCCGCTCGTCCCAGGCACGTTTCGCCAGCGTCAGCGCATGACGCATCCAGTATTCGTGACTAAATTCGACTTCAGACAAAAAGAAAACTCCGGTTATAAAAGCGCGGCGCATTATACACGGACGCTATGCGTTACTCTATTCCAGTTGCTGGAGTTCGCCGCGAGGCGTTACCCGCCAGCGATGCTGACAGAAATAGAGTAGCGGGTTGTCCTGGTTACTATCACTATAGCCACTGTAAAGTCGCAGCGGCGTGCCGATTTTGCGTTCCAGTTGCGCGACCTTTTCATGGCCGAGACAGCGCATGGTCAGCACCCAGCCGCCATAGCCGCGCTGGATCTGACTGGCGATAAGATTAACGCGTGGTAACCAGGGCGTATCGAAATAAACCGCTTCGACCAACGGCTGAGGGGAACCGGTAATCAACCAAATGTCGGCATCGGAACTTAACAGATAGCTGGTCAGACGTTCCTGCACTAGCGGAAAGGCTGTAACATTGTCGCGAAACCAACGCACAAAATCGGCCTGCAACGCCTGTATACGCGCTTCGCTATGACCAAAGGTACAACCCCATAGCAGCAGGCTCATCGGCCAGCGTGCCGCTCGGCCCTTGATTAATAATGCAATGACAATGATCGGCAACAGCGGCAGAACAAGTAGCGCATTCTGCGGCTGGTGGCGCAGTAAGTAGCGCAGAAAACAGCCAAACATATCCTGTTGATGCAATGTTCCATCTAAGTCAAAAAACACCACACGACGCTCGTGAGTTGCCAAACCATACCCCTCTGGACTGATACATCCTGATTAATTTTTGCTACTACATAGCCTAACAGATAGATCATCACTTTTCCGGCATCAATCTATCGCATAATGGCTGACTGGAATTTTTAATTCATGGTAATTGACTGTGATGGAATATAATATTCGCTCGCTTGTGTCTCATATTGCCTGTTGTCGCCATTAATTCATCGCGAGGAAAGATATGAACGGCTTACTTCGTATTCGTCAGCGTTACCAGGGACTTGCCCAGAGCGATAAAAAGCTGGCGGACTATCTCCTGCTACAACCTGACACTGCCCGCCACCTTAGCTCCCAACAACTGGCCAACGAAGCCGGAGTCAGTCAGTCCAGCGTAGTGAAGTTCGCGCAAAAACTCGGCTATAAAGGTTTTCCGGCCTTAAAGCTGGCATTGAGTGAAGCTCTGGCAAGCCAACCGGAATCTCCCTCCGTACCCATTCATAACCAAATTCGTGGTGATGATCCGTTACGGCTGGTGGGCGAAAAACTGATTAAAGAAAATACTGCTGCCATGTACGCAACACTGAACGTCAATAGTGAGGAGAAGCTACATGAATGCGTAGCGATGCTTCGTTCTGCACGGCGGATTATTCTGACCGGCATTGGCGCTTCCGGCCTGGTGGCGCAGAATTTTGCCTGGAAGCTGATGAAGATTGGTTTTAATGCTGCCGCTGAGCGTGATATGCACGCGTTACTCGCTACAGTACAGGCTTCATCGCCGGACGATTTGTTATTAGCCATCTCATACACGGGCGTGCGGCGCGAGTTAAACCTGGCAGCAGATGAGATGTTACGAGTGGGCGGTAAAGTGCTGGCCATCACCGGTTTCACCCCCAATGCCCTGCAACAGCGCGCTTCTCATTGCCTGTATACCATAGCCGAAGAACAAGCGACGAACAGTGCTTCGATCTCTGCATGTCATGCTCAGGGAATGCTAACGGATTTGCTGTTTATTGCACTGATACAACAAGATCTCGAGTTAGCCCCAGAACGCATTCGCCACAGCGAGGCTCTGGTGAAAAAACTGGTTTGAGTAAAGAATGCGCGTATAATGCCCGCCCGGTTTGTGTTGTTTTGAGAGTTTCCTTATGGCGCTGTTAATCACTAAAAAATGCATCAATTGTGATATGTGTGAACCTGAATGCCCGAATGAGGCGATTTCAATGGGCGATCACATCTACGAGATTAACAGCGATAAGTGTACGGAATGCGTAGGTCACTACGAGACGCCAACCTGCCAGAAAGTATGTCCGATCCCCAATACCATTGTGAAAGATCCGGAGCATGTCGAGACGGAAGAACAGTTGTGGGATAAGTTTGTGCTGATGCATCACGCGGATAAAATTTAGTATTTTGCTTCTGGAGCAGAATATTGATTATTTACTCTTGTAAAACGAAATTATTATATTTATTTTTATGTTGCCATTAATAAACACATTCATTAAATAAAACCCCATAATATCTGCGCAGACACTTAATTATCATTATTAAAGGCGCGCCCGGCGGGTTCACCCGACGCGCCTTAATTACGTTTTCTGGTGTTACAAGAACAGAGGGATCAACTGTAAAATAGCAATGACGACTTTAATGCCCTGTTTAATAAGGTATATCGACAATCCGTCATTTGTTTTTCCTTAAACAAGGAATACAGCCATTCAGATTAGCCCTTACATCTCCCCAAAACTGAACGTGCGAGTTACTGGAATCGAGTGCCGCAAGCTTTGATGACACCACTCGTTTCAATGGGGGAATTCAGTAATATAGTGTAGAACACAGCAAAATCTCCAATAACGACGCCAATTCTAATGTACTTATGAAAAAGTGGTCACGTTAATCTTCTCATCAATATTAAATTCTTCGTCCCGGCTCGCATTTTTATGCCAGAAATTGCAAGTTGCTTATACAGACCAACTAAACTGCTCCATAATCATTTCTGTTGGAATCGTGTGCTGCACAATATTAAAATAGTAAAGTAACCCCCTGCTCCTTACCTGTTCGGGGGTTTTACTTTTTAAAAAGAACGGTACTTTTTTGATATTCAGGAAGGGCTTTTAACTTTCAATGATTACCGTGGCACAAGCGTAGTGGCGTTCATCTGCCAGCGTTACATGCATATGTGCGACGCCCAACTTTTCTGCCAGTTTTAACGCCTCGCCCCACAACCGTAGTCTTGGCTTGCCGAGCTCATCGTTAAACACTTCAAATTGATTAAATGCCAGGCCATTACGGATCCCAGTACCAAACGCTTTTGCCGCCGCCTCTTTCACAGCAAAACGTTTTGCCAGAAAACGCACCGGCTGATGATGCGTTTTCCAGATCTCCCATTCATTATCGCTTAATACACGTCGTGCCAGGCGATCACCGGATCGCGCGATTACCGCTTCTATGCGAGCGATCTCCACGATATCCGTGCCTAAACCTAATATTGCCATTAGCCACGCGCTTCCAGCATCAGGCGTTTCATTTCTGCCACGGCATCTTTCAGTCCGGTCATTACTGCGCGACCAATAATGGCATGACCTATATTCAGTTCGTGCATCTCTGGGATAGCGGCAATGGCTTTCACGTTGTGATAGGTCAGACCGTGACCAGCATTAACTTTCAAACCGAGGCTTGCGGCAAAGGTCGCGGCTTTCTCGATTCGCGCCAGCTCTTGCGCCTGTTCAGCGTCCGTTTTGGCATCAGCGTAACAACCGGTGTGGATTTCGATAAATGGTGCCCCCACCTCTGCTGCAGCTTTGATCTGCTCTTCGTCAGCGTCGATAAACAGAGAAACCTGAATCCCGGCATCTGCCAGACGTCTGCAGGCATCGCGCATTTTGTCACGCTGACCCGCGACGTCCAGGCCGCCTTCGGTTGTCACTTCCTGACGCTTTTCCGGCACCAGACAGCAGAAATGCGGCTTCGTCTCAACGGCAATCGCCAGCATCTCTTCAGTTACCGCCATCTCCAGATTCATGCGGGTATCTAGCGTCTGACGGAGGATGCGCACGTCACGGTCTGTAATGTGGCGGCGATCTTCACGTAAATGCACGGTAATGCCGTCCGCCCCCGCCTGTTCGGCAATAAATGCGGCCTGAACCGGGTCCGGATAAGCAGTACCGCGTGCATTGCGCAGCGTTGCGATATGGTCAATGTTGACGCCCAACAGTAATTCAGCCATGACAATCCTCATCAGTCATTAAATGTTTTCACTGTCCGCTTAGGTATAAACTGCCGGAACAGTTCCCTGCTTTTTAAAGGTTTACCGCCAAGATAAGGCTTAAGGGCCATACGGGTAAAGCGTTTCGCGGCGCGCAATGTGTCTGCGTCAGGAAATTCCCGCGCATGTAACGCTTTCAACTGCCGTCCGGTAAAGGTTTTATTGTCGATAACCACACTGGCGATAAATCCTTTTTCTTCGCGGTAACGATACGTCATGTTGTCATCCACCGGCTCACCGCTACCTGCGCAATGGGTAAAATTGACGCCATAACCCAGATGCCCAAGGAGCGCCAGTTCAAAACGACGCAACGCCGGTTCTGGCGTACCTGTGATCCCTGCCAGTGCCTGGATACAATGCAAATAATCGAAAAAAAGTTCCGAAAAGCGTGTTTCGTATTCCAGTACGCGGGAGAGGAGTTCGTTGATGTAAAGCCCGCTGTAAAGCGTGATACCGCTTAGCGGCAGTGCCAGCGAGACGGCTTCAGCACTGCGCAGCGTTTTGACTTCACCGCGCCCGCCAAAACGAAGCAAGAGGGGGGTGAAAGGCTGCAATGCGCCTTTCAGGGTAGAACGTTTTGAACGTGCGCCTTTAGCAACCAGACGCACGCGTCCCGATTCCTCCGTGAAGACGTCCAGCATCAGGCTGGTTTCGCTCCAGGGACGACTATGCAGTACGAATGCGCGCTGCCAGCCTTCCATCGGTGTAACTCTTAGAGATCGTCAACGTAACCGAGACTACGCAGTGCGCGTTCATCGTCGGCCCAACCAGATTTCACTTTCACCCATAGCTCAAGGTGGACAGGCGCTTCGAACATTTCTTGCATGTCTTTACGCGCTTCAATACCGATGGTTTTGATCTTGGCCCCTTTGTTGCCAATTACCATCTTCTTCTGCCCTTCACGCTCAACGAGAATCAAACCGTTGATGTCATAACCACCGCGCTCATTGGTGACAAAACGTTCGATCTCCACGGTTACAGAGTACGGCAGTTCTGCACCGAGGAAACGCATCAGCTTTTCACGAATGATTTCAGAGGCCATAAACCGCTGCGAACGATCGGTAATGTAATCTTCCGGGAAGTGATGCGTCGCTTCTGGAAGGTGTTTGCGTACAATTGCCGCGATAGTGTCGACGTTTAGCCCAGTTTCGGCTGAGATTGGCACGATATCGAGGAAATTCATTTGGCTTGCCAGAAACTGTAAGTGCGGCAGTAGATCGGCTTTCTCCTGCACGTTGTCTACTTTGTTCACCGCGAGAATCACCGGCGCTTTACCGTCACGCAGCTTGTTGAGCACCATTTCATCGTCCGGCGTCCAACGGGTGCCTTCAACGACAAAAATAACCAGCTCAACGTCGCCAATGGAGCTGCTTGCCGCTTTGTTCATCAAGCGGTTAATGGCACGCTTCTCTTCCATATGCAGGCCCGGGGTATCAACGTAGATCGCCTGATACGCACCTTCAGTATGGATACCCACAATACGGTGACGTGTAGTCTGCGCCTTGCGGGAGGTGATGGAGATTTTCTGCCCTAACAGTTTATTCAACAATGTGGATTTGCCAACATTCGGACGTCCGACGATGGCAATAAATCCGCAGTAACTTTTATCGATGCTCATTCCAGCTCCAGTTTTTTCAACGCCTGTTCGGCGGCAGCCTGTTCAGCCTTACGACGGCTTGAACCTGTGCCAACCACCGGTTCGCTCAGGCCGCTAACCTGGCAGTGGATCGTAAATTCCTGATCGTGCGCTTCGCCACGTACCTGGACCACCAGATAAGTTGGCAGAGGCAGATGGCGCCCCTGCAAATATTCCTGCAAGCGCGTTTTCGGATCTTTTTGTTTATCGCCCGGACTAATTTCGTCCAGACGAGTTTGATACCAGTTAAGGATTAATTTCTCGACAGTCTGAATATCGCTGTCGAGGAATACGCCGCCAATTAATGCTTCAACGGTGTCAGCAAGAATTGACTCGCGACGAAATCCACCGCTTTTAAGTTCACCCGGCCCTAAACGCAAGCACTCGCCTAACTCAAATTCACGAGCCAGTTCTGCCAACGTATTACCGCGTACCAGCGTGGCGCGCATCCGGCTCATATCCCCTTCATCCACTCGCGGGAAACGGTGATACAACGCATTAGCGATAACGTAGCTTAGAATAGAGTCGCCTAAAAATTCCAGACGCTCGTTATGTTTACTGCTGGCACTGCGGTGAGTTAATGCCTGCTGCAGCAGTTCCTGATGATTAAAAGTGTAGCCCAGCTTCCGTTGAAGCCGATTAATTACGATGGGGTTCATGCGATACCAATAAATAAATGCGTCAACAATTCAGCACACGAAACAGACCTGATATGCAGGGTTCTGCTAACAGCTTTTCAGCAGTTTCAGTTGACCTGTATATGGGGACCAACGCTGTTTCGTGTGCCGTGGCGACCAGAAGGCGCCAACCTGAAACTTCGGGGGAATATTCTATACACAACGACAAGGGATGTCGTTAGCCACGGGAGATTTATCTCATAAATAATTCACGTTGCCACCATAACAGTGACAACGTGAACGGATAACGACAATTAGTGAATGCCGCCGATGCGACTTAAACGAACGCCAGTTGGCCATTCGCCTTCCTGTTTATCGAAACTCATCCAGATAGCCGTCGCCCGACCCACCAGGTTAGCTTCTGGCACAAAACCCCAGTAACGACTGTCCGCGCTGTTATCGCGGTTGTCACCCATCATGAAGTATTGGCCCGGCGGGACAATCCAGGTTGCCAGTTGTTGCCCTGGCTGCTGGTAATACATCCCTACCTGGTCCTGAGCGATAGGTACTGTCAGGATGCGGTGTGTAACATCACCCAGTGTCTCTTTACGTTCAGAAAGACGAATACCGTTTTCTTTAGTTTCGTTTTTCGGCACTTCAAAGAATCCGCTGGTCGCTTCCCCACCATTACGACGAGAGAAGGTTTGAACAAAATCGCTCGGCTCCACGTTGGAATACGTTACCGGTAGCGCGTTTTCACACGCCTGACCGGAACTGCATCCAGGTTGAATAGTCAGCTCTTTCGCAACCGGATCGTAAGTGACTTTATCGCCCGGTAAGCCAACCGCACGCTTGATGTAATCAAGCTTTGGATCTTCCGGGTATTTAAAGACCACAATATCACCACGTTTCGGATGGCCGGTTTCGATCAGCGTTTTCTGGTAGATAGGATCTTTAATACCGTAGGCAAATTTCTCCACCAGAATGAAGTCACCGATTAACAGAGTCGGCATCATCGAACCTGACGGGATCTGGAACGGTTCATAAATAAATGAACGCACAATTAACACAAGTGCCAGCACCGGAAATACAGAAGCACCGGTTTCCAGCCAACCTGGTTTTGGCGCAACTTTTTTCAGCGTAGCTTTATCCAGTGAGTCTCCAGCAGCCGCCTGCGCTGCTGCCTGACGTTCCCGCCGTTTAGGTGCGAAAAAGAATTTATCCACGCACCATAAAATGCCCGTCACCAGTGTGGCAATCACCAGAATCAGGGCAAACATATTCGCCATGCCAACTCCTAAAGATTATTTGTTGTCTTTGCCGACATGCAGAATGGCGAGGAACGCTTCCTGCGGCAGCTCGACGTTACCGATCTGCTTCATGCGTTTCTTACCTTCTTTCTGCTTCTGCAGCAGCTTTTTCTTACGGCTGATATCGCCGCCATAACATTTGGCCAGTACGTTTTTACGAAGCTGCTTCACGGTGGAACGCGCGATAATGTGCGTACCAATCGCTGCCTGAATGGCAATATCAAACTGCTGGCGTGGGATTAGATCTTTCATCTTCTCCACCAGCTCGCGACCACGGTTTTGCGAATTATCACGGTGGGTGATCAACGCCAGCGCATCGACACGTTCACCGTTGATTAAAACGTCAACACGCACCATGTCGGAAGCCTGGAAGCGTTTGAAGTTGTAATCCAGAGACGCATAACCACGCGAGGTAGATTTCAGGCGATCGAAGAAGTCGAGCACCACTTCCGCCATCGGGATCTCGTACGTCAGCGCCACCTGATTACCGTGGTAAACCATATTGGTCTGTACACCACGTTTTTCTACGCACAGCGTAATAACGTTACCGAGATATGCCTGCGGCAGCAGCATGTGACATTCCGCGATCGGCTCACGCAGTTCGTAGATGTTATTCACTGCTGGCAGCTTAGACGGGCTGTCGACGTAGATAACTTCTTTCCCCGTAGTTTCTACTTCATACACTACTGTCGGTGCCGTGGTAATCAGGTCAAGATCGTATTCACGTTCCAGACGTTCCTGAATGATCTCCATATGCAGCAGGCCGAGGAAGCCGCAGCGGAAGCCAAAGCCCAGCGCTGTAGAACTTTCCGGCTCGTAGAACAGAGAGGCATCGTTCAGACTCAATTTGCCCAGCGCGTCGCGGAAGGCTTCATAGTCGTCGGAACTTACCGGGAACAGACCGGCATAAACCTGAGGTTTAACTTTCTTAAAGCCTGGCAGCGCTTTTTCTGCCGGATTACGCGCCAGCGTTAAGGTATCGCCTACTGGTGCGCCGTGAATATCTTTAATCGCACAAACCAACCAACCTACTTCACCACATTTCAGTTCAGTACGATCAACTTGCTTCGGCGTGAAAATACCCAAGCGGTCGGCGTTATAAGTCTGCCCGGTACTCATGACTTTCACTTTATCACCCTTACGCAGGGTGCCGTTTTTAATACGGATAAGTGAAACAACGCCCAGGTAGTTGTCGAACCAGGAGTCGATAATCAGTGCCTGCAATGGGCCTTCTGGATCTCCCTCCGGCGGCGGAATGTCACGCACCAGACGTTCCAGTACATCCTGCACACCAACACCTGTTTTTGCCGAGCAACGCACTGCGTCGGTAGCGTCGATGCCGACGATATCTTCGATTTCTTCCGCAACGCGTTCAGGATCGGCTGCTGGTAAGTCAATTTTGTTAAGTACCGGCACCACCTCGAGGTCCATTTCCATCGCGGTGTAGCAGTTTGCCAGGGTTTGCGCTTCTACGCCCTGCCCTGCATCGACCACTAACAATGCACCTTCACAAGCAGCCAGCGAACGGGATACTTCATAGGAGAAGTCCACGTGACCCGGGGTGTCGATAAAGTTAAGTTGATAGGTTTCGCCATCGGACGCTTTATAGTCCAGCGTCACGCTCTGCGCTTTGATAGTAATACCACGCTCACGCTCAAGATCCATGGAATCGAGAACCTGTGCCTCCATTTCACGGTCAGACAGGCCACCGCAGATCTGGATAATACGGTCAGACAGCGTCGATTTACCGTGGTCAATGTGAGCTATGATCGAAAAGTTACGTATATTCTTCATAAAGTATGATTATTGTGCCTTAATGCCCGGTTAACCAGGCTTTTAGAAGTCGCTGTTCTGAGCTTAACGTCTGTATTAATAGAAACGCCGCATTCTACACTACAACATTGAGGCGAGGAAATGTTCATACCGTATGGATTGTGGTATCTGGAAACGTCCTCGCATTTGTTATGCAAAATACAATAAAGCCAGTGAAATCACTGGCTCGCGTCTTCCGAAGATGCTTCATATCGCACAAGGCCAGGCGGCAATGCCACACTTAAGATGATCGGTTGCCATTCTGTTCGGGCGGCAAACTTACGTGAGTATCCTCGCGCAATCAGGAATCCACCAACGCCGCCGAGGATTGCTCCGCATAATGCTGCAATATCTGAAGCAAAGAGTAGCTGAAATAACGAAGCGACAAGGAATAATCCCACCAGCGGCGACATATAAACCAATAATGCGGAGCTAAGCAGGCTGCTTTCAGCGATTCCCAATTCAACTTTCTGCCCCGGCACTAACGGTTCATCACAGGATACGACGATGGTATGTGTGGTTTGCGGGCCTAGTTTATTCAACACGCGACTGCCGCAACCTGCGCGGGAAGCGCAACTGCTGCATGAAGCTTTAACATCGCAACTGACCAGCGCCTGCCCGTTTTGCCAGGAGACGACTGTAGCCCACTCTTTGATCATTCCGCTGCCCCAAACTTAATATTCTCGGCAATTCGTTTCGCCGTTTGCGGTGGCAGTTCACCAACAATGGTGATTTCCGCGTTGTCGCGTATGCTGGTGCTGACTGTTCGGCGTCCGGTTCGCAACATCTGATCGGTACTGGATGGCGTAGCGCGGTTAACGTTTACCGAGAAGCTGAACAACCCGTCGGAATAGAGACGCGATTCGATGGGCATGTTATCCATCGTCGGTAACGGACGTCGACTGCTGGAAACTTCGCTAAAGCCCTGTGGCAACCAGGTTGGAGTCCAGTTAAATTTGGCTTTCTCACCAACAGGTACAGAAAGCAGAGGCGGCAAGTTTGCCTTCGCCAGTGTCTGCATACTGTTGCTGATATCCTGATTAACGTTGAAAGCGATCACGCGGAATTGCTCCAGTGTCTCACCATCGCGATCAAGGAGATCAACCCGCATCGGTAATTTCGATTCGGTGTCCATCCACACGATGTAGCTGTAGCGTGTGCCATCACGGGCTACCACGCGGATTACCTCACATAAGCGGTCAGCAATACGGGTGCGCCCCACAGAGATAAAGTCGTAGTAAGGAGAAAGGCGTTTGAAATCGGTATAGATGAGCGATGGCAGAGAATCAACAATGTAATCGCCATTAAGAGTGAACGGTTCAAGACCCGGTTCAAAGTAGCTGATTTCATTGCCGCGCTGTACCACTTCCCGGCGCGGGCCATCCATTTGCAACAACTGTGCAAGAGGACGGTTATCGAGGCGTGCATGTCGATAACGCAGAGACTCAACACCTTGTTTATTGATGCTGATGAATGACAGCTCGTAATTCAGTGACTGGCTAGCCAGGTTCATCTGCTGTAATAACGCCCCGGACGCGGGAGTGGCCGAGGCGTTAGCAGAGAATAACAGGCTACCTGTCACTAATGACATGGCAAACCAAAGTTGCTTCATTACTGCGATTGCGTTCCTAAAGTTTGAATTCCTGGCACCTGTACAGCGGCTTGCTGTGTCTGTGCCTGCTCAAACTGAAGCTGTTCGGAGTGGAGTCGACGTTGCAATTCGTAATCCTGCAACATGGCATTAATGCGACGACGCTGCTCCTGTACCTGCTGCTGTTGACCATTGTTCGCGGTCGCTTCAGAAGGTACTCCCAGGCTTACCGGACTGGCTTTACCCATCATCGGCAGAGTATTAAATACCGGTGTTTCGGGCTGCTGGGACGTTTCAGATTGTCCATTATAGTGCTGGACGCCAACGATAACTGCAAGCGATACGCATGCCGCTACACCCATTTGGGTGAGCTGTGCCGCCCACGGACGAACTTTCTGCCAGAATGGCATTTTCTGCCATTGATGCGGCGCAGGCTGAGCCTCTGGGATCAATATCGTCGGTTGGCGAACGGGCTCTTCTTCAATGGCGGCCATCACGCGTGAAGAGATATCGAAATGGAGTACCTCGGGAGTATCACCCCGCATAGAGTCACGGATTAAGTGATAATTTTCCCAGGTTTTCTGCATCTCCGGGTTGTGAGCCAGTTCGTTAAGCAGCTCACTATCCAGCGTTTCGCCATCCATTAAAGCGGAAAGTTGTTCTTTCTGCATGCCTAATACCCTTATCCAGTATCCCGCTATCGTCAACGCCTGATAAGCGGTTGAACTTTATTATCAATAGCTTCCCTCGCTCGGAAGATACGTGAACGCACCGTACCCACCGGACAATCCATGATAGCGGCTATCTCTTCATAGCTCAGACCATCCAGCTCCCGCAAGGTTATTGCCATGCGTAAATCTTCCGGGAGGGACTCAATAGTTCGGAAAACTATCTGTCTCAGTTCTTCTGACAACATTAAGTTCTCAGGGTTCGAAATTTCTTTCAGCGCGCCGCCACTTTCGAAGTTTTCTGCTTCAATGGCATCCACATCGCTGGAAGGTGGACGACGCCCCTGAGCAACCAGGTAATTTTTTGCCGTATTTACAGCAATCCGATACAGCCATGTATAAAAAGCACTATCTCCCCGGAACGAATCCAGCGCACGATAGGCTTTAATAAAAGCTTCTTGTACCACATCGGGAACATCACCCGACGGCACATAGCGGGAAACCAGACTCGCCACTTTATGCTGATAGCGCACTACCAGTAAGTTAAAAGCTTTCTGATCTCCCTTCTGGACCCGTTCAACCAGGACCTGGTCCGTTAACTGCTCGCTCATCCGAGGTAAAGTCTCCCCAAACCAAATTTCCACGCGCTGTCGAAACGCCACTCCATTAGCTGCAATTTGAGCAAGCAAAAGATTAGAGTGTCTCGTTTTTGTAAAGTTCCGTAACGCATCTGTTTTTGTTTGTCATGCTGTAGACGGATCATTATCTATCATTATAAGTCTACAGAATCTGAATAACGCATTATCTGTGCAGAAATGCCCATTTAACTGCCTGAAGAGTAACCCAACGGCCTTTTTATTTCACCACCTAATCCTCCGTCGACGAGCAACTTCCCTTTTTTCCGCCTCCCAGAAACAATATGTTTAGCCATTGTAACAAACATTAAAATAGCAGGTGTTTAATTGTACAACATGATGCTATGCTGACCGGACTGTGTTTAGTAAATTAAACAACAAAAATGAATACTTTCCCTGAATATTCTTGTGATGTGTTGATTATCGGTAGTGGCGCTGCCGGGCTTTCACTGGCACTACGTCTGGCAGATAAGCATCATGTCATCGTTCTTAGCAAAGGCTCTGTTACTGAAGGCTCGACGTTTTACGCCCAGGGCGGAATTGCTGCCGTGTTTGATGAAACTGACAGTATCGATTCACATGTGGAAGATACGTTGGTTGCCGGTGCCGGAATTTGCGATAGCCATGCGGTTAAGTTTGTTGCCAGCAATGCGCGTTCCTGTGTGCAATGGTTGATCGATCAAGGGGTATTGTTTGATACCCAGGTGCAACCAAATGGGGAAGAAAGTTACCATCTGACCCGTGAAGGCGGTCATAGCCACCGCCGTATTCTTCATGCCGCCGACGCCACTGGTAAAGAAGTAGAAACTACGCTGGTGAGCAAGGCGCAGAGTCATCCGAATATTCGTGTACTGGAACGCAGCAACGCAGTCGATCTGATTATTTCCGACAAAATTGGTCTGCCGGGGACGCGACGAGTGGTCGGAGCATGGGTGTGGAATCGCAATAAAGAAGCGGTAGAAACCTGTCATGCGAAAGCTGTGGTGCTGGCAACTGGCGGCGCATCGAAGGTTTATCAGTACACCACCAATCCGGATATTTCCTCTGGTGATGGTATTGCCATGGCCTGGCGCGCCGGTTGCCGGGTTGCTAATCTCGAATTTAATCAGTTCCACCCAACGGCGCTGTATCATCCACAGGCGCGGAACTTCCTGTTAACGGAAGCTTTACGTGGCGAAGGCGCTTATTTGAAGCGCCCGGACGGCACACGCTTTATGCCCGATTTTGATGAGCGTGGTGAACTGGCTCCGCGCGATATTGTTGCCCGCGCTATTGACTATGAAATGAAACGCCTCGGCGCGGATTGTATGTTCCTGGATATTAGTCATAAGCCTGCGGATTTTATTTGTCAGCATTTCCCGATGATTTATGAAAAGTTGCTGGGTCTGGGTATTGATCTCACTAAAGAGCCTGTGCCGATAGTACCTGCTGCGCACTATACTTGCGGCGGTGTAATGGTGGATGGCTATGGGCGTACTGATGTTGATGGGCTGTATGCGATTGGCGAAGTGAGCTACACAGGATTACATGGCGCTAACCGAATGGCCTCTAACTCATTGCTGGAATGTCTGGTCTACGGCTGGTCGGCGGCGGAAGACATTGAAAGACGGATGCCTTATGCACGTGGCGTCAACCGCTTGCCGTCATGGGATGAAAGCCGCGTTGAGGATCCTGACGAGCTGGTGGTGCTCCAACATAACTGGCATGAGCTGCGTCTGTTTATGTGGGATTACGTCGGTATTGTGCGCACAACAAAGCGCCTGGAGCGTGCCCTGCGACGGATCAATATGTTGCAGCAGGAAATAGACGAATATTATGCCCACTTTCGGGTGTCGAATAATTTACTGGAACTGCGTAATCTGGTGCAGGTTGCCGAGTTAATTGTTCGCTGCGCGATGATGCGCAAGGAGAGTCGGGGCTTGCATTACACGCTGGACTACCCGGAGTTGCTCACGCATTCCGGTCCGTCGATTCTCTCGCCTGGCCATCATTACATAAACAAATAAAAAGCCTGGGTCAGCGCCGTATACGCTTCAGAATAGTTCTGGTCTGGCCCACGAATCACTAACCGATCGCTAAAGTATTCCCCCGCCAGTGGGGAGAATGCCAGTAGCACCCGATGCGGTAATCGAGCCTCGTTTTCCGCCACGTCCGTCCGTAAACGTAAATGCCATCCCATGCTTAATGCCAGTTCAGTAAAACCATTACCAATCTGCTCCGGCAGCACCACGCAGAAAAATCCCTCTTCGGTAATGCATTCTGCCGCACAAGTAAGCAACGTCTGGTGATCCAACGTAGTGGTATAGCGCGCCTGTTCCCGTTGCGGCGTCGCGCACTCAACCCCCTGCTGATAATACGGCGGGTTACTGATAATTAAGTCAAAACGCGCGGCCTGCTGGGTTATCCACTGCTGAATATCCGCCGTATGGATATTAATCCGCTCTGCCCACGGGGACTGCGCGATATTTTCCTGCGCCTGAGCCGCTGCCTCACTTTCCAGTTCAACTGCATCAATCATCACGCTGTCATCAGTTCGTTGCGCCAGCATTAGCGCCAGTAACCCGCTACCACTGCCGATATCAAGGCAGCGTTTTACCCCTGCCACAGGAGCCCATGCGCCCAGTAAAATTCCATCCGTTCCCACTTTCATCGCACAGCGATCGTGCGCGACAAAAAACTGTTTAAAAGTAAATCCATTACGACGAAGCACGGATGTAGACTGTGACATGAAAATAAAACCTTGCTGTAAAAACGGCGATAGCACCGGGTAAGAACAATACCTGAGAAGCGATATCCATACAAACAGATGAAGATTGCAGCCGTAACGTCTATAATCAGCGCCCCACACAGAGGTAGAACATGACTGTAACGACTTTTTCCGAACTTGAACTCGACGAAAGCCTGCTGGAAGCCCTCCAGGATAAAGGTTTCACTCGCCCGACCGCCATTCAGGCTGCCGCCATTCCGCCTGCGCTCGATGGCCGTGATGTTCTCGGTTCTGCGCCGACAGGCACCGGTAAAACGGCGGCGTATCTGCTGCCAGCGTTGCAGCACCTGCTCGATTTCCCGCGTAAGAAATCCGGTCCACCGCGTATTTTGATCCTCACCCCAACTCGCGAACTGGCGATGCAGGTGGCCGATCATGCCCGTGAACTGGCGAAACATACACATCTGGATATTGCCACCATCACCGGCGGCGTGGCCTATATGAACCACGCGGAAGTGTTCAGCGAAAACCAGGACATCGTGGTCGCCACGACCGGACGTCTGCTGCAATACATAAAAGAAGAGAACTTCGATTGCCGCGCGGTTGAAACACTGATCCTTGACGAAGCAGACCGTATGCTGGATATGGGCTTCGCCCAGGATATCGAACATATTGCTGGCGAAACTCGCTGGCGTAAGCAAACCCTGCTCTTCTCAGCTACGCTGGAAGGCGATGCCATTCAGGATTTTGCCGAACGTCTGCTGGAGGATCCGGTGGAAGTTTCTGCTAATCCATCCACCCGTGAGCGCAAAAAGATTCATCAGTGGTATTACCGTGCCGATGACCTTGAGCATAAAACTGCGTTGCTGGTACATCTGTTAAAACAGCCGGAAGCGACTCGCTCAATCGTATTTGTGCGCAAGCGTGAGCGTGTGCATGAACTGGCAAACTGGTTGCGCGAAGCAGGCATCAACAACTGCTATCTCGAAGGTGAGATGGTACAAGGCAAGCGTAATGAAGCGATTAAGCGTCTGACTGAAGGTCGCGTAAACGTGCTGGTTGCCACCGACGTTGCCGCACGTGGTATCGACATTCCGGATGTCAGCCACGTCTTTAACTTCGATATGCCGCGCAGTGGCGATACCTATTTGCACCGAATCGGGCGTACCGCTCGCGCCGGTCGTAAAGGGATCGCGATTTCACTGGTTGAAGCCCATGACCATCTGCTGCTGGGCAAAGTTAGTCGTTATATTGAAGAGCCGATTAAAGCTCGCGTCATTGATGAGTTACGCCCGAAAACGCGTGCGCCAAGCGAGAAACAGACGGGTAAACCATCGAAGAAAGTCCTGGCAAAACGCGCCGAGAAGAAAAAGGCTAAAGAGAAAGAGAAGCCACGGGTGAAAAAACGCCACCGCGATACCAAAAATATTGGTAAGCGCCGCAAACCAAGCGGAACAGGCGTGCCGCCGCAAACGACAGAAGAGTAAAAATAATGCCGGGTTTTATCCCGGCATTATTTTTGTCTATAGATAACCACCAGCCTGACTGATGGTTATCTATATAGACAAAAAGCGGAAGAGGTCACCCTCTTCCGCTTCTGTAATATCTTGCTACTTAAGCCTTACAGGCTTTCAGTAAAGGTACGAGCGATAACGTCGCGCTGCTGTTCCGGAGTCAGAGAGTTGAAGCGAACTGCATAACCGGATACACGGATAGTCAACTGCGGATATTTTTCCGGATGCTTAACAGCATCTTCCAGAGTTTCGCGACGCAGAACGTTTACGTTCAGGTGCTGACCACCTTCCACGCGAACTTCTGGTTTAACTTCTACTGGAACTTCACGGTATTCAATATCACCCAGTTTGCTTACTGCAACCACTTCGTCTTCTGCAAATCCTGCTTTCGCAACGATGCAACGCGCTTCGCCTTTTTCGCTGTCCAGCAGCCAGAAAGAGTTCAGCAGATCGTCATTAGCGGCTTTAGTAATCTGGATACCTGTAATCATGTGATGCCTCCCCGGCAAAATTATTTGATTTGTCAGCCTGTCGCGGCCAATTGGTAAAACCATTGTTGCTTGAGTGTATATATACTCCTCAAACACCCTTGATTCTTTGATTTAAATCAATAAAAACCACACACTAAGCGTGGTCGCAAATAGATTTTATTGTTTTACATCAACTTATGCGGGTGCGAAATTTTACCAATTTACATTTTTTTGCACTCGATTATGTCTAAAAAATGAGCTTGATTTTGTTCTGTAGAAAGAAGCAGTTAAGCTAGGTGGATTGAAGATCCGCAGGAGAGCGAGATGGCTAACGAATTAACCTGGCATGACGTGCTGGCTGAAGAGAAGCAGCAACCCTATTTTCTTAATACCCTTCAGACCGTCGCCAGTGAGCGGCAGTCTGGCATCACTATCTATCCGCCACAAAAAGATGTCTTTAATGCCTTCCGTTTTACTGAGTTGGGCGATGTCAAAGTTGTGATTCTCGGCCAGGATCCTTACCACGGACCTGGACAGGCACATGGTCTGGCATTTTCTGTTCGTCCCGGTATTGCGACACCGCCGTCACTGCTGAATATGTATAAAGAGCTGGAAAATACCATCCCAGGCTTTACCCGCCCGACGCATGGTTACCTGGAAAGCTGGGCGCGCCAGGGCGTGCTGCTGCTCAATACCGTATTGACTGTACGTGCAGGTCAGGCGCATTCCCACGCCAGCCTCGGCTGGGAGACGTTCACCGATAAAGTCATCAGCCTGATTAATCAGCATCGCGAAGGCGTGGTGTTTTTACTGTGGGGGTCGCATGCGCAAAAGAAAGGGGCAATTATAGATAAGCAACGCCATCACGTACTGAAAGCACCGCATCCGTCGCCGTTATCGGCCCATCGTGGATTCTTTGGCTGTAACCATTTTGTACTGGCAAATCAGTGGCTGGAACAACGTGGCGAGAAGCCGATTAACTGGATACCTGTATTACCGGCAGAGAGCGAGTAAATTTGCGGGAAAATGCCGGATGGCAGAACTGCCATCCGGCTGATTTATCAGGCTTTATTCTGACGCCACCATTCACCAAGCAGAACACCCGTTGCGACAGAGATATTCAGACCAGCAACATTGCCAGTACCGTCAATCTTCACTCGCAGATCGTTTGGATCACGCGCAGCATCTGGTAACCCTTCATATTCCTGCCCCAAAACCAACACCATTTTCGCTGGCAAACTGGTTTTGAACAGTGGTTGGCCCTGTTCGCTGGAAGTGGTCACCACGGTGTAACCCGCCTGACGGAAATCATCCAGCACATTGACAATGTTGTCGCCAGTAATCGGTTGCACATGCTCTGCGCCACCTTCTGCGGTACGGATAGCCGCACCCGATTCCAGCAACGCCGCATCCTGCACAACAACACCTTTCACGCCGAAGTGCGCACAGCTACGCATCATCCCGCCCAGATTATGTGGGTTAGATTCATTTTCCAACGCCAGTACGCAATCCTGTGCACCTGCCTGGCTTACCCACTGCTGCACGGTTGTGCCGTTGCGCTTTTTGATCAGGAAGCAAACGCCGCCGTGATGTTCCGTGCCTGACGCTTTTGCCAGCTCGGCTTCATCTACCACGTGGTACGCTTTGCGGTTTGCCGCCATCCAGCGCAATGCTTCTTTAAAACGCGGCGTTACACTCTGGATAAACCAGGCGCGAACAATCGCTTCCGGACGGCTCTGGAACAGTGCCTGACATGCGTTTTCGCCGTAGACGCGGGTTTCTTCCGCACGCTGACGACGCAACACTTCCGGATCAATAAAACTTTTACCACTGATGCCACCGTGATCGGCCTTTTCCGGTGCCTCATCACCCGGCGCGCGGGAAACAGTTCGCCACGGCGACTCTTCCCACTTGCGGTCACGGGGCTGACTCTGTTTGTCATCGCGGGCGGGGCGACGGCCACCGTCGGCACGAGATTTTCCTGGACGCCCGCCCCCTTTCCCGGTTCGCGGGTTGTGGGTTCGTTTATCAGAATCATCATCACTGCGGACATACATCACTTTGACCTTGCCGCTTTTGCTTTTCATTTCATCGTTCATGCTTTTCTCCACCAGCGCTGCGCGAAGCGCGCAGATTACCCGAAGTGCGCGCGGTTCGCCATGATTTCGTTCCAAAGCCTGCGACTATCATACCCATTGAATAAAACAGATTGTTGTCTGGAACAATGCCCTCGATAATATGTAACATATTAGAAACATACCGGCGTCGTTGCCGATAAGTCTCCTTACTCATCCCGAGGTTAGTTATGAATACCGTTTGTACCCATTGTCAGGCCATCAACCGCATTCCCGACGAACGGATTGACGATGCGGCAAAATGCGGACGCTGCGGTCACGACCTGTTTGACGGAGAGGTGATTAATGCGACCGGTGAAACACTCGACAAATTGCTGAAAGACGATCTGCCTGTGGTGATCGACTTCTGGGCACCGTGGTGCGGCCCTTGCCGTAACTTCGCACCGATTTTTGAAGATGTTGCACAAGAGCGTAGCGGTAAAGTGCGTTTTGTAAAAGTGAATACCGAAGCTGAACGTGAATTAAGCAGTCGCTTTGGTATTCGCAGTATTCCGACGATCATGATTTTCAAAAATGGTCAGGTTGTCGACATGCTTAACGGCGCAGTGCCGAAAGCACCGTTTGATAGCTGGCTGAACGAATCTCTTTAATCTTATCGGGGCGCATCTTGTGCCCCGTTTTCTCCTCTGCGACAATGGCATTTTTTCGACGCTCTCTTATGACCGAAAACGCTGTTCTCCAGTTACGCGCCGAGCGTATTGCGCGCGCAACACGTCCTTTTCTTGCCCGTGGTAATCGCGTTCGTCGTTGCCAACGCTGCCTTTTGCCAGAGAAATTATGCCTCTGTTCAACCATCACCCCAACGGAAGCAAAAAGCCGCTTTTGTTTGCTGATGTTTGACACCGAGCCAATGAAACCCAGCAATACTGGACGTTTGATTGCCGATATCTTGCCAGATACCGTCGCGTTTCAATGGTCACGTACCGAACCATCGCAAGAACTGCTGGATCTGGTGCAAAACCCGTATTATCAGCCAATGGTGGTTTTTCCTGCCTCATATGCGGATGAGCAACGAGAAGTGATCTTTACGCCTCCTCCTGGTAAGCCACCACTATTTATCATGCTCGATGGCACCTGGCCGGAAGCGCGGAAGATGTTTCGTAAAAGTCCGTATCTGGATAATCTTCCCGTCATTTCCGTCGATCTTTCGCGTTTGTCTGCCTATCGCCTGCGTGAAGCTCAGAGTGAAGGCCAATATTGCACCGCTGAGGTAGCCATCGCACTTTTAGATATGGCGGGTGACACCAAAGCCGCAACGGGCTTAGGCGAGCATTTCACTCGCTTTAAAACGCGCTATCTGGCAGGAAAAACGCAACATCTGGGTAGTATCACAGCAGAACAGTTAGAAATCGTTTAAAATCATTCGGTCACTTCTGCGGGAGACCGGTATGAGTCAGCGAGGACTGGAAGCACTACTGCGACCAAAATCGATTGCGGTAATTGGCGCGTCGATGAAACCCAATCGCGCAGGTTACCTGATGATGCGTAACCTGCTGGCTGGAGGCTTTAACGGACCGGTGCTGCCGGTGACGCCAGCCTGGAAGGCGGTACAGGGCGTGCTGGCATGGCCAGACATCGCCAGTTTGCCTTTTACTCCTGACCTCGCAGTGCTATGTACTAATGCCAGCCGCAATCTTGCTCTTCTGGAAGAGCTTGGAGAGAAAGGCTGTAAAACCTGCATTATTCTTTCTTCACCGACATCACAACACGAAGACCTACGCGCCTGCGCTCTGCGCCATAACATGCGCCTGCTTGGACCAAACAGTCTGGGATTACTCGCTCCCTGGCAAGGGCTGAATGCCAGCTTTTCGCCAGTGCCAATTAAGCGCGGCAAGCTGGCGTTTATTTCACAATCGGCTGCTGTCTCCAACACCATCCTCGACTGGGCGCAACAGCGTGAAATGGGGTTTTCATACTTTATTGCGCTCGGTGACAGCCTGGATATCGACGTTGATGAATTGCTCGACTACCTGGCACGCGACAGCAAAACCAGCGCCATCTTGCTCTATCTCGAACAATTAAGCGACGCACGACGCTTTGTGTCGGCTGCCCGTAGTGCCTCGCGAAATAAGCCGATTCTGGTGATTAAAAGCGGACGTAGTCCGGCGGCGCAAAGATTGCTGAACACCACAGCGGGTATGGATCCGGCGTGGGATGCAGCTATTCAGCGTGCCGGTTTGTTGCGAGTGCAGGACACCCACGAACTGTTTTCGGCGGTGGAAACCCTTAGCCACATGCGTCCGTTGCGTGGCGACCGGCTGATGATTATCAGCAACGGTGCTGCTCCTGCCGCACTGGCGCTGGATGCCTTATGGTCGCGCAATGGTAAACTGGCAACGTTAAGTGAAGAGGCCTGCCAGAAACTACGCGATGCCCTGCCAAAACATGTAGCAATCTCTAACCCGCTTGATCTACGCGATGACGCCAGCAGCGAGCACTATGTCAAAACGCTGGATATTCTGCTCCACAGCCAGGATTTTGATGCGCTGATGGTTATCCATTCCCCCAGCGCCGCTGCGCCTGCCACAGAAAGCGCACAGGCATTAATTGAAGCAGTAAAACATCATCCTCGCAGCAAGTATGTCTCTCTGCTGACTAACTGGTGCGGCGAACACTCCTCGCAAGAGGCGCGACGTTTATTCAGTGAAGCCGGGCTTCCGACCTATCGCACACCGGAAGGAACTATCACCGCTTTTATGCATATGGTTGAGTACCGTCGAAACCAGAAGCAGTTACGCGAAACACCGGCGTTACCCAGCAATCTGACCTCCAATACCGCAGAAGCGCATATTCTGCTACAGCAGGCCATTGCCGAAGGAGCGACATCGCTCGATACCCATGAGGTTCAGCCAATCCTGCAAGCATATGGCATGAACACGCTTCCCACCTGGATTGCCACTGACAGCACCGAAGCTGTGCATATTGCAGAACAGATTGGTTATCCGGTGGCGCTGAAATTGCGCTCGCCGGATATTCCGCATAAATCGGAAGTTCAGGGCGTGATGCTCTATTTACGTACGGCTAATGAAGTCCAGCAAGCCGCGAACGCTATTTTCGATCGGGTAAAAATGGCCTGGCCGCAGGCACGGATCCACGGCCTGTTGGTGCAAAGTATGGCTAATCGTGCTGGCGCTCAGGAGCTGCGTGTAGTCGTGGAACACGATCCGGTTTTTGGGCCGTTGATCATGCTTGGTGAAGGCGGTGTGGAGTGGCGTCCTGAAGATCAAGCTGTCGTGGCGCTGCCACCGCTGAACATGAATCTGGCTCGCTATCTGGTCATTCAGGGAATCAAAAGTAAAAAAATTCGTGCACGCAGCGCACTGCGTCCACTCGACATCGCGGGCTTAAGCCAGTTACTGGTGCAGGTTTCCAACCTGATTGTCGATTGCCCAGAAATTCAGCGGCTGGATATTCACCCTTTACTGGCTTCCGGCAGTGAATTTACCGCGCTGGATGTCACGGTGGATATTGCACCGTTCGAAGGCAATAACGAAAGTTGCCTTGCTGTGCGCCCGTACCCACATCAGTTAGAAGAGTGGGTAGAATTAAAAAACGGCGAACGTTGCTTGTTCCGCCCGATCTTGCCGGAAGATGAGCCACAACTTCAGCAATTCATTTCGCGAGTCACCAAAGAAGATCTTTATTACCGTTACTTTAGCGAGATCAACGAATTCACCCATGAAGATTTAGCTAACATGACGCAGATCGACTACGATCGGGAAATGGCGTTTGTGGCTGTACGGCGTATTGATCAAAAAGAAGAGATCCTTGGCGTCACTCGGGCGATCTCCGATCCTGATAACATTGATGCCGAATTTGCCGTACTGGTGCGCTCGGATCTCAAAGGGTTAGGCTTAGGTCGACGCTTAATGGAAAAGTTGATTAGCTATACGCGAGATCACGGACTGCAACGTCTGAATGGTATTACGATGCCAAACAATCGTGGCATGGTGGCGCTGGCCCGCAAGCTCGGGTTTAACGTCGATATCCAGCTCGAAGAGGGGATCGTTGGGCTGACGCTAAATCTTGCCCAGCGCGAGGAATCATGAGTAAGGTACTGGAAATGTTGACCACTTAATCGGGACTGGTGTTATTATTGCCCGCTTATGTCGTCTGCATTGCACAGAGGACCCTTCAATGAACAGAGAAGAAATGCACTGTGATGTTGTCAAAATTTAAGCGTAATAAACATCAACAACACCTTGCCCAACTACCCAAGATTTCTCAATCAGTTGATGATGTCGATTTTTTTTACGCTCCCGCCGACTTCCGGGAGACACTGCTGGAAAAAATAGCCAGCGCGAAGCAGCGCATTTGCATTGTCGCCCTGTATCTTGAGCAGGATGACGGTGGCAAAGGCATTCTGAGCGCGTTGTATGAGGCTAAACGGCAGCGTCCGGAACTGGATGTGCGGGTGCTGGTCGACTGGCATCGTGCACAACGTGGGCGCATTGGCGCTGCGGCATCTAATACCAATGCTGACTGGTACTGCCGCATGGCGCAGGAAAACCCGGGCGTAGATGTTCCGGTTTATGGCGTTCCGATCAATACCCGTGAAGCCCTGGGCGTTCTGCACTTTAAAGGCTTTATCATCGACGATAGCGTACTTTATAGCGGTGCCAGCCTGAACGATGTTTACCTGCATCAGCATGATAAATACCGCTACGACCGCTATCATCTGATCCGTAACCGTAAAATGTCAGACATTATGTTTGAATGGGTTACACAGAATATTATGAATGGTCGCGGTGTTAACCGTCTGGATGATATTCACCGTCCGAAAAGCCCGGAAATCAAAAACGATATCCGCCTGTTCCGCCAGGAGTTGCGTGATGCTGCTTATCATTTCCAGGGCGATGCCGATAACGATCAACTCTCCGTAACGCCATTAGTGGGTCTGGGAAAATCGAGTCTGTTGAACAAGACTATTTTCCATCTTATGCCGTGTGCCGAGCAAAAACTGACCATCTGCACACCATACTTCAACCTACCGGCCATCCTCGTGCGCAATATCATCCAATTGCTGCGCGAAGGGAAAAAAGTCGAAATTATTGTCGGTGATAAAACCGCAAATGACTTCTACATTCCGGAAGATGAACCTTTCAAGATTATCGGCGCACTGCCGTATCTCTACGAGATTAATCTGCGTCGTTTCCTGAGCCGTTTGCAGTATTACGTCAATACTGACCAGTTAGTGGTCCGGTTATGGAAAGATGACGACAATACCTATCACCTGAAAGGGATGTGGGTTGATGATAAGTGGATGCTGATCACCGGTAATAACCTGAACCCTCGCGCCTGGCGTCTGGATCTGGAAAACGCCATTTTGATCCACGATCCGCAACTGGAGCTTGCGCCGCAGCGTGAGAAAGAGTTGGATCTGATCCGCGAGCATACCACTATCGTTAAGCACTACCGCGATCTGCAAAGTATTGCCGATTATCCGGTGAAGGTTCGCAAGCTTATCCGTCGCTTGCGTCGTATCCGTATCGACCGATTAATTAGCCGTATCCTGTAATCTGAACCCCGTCCTGTACGGGGTTTGTTTTTTGGAGGCCGCGTTGCGTATTCTTTTTGCCTGTTCGCTATTGTTGCTTTCTGGTTGCAGCCATAGGGCTAACGATGGCTGGAGCGGACAGGATAAAGCGCAACACTTTATCGCCTCGGCAATGCTTTCAGCGGCTGGAAATGAATATGCACAGCATCGGGAGATAAGCCGCGACCGCAGCGCCATGTTCGGGTTGATGTTCTCTGTAAGTCTGGGCGTGTCAAAAGAGCTGTGGGATAGCCGCCCCGAAGGGAGCGGCTGGAGCTGGAAAGATTTTGCCTGGGACGTAGCCGGTGCCACCACCGGTTATACGGTCTGGCAAATGGCTCATCACTAAAGACGCATCCCCTTCCCTTTATGATGTAGCATCAAAGAAACCAGAAACGCGACTACGGCCATCAATGTCACATACCAGAAGAATGCCGTTTCCATTCCTATCGATTTTAGCGACAACGCCACATACTCCGCTGAGCCACCAAATATGGCATTCGCGACCGCATATGACAGACCAACACCTAATGCGCGAACCTGTGCCGGGAACATTTCCGCCTTCAGGATCCCACTAATTGAAGTGTAAAAACTCACAATCAGCAGGGCACACATCACCAAACCAAAAGCCGCATAAGGTGAGGAGACGTTCTGCAATGCCAAAAGAATGGGGACGGTAAAAATAGCGGCCAGAGAGCCGAAACATAACATTGAAGTCCGACGGCCAATCTTATCCGACAATGCTCCAATTATCGGCTGGATGAGCATAAATACAAACAGCGCCGCCGTCATAATGCCGCTTGCTACGTTGGCGTGCATACCCGCAGTATTCACCAGATACTTCTGCATATAGGTGGTGAAGGTATAGAAACAAAGAGAACCCGCAGCCGTAAAGCCGAGAACCATGATGAATGCACGGCGATTGCGCCATAATCCCTTCATTGAACCCGCTTCTTTTAGAGCTCGCGTTTCTTGTTGCGAAGTTTCATCCAACTGACGACGTAACCATAACGCCACAACGGCTAACACCGCGCCTAATGCAAAGGGAATACGCCACCCCCACTCTCTAAGCGCGATATCTTACATTGTATGCTGTAAAACCACCACAACCAACAATGCCAGAAGTTGCCCGCCTATCAACGTGACATACTGAAATGAAGCGTAAAACCCTTTGCGTCCTTCTACTGCAACTTCACTCATATAGGTGGCGCTGGTGCCATATTCTCCACCTACAGATAATCCCTGGAATAAACGCGCGAGAAGTAACAACGCCGGAGCCCAGGTGCCAATTGTTTCATAGCCTGGCAAGCAGGCTATGACCAGTGATCCAAAACACATCATACATACCGATAGCAGCATCGATTTCTTGCGGCCATGTTTGTCAGCAATACGACCAAATAACCAGCCGCCTATTGGACGCATCAGAAATCCTGCGGCAAAAATACCGGCAGTTTGTAGTAGTTGAGTGGTTGTGTTATCTGAAGGGAAGAAGATGTGGGCGAAATAGAGGGAACAAAATGAGTAGACATAGAAATCGAACCACTCAACCAGGTTACCTGATGAGGCCCCTACAATTGCCCAAATGCGGCGACGAGTATCACTACTTGTCAGTTTGCCGTCTGCCGTTACAGTGCTTTCTGCCATGCCATTATTTCTCCTGCCATAATCCGATGCTTTTGTCGGTTGTTATTTATTTTTTAGTAAGACAAATGTTATACATTTGTTATTTTGCTTGCACAACCATAACTGAGAATTTAGTTAGCAGAAGAATAATTATTGCGGATATTAAGGATGGATTGCAGGTGAGGCGATCGTATGGAAGCGGGCAGGTTGGGGAAACCGTATCCGCTACTGAATCTGGCGTATAGGGGGGGAATAATGCGCTGCTGACCCCTACCGTAACCCTGCGCAGGACAGATAAGGCTCGCCAGCATCGCATCCGGCATTTTTTCCGCACCAGCGCAAAAAGGCCATCCTTACGGATGGCCTTTCGCTTTATTTGATGCCTGGCAGTTCCCTACTCTCGCATGGGGAGACCCCACACTACCATCGGCGCTACGGCGTTTCACTTCTG